>DATHET010000038.1:0-15343 GCA_035490315.1 Planctomycetota bacterium
TGCTGCGCGCCCATGGTCAGGGCCTGTGCAAGAGCTCGCGTCCCGACTGCGATGCCTGCCCGCTCGAGTCGAGCTGCGAGTTCGTGCGCTAGTGTTGTCGGTACGGAACCAGGCTCGGATCCGACACCTCCCCGATACCGCGCTCGGGGCGCGCGGAATCGAGGGGGTGTCGGATCCGAGCTTGGCTCCGTACCGACGGACGTCCCAGCTCAACTGAGCTGGCCCGAAGGCGGATTGCCGCTGCGGCGCTGCTTGCGGATGCGGCGCATTTCCCGGTAGCCGACCAGCTTATTGGTCGACTCGTTCCACAGGCGCAGCGTCAGCGACTTCAAGCCGGACATCAGCGTCAGCGGCTTGACGTCGCGGAACAGCGGATCGGAGCGGTGACAGGCTTCGAGGTTGTAGTTGGGGATGCGCGGGCTGAGGTGGTGGATGTGGTGGAAGCCTATGTTGCCCGAGAACCACTGCAGGACGCGCGGCAGCTTGTAGAAGGAGCTGCCTTGGAGCGCCGCGGCGGTGTAATCCCAGTTCTCGCCGCGCTCCCAGTAGACGTCTTCGAACTGGTGCTGCACGTAGAAGAGCCACACCCCGGCCGTGCCCGCGACCGCCATCGCCGTGATCTGCAGGATCAGGTAGGGGATCAGGCCGAAGATCCAGCTCATCGCGACCACCATCACGAGGATCGCGAGGTCCATCCACCACACGGAGCGGCGCTCGCGCTCGTCGACGTTCGCGGAAGGAAAGCGCTGGAGGACGAGGAACAGGAACAGCGGCGCGACGACGAACAGGACGACGGGGTTGCGCGCGAGGCGATAGGAGAATCGCTTCCAGCGCGAGGCCTGCAGGTATTCCTCGACGGTCATGGTCCACACGTCGCCGACGCCGCGGCGATCGAGATCGCCGGCGCTGCGGTGGTGCAGTGCGTGCTGTCCGCGCCAATGGAAATAGGGCGTGAAGACCAGCAGGCCGGAGATGAAGCCCAGCACGGCGTTCGCTCGCTTCGAGCGGAAGTATGAGCCGTGGCCGCAGTCGTGGAAAATGATGAACACACGCGCCAGCAGTCCGCCGGCGAGCAGGGCCAGGAGCACCGAGATCCACCACCAGCGATCCCAGGTCAGGTACATCCCGACCCATAGGGCGACGTACGAGCCGTGGGTGTTGACGATCTGCCAGGCGGCGCGCCAGCGGTTCGGCTCCTGGTAGCAGGCGACGATGTCCTTCCACTTCGCGGCTTGCGCGCGCGCATCAGGTTTCGTCGAGGCGGGCGATTCGTCGATCATCGGAAGCCTCCTGCGCATTTCGCCGGGGAGGGCGGTGCGTGGAACCACAGAGAAGAAGGAGGACTTTCTAGGGCCGGCCGCTCGGCTTCTCCATCCGTCGATGTGCGCAGTTGTCCGCGCTCGCGCTACCCAGACTCGGGTAGCGCACGCTGGTCATGACGCGCTGCGCTGGAACCGTCAGGGACAGATCGTGAATTCGAGCCCGTTCGACAAGCTCGCATTCTGCGGCGCGGGGAAACCGTTGTCGCGACCCCACGATTGCGCGTCGACCACGGTCCCAGGGACCAGCAGGAATGCCGCGGGAATCCCGCCGTGCGCTCCGGTCGCGAAGGCATTCATGTCGAGCGAGTAGACGCCCGAGCAATCGTTCGGCGGAGGATTTCCGCCGGAGCTGAGACCGATCGAGCGGCGGATCGGCGTGTTGACGCAGCGCAGACCGCCCGAGAAGGGCACGGCGGCCCGGCCACCGTCCGTGTAGATGTACAGACCGGGCTTGTTGTTGAGCACGTTGCTCGCGAGCAGCACGAAGCCCGAGCCCGCCGACGCGCTCGGCGTGCCCGCCCCGCCGAGCGAGGGCAGGCAACCCAGCGAATTGATCTTCGCCGTGCAGTAATTCACCAGCGACATGCAGCTGGGACAGGCGTAGCGCGTGTCGAGCTTGACCGCGTCGAGCGAAGTCGACGGATTCGCCGCGGGGATGTCGATCCGATAGCTCGTGATCAGGTCCGTGCTCGCCGACAGATCCCAGGTGAGCTTCCGCTCCTCGTGGCCCATCTGGAAAATCATGTGCGAGGAAGTGGTCGGCACGATCGAGTGCGCCGTCCCGCTCGCGTCGAAGTACGTCAAGCTCACCTGCTGCCAGGGCATCTGATTCAAGTTGATCGAGACCTGCAGCACGATCTCCTGCAGATCGGCCGGCACGGAATCAGTGATCCGGTACTGCGGCGGCTGCGTCAGGTGATCGATGTTGCCGCCGGTCGTGATCACGCCGCCGGGGACCAGCTGGAACACGGCCGGGACGTTGCTCGTCGACAGGGGATCGTCCGGCGCGTTGCCCAGAGTGTCGGGGTGGGTGAAAGTCTCCCAGGCGCTGTACGCGGTGCAGGGCTGACCGTGGAACGGCGCGAGGAAGGACACCGTGAAGGGCGGGGGTACCGCGCTGGCGCACAGGAGCGCGCAGGCGAATTTCGGGATCAATGCGATCGACATGGTGGTGACTTCCGTGGAGCGGGATCGCGATAACGAGCTCGTGATGATGACGAGCGCGTTCGAGAATACCACGCAGCGTTGCAGGCGCTGATGACGCGTCCCTCATTCCAGGATCGCTGACGACATCGAGCGTCGTGCTCGGCGGAGCGAGCGTCAAGCAGCCGAAAATCCAGAGAGAAATCGGCAAAGCAGTCAGAACCAACGCGGTGTCTGGAGACACGAATGCGGCACGACGTTCACGAGGCCGTCGTCCCCATCTCCAAACACTCCAAAGGAATCTTCGCCATGGTCTCTCGACTCATTTCCGTGTCCTTCATCAGCGCTCTCGCGCTCGCGTTCTGCCCGATCGCGCATTCCCAAACATGCAATGAATTGCAGCAGCTCGTTCACGCTTCCAGCGGCAGCCCCAGTCCCGAACACTTCGGCAGCGCGGTGGACATGGACGGCGATTACGCCGTCGTCGGCGCGTACCAGGGCGGATCCGGTGCGCTGGGCCAAGCCTACGTCTATGTGAGGAGCGGCACGACCTGGAGCCTCCAGGCCACCCTGTCGGGCACCGGCCTCAACCCGGCGCTCTTCGGCGAATCCGTGGCGATCTCCGGCGACACGATCGTGGTCGGCGCGCCCATCGGCGGCGGCTCGTTCCAGATCGGCACTGCCTATGTATTCGTGCGCAGCGGCACGACCTGGACTCAACAAGCCGTGCTCAGCGCGGGAGGATTCTCTCAACCCTTCGGTCTGTTCGGGTCTGACGTCGACATCGACGGCAACCGCATCATGGTCGGGGCTCCGAACCATACCGCCGCGACGGCGTCGGGCGCAGGCATGTGCTTCGCCTTCACGCGCACCGGCACGACCTGGTCCGCGCCGGTGCAGATCATCTCCTCGAGTTTCCAAGCCGGAGCAAGTTTCGGCGGCACGGTTTCACTCCAAGGCACGAAGGCCATGATCGGCGCGCCCAATCAGAACAGCAACGCGGGTTCGGTCTTCGACTTCAGCCTCGTCGGCTCGACCTGGACGCAGATGCAACAGCTGAATCCGACCAGCGGCGCTGGCTCGATGTTCGGCATCTCCGTGGATCTGTCTGGCACGGACGCCGCGATCGGAGCCTGGCTGGACGACACGGCGGCGACCAACGCCGGCGCCGCCTACGTGTTCACGCTCTCGGGCGGCACGTGGTCGCAACAAGCCAAGCTGACCCGCAATTCGGCGGCGGCCGATGACCAGTTCGGGACTTCAGTCGCCTTGAGCAGCGACGGGGTCCTGGTTGGGATGAATCCCTACACGGGCGTCAATCCGACTCCCGGCGGCGTGTTCCAGTTCCTGCGCAACTCCGGCACCTGGTTCGAGGGTCACACCCTGGTCCCGGTGACGAACCAGGGCGCGGCCTCCTTCGGTGTCGTGGCTCGCTCGGGCTCGAACATCATCGTCGGTGCGCCGAACTACGACAGCTCGCCGTTCACGGATCTGGGGACCGCCTACATCTTCGCACTGGCGGGCACTCCCTTCGCGTACTGCACGACCGGCGCTCCTTGCGGCAACAACTACGTCGCCGGCGGTTGCATCAACAACCTGACGACGAACGTGGGCGCTCGGCTCCTGGGCTGCGGCACCGCGAGCATCTCCTCGAACGACTTCGGCCTGAACGGCGTGCAGTTCCCCTCGGGCGGCTCGTACATCCCGTTCCTCTCGCCGAACGTCCTGAGCCCGCTCCTCCAGAGCGGGAACGGTCTGCTCGCGCTCAACAGCCCGATCACGCGGCTCGGCGCGGCCATGGCGGTCGGAACCACGGTTCCGTTGCCGAACATCTTGTCGGACAGCCTGGCCGTGGCTTCGGGCCAGATCGTCAGCGGCAACACGATCCGCTTCCAGATCTGGTACCGCAATCCGGCGGTCGGCTGCGACCCGGCGAACACTAACTTCTCGAACGGCTACGAAGTGACCCTGGTGCCCTGAGCGCTCGAGTCTGATTGCAGCGGCGAGCGGCCTTTGCGCCGCTCGCCGCTGTTTTCATTGCTCGGGTCGTCGGCGCCTTCCGCGCCGCAAGCGCGCGACGGAGCTCGAATCTCCACTCCACGTGAGCGTTCGGGTCCGGGAACCCCTGGCGTGCAGACTCGTCATTTCCCCGGGTCCGGGGCCCGTCGGGATGGGGAGTCGAACGCCCGACGCGTCTGATTCGGCTGGAAAACGAGGCTCGGCGACGCTCTGGCGCGGCGAGGCTCGCGGGCTAGACTATACGGCTCGCCATCTGGCAACGAACTGCGCAACTACGCCCGTCCCAGCCGTCAGAACCGTTTCTCGCCCTCACCCCCATGAGCACTTCCTCGACGCAGCCCGCCGCGCCCTTTGCAGCCGACCTCCAGCGCCTCCTCGGGCTCTCGACTACGTCCGTCAACTACAAGTACAACCTGTCCAAGGAAGAGCTCTTCGACGAGGCGATCAAGAGCGATCGCGGCCGCGTCACCAAGGGCGGGCCGTCGGATGCGCAGAAGGCCTTCGCGACGAAGCTCGGGGTCAAGGGGCCGCTGGTCTACTACACCGATCCCGATTGCACCGGCCGGCGCGTCAAGGACACCTACGCGGTGGGCTGGCCCGAGGTCGAGAACGTCATCTGGTGGAAGGACGACCTCAACAAGTACGACCCGGTGAAGTACGAGGCCCTGCTCAAGCGCGTCGTCGCCTTCCTCAACGAGAAGAAAGCCACGCTGTACGTCAAGGACGTCTTCGTCGGCGCCGACCCGAGCTTCTCGATTCCCTACCGCTTCGTCGGCGAGTACGCGACCCACGCGATGTTCGCGCACAACATGTTCCCCAAGAACCTGAAGGGAGTGAAGGACGTCGAGGGCCGGCGCTGGACCATGCTCAACGTGCCTTCGTTCGTCTGCGAGCCGGCGCGCGACGGCTCGCGCTCGGAAGCCGTGGTCGTGATCGACGCGCGCAATAGAATCTGCCTCGTCGCGGGCCGCGCGGATTACTGCGGCGTGGTGAAAAAGACGATTTTCACCGTCGGAAACCTGCTGATGCCGATGGACGGCCTGCTCTCGATGCACTGCTCGGCCAACGTCGGCCCCAAGGGTGACGGAGCGATCCTGTTCGGTCTCTCGGGCACCGGCAAGACCACGCTTTCCGCCGATCCCGACCGCCGTCTGATCGGCGATGACGAGACGATCTGGAGCGACAACGGTCTGTGCAATCTCGAGGACGGCTGCTACGCGAAGCTGATCGACTTGAACAAGCAGGCCGAGCCGGTGATCGCCGCCGCCCTCTCGAAGCCGGGCACGATCATCGAGAACGTCCCGCCGCTCAAGGGCAAGAAGATGTCCGAGTGCCATCCCGACGAGCTCGATCTGACCGACAAGTCGATCACGGAGAACACGCGCTTCTCGTATCCGCTCGACGCGAACCCGAACGTGATGCCGGGAGCGCGCGGTCCGCACCCCGAGACCATCGTGCTGCTCACGGCCGACGCTTTCGGCGTGCTGCCGCCGGTGTCGATCCTCGATCCGAAGCAGGTCATGTACCACTTCGTCTCGGGCTTCACTTCGAAGCTGGCGGGCACGGAAGTCGGCGTCACCGAGCCGAAAGCCGCGTTTTCCGCCTGTTTCGGCGCGCCGTTCATGGCGCACAAGCCGAGCGTCTACGCCAATCTGCTGAAGAAGAAGATGGAGCAGAACCATGCGCGCTGCATCCTGCTCAACACGGGCTGGAGCGGCGGCGCCTACGGCAATGGCAAGCGCATCTCGATCGGCCACACGCGTGCCCTGCTCGGCGCGGCGCTGCGCGGCGACCTCGACAACGTGGCGACGGAGCAGCACCCGGTGCTCAACCTGAAGATGCCGAAGACCTGCCCGGGCGTGCCGGCGGAGATCCTCAATCCGCGCAACACCTGGAGCGACAAGGCGGCCTACGACGTCGCGGCGAACAAGCTGCGCGACCTGTTCCGCAAGAACTACGCGGACAAGGGTTTTGCGGCGCTCAACATCGAAGCGGTCTTGTAAGCGCGCATGGCCGATCCGAAAGTTCAACACCACATGGCCGGGCTGAAGCTCTTCGGCCAGGGCAAGTTCGAAGAGGCGATCGCCGAGTACGAGCGGGCCCTCGCCTTGTCTCCCGATTGGCCCGAGGTGATGAACGCGGTGGCGATCTCGCAGTCGAAGCTCGGCCGCCACGACGAGGCGATCGCGACCATCAAGCGCGTGATCGAGCTGACGCCGGAGGATCCCTTCGCCTACACCAGCCTGTCGATCTTCCTGCAGCGCCAGGGCAAGATCCCCGAGGCGGAAGCGGCCGGCGCCAAGGCGCGGATGCTCAACTGGAAGCACGAGCTCAAGACGAATCCCAACGCACCGCCGCCGGACAATGACGGGAAGATGCGCGTGATCCAGTAGCGGACGGCTCGCCGTCCCCCTGACCCTGTACGCGGGAGCGCACCGGTTGCTACGCTGCGCGGAATAGAAGGCGAGCCAGCGATGCCCACGATCTTCATCCCGCGCGAGACGACCCCTGGCGAAACGCGCGTTGCGGCGTCCCCGGAAACGATCAAGCGCTACGTCGCCAGCGGACTTACGGTCCAGGTCGAAGCCGGCGCGGGCCTGCAGGCCGGCCTCACCGACGCGATGTTCCAGGCCGCCGGCGCGAGCATCGTCGGCCGCGAAGCGTGGAGCAAGGCCGCGGTCGTGATCAAGGTCGCGCCGCCGGAGCCCGCGGAGATCGACGCCCTCGCGCCCGAGTCCGTGCTCGTCGCCTACGCCTGGACCAGCTCGCATGCCAGCGCCGTGCGCCGCCTCGCGGAGCGTCGGATCTCGATGCTCGCGATGGACCTCATTCCGCGCATCACGCGCGCCCAGGCGATGGACGCGCTGTCCTCGCAGGCGATGATCGCGGGCTACAAGGCGGTGCTGCTCGGCGCTTCGCACATGACGAAGCTCTGCCCGATGCTGATGACGGCCGCGGGCACGATCGCGCCGGCGAAAGTCGTCGTGTTCGGCGCGGGAGTCGCGGGCTTGATGGCGATCGCGACCGCGAAGCGTCTCGGCGCGCAGGTCGAAGCGACCGACGTGCGCGCGGCGTCCAAGGAACAAGTGCTCTCGCTCGGAGCGCGCTTCATCGAAGTGCCCGGCCTCGCCGACATGGAAGGCGCCGGCGGCTACGCGAAGGAAGCCGGCGAGGACGTGCTGCGCCGCCAGCGCGAGGAAGTCTCCAAGCGGGTCGCCGAAGCCGACCTGGTCGTGACCACGGCTCGCGTGCCCGGCAAGAAAGCGCCGCTGCTCGTCAACGAAGCGATGGTCAAGTCGATGCGCCCCGGTTCCGTGATCGTCGACATGGCGGTCGAATCCGGCGGCAATTGCGAGTTGTCCGTCGAGGGCGAGACCGTCGTGCGCCACGGCGTCACGATCGTCGGCACACGCAACCTGCCCGCGAGCGTGCCGCTGCACGCGAGCGAGCTCTACGCGAAGAACGTGCTCAACCTGGTGAAATTGTTCGTCGGCAAGGACGGCGCCATCGCGCGCGATTTCAAGGACGAGGTCCTCGCCGGCTGCCTCTTGACCCACGGCGGCGAAATCGTCCACAAGGCAACCGCCGAGGCCCTCTCGGCAGGAGCGAAGGCTTGATGACATTCGCGCTGCTCGCCGCGGAGGGCTCCGATTCGATGCCCTTCCTGGTCGTCGGTCTGTGGGTGCTGCTGCTCTCGGTCTTCCTCGGGATCGAGCTGATCCAGAAAGTCCCGCCGACGCTGCACACGCCCTTGATGTCCGGATCGAATGCGATCTCAGGCATCACGATCGTCGGCTCGATGATGTCGCTCGCCAGTGGCTATCCCTGGCCGGGCCTGATCATGGGTTTCGTCGCGGTCGTCCTGGCGATGATCAACGTCGTCGGCGGTTTCGTGGTGACCAACCGCATGCTCGCGATGTTCCGCGAGCGGCCCGAGGTCAAGAAGTGATGCTGCTGCCGTTCGCCTCGGTGAGCAGCTACGGGATCGAGGTCGCCTACATGGCGAGCTCGATGCTCTTCGTGATCGGCATCAAATATCTGGGCAAGGTCAAGACCGCCAAGCGCGGCAACGACATCGCGGCCCTCGGCATGGCAGTCGCCATGGCCGCGACGATGTGGATCCTGATCAAGGACCACTCCTACGACCAGAGATCGTGGGCCCTGCTGGTGCCTTCGCTCGCGATCGGCTCCGGCCTGGGCTGGTGGCTCGCCAAGCGCGTGCCGATGACGGCGATGCCCGAGTTCGTGGCCGTGTTCAACGGTTTCGGAGGTCTCGCGTCGCTGCTCGTGGCGATGGCCGAGGTCACCCG
Source organism: Planctomycetota bacterium (assembly GCA_035490315.1). Taxonomy (GTDB): domain Bacteria; phylum Planctomycetota; class UBA1135; order UBA1135; genus JADJQU01. The sequence goes on from DATHET010000038.1 coordinate 8,795, forward strand.
CGCCACCCGCGACCACCTGAGCGTGGTCCATCTCGGAGGAGTGACTTTCGCGATCGCGGTCGCCGCCTCGATCGTCATCGGCGGCGTCACGTTCACCGGCTCGATGATCGCCTACGCGAAGCTGGCCGGGAAAGTGAACAAGAGCCGCTTCGGGCCGCTCGGCTCGACGCCGATGAACATCGTCCTGGCTCTCGGCGTGCTCGCCCTCACGGTCTGGGGCTGTTTCTTCGCGCACACTCCGACGGAACTGTGGATCTCGAACGGCTTGCTCGCCCTGGTGACGCTGACGCTCGGCATCGGCTTGACCATGCCGATCGGCGGCGCGGACATGCCGGTCGCGATCGCGCTGCTCAATTCGTATTCCGGTGTCGCGGGCATGACCACGGGTTTCGTGCTCGACAACAACGTGTTGATCGTCGCCGGATCGCTGGTCGGGGCCTCGGGGATCATCCTGACCCAGGTCATGTGCAAGGCGATGAACCGCTCGCTCTCGAACGTGCTGCTCGGCGTGATGGGCGACACGGGCAGCGCGGCCTCGAAAGAAGGCTACACCAAGGTCAAGACCACCACCGCCGAGGAGCTCGCGCCGCTGCTCGATGCCGCGCGCCTGGTGATCATCGTTCCGGGTTATGGACTGGCCGTCGCGCAAGCGCAGCACAAGGTGCGCGAGCTCGCCACCCTGCTCGAGAAGAAGGGCTGCGTGGTCAAGTACGCGATCCACCCCGTCGCGGGTCGCATGCCGGGGCACATGAACATCCTGCTCGCCGAGGCCAACGTGCCTTACGAGCAGCTGTACGAGCTCGACCACATCAACGACGAGTTCAGCCAGGCCGACGTGGTGCTCGTGCTCGGCGCCAACGACGTGTGCAACCCCGCGGCGAACGACGATCCCAAGTCGCCGATCGCGGGCATGCCGGTGCTCAGCGTCTGGAACGCGCGCACGGTCGTGGTCGTCAAGCGTTCGCTCTCTGCCGGTTACGCAGGCATCCGCAACGAGCTGTTCCAGCTCGACAACACGCTGATGCTGCTCGCGGACGCGAAAAAGGCCTTGGAAGACCTGGTCACCGAGCTGAAAGCGCAGTAGCCCGGCTCGCGCGCCATCCGCTGACGCCGCAGGCGAGGCCGAGCACGACCAGCGGCAGCATCTCGCCGTAGATCCGAAGCTCGTCGAACTGCGCCAGGTCGAGGGCGGCCGCGAAGAACAGCGGCACGACCAGCAGCGCCCGGCGCACGAAGCCCTCGCGCACCCAGCGCACGAAGATCGCGAGCGGCAACCACAGCAAGCCGAAGACGAGCGAGAGCGTCATCCAGGTCGACGCGTGACGCAGCGCGGCCGTGTTGTCCTTGAGCGCATCCGCGTAGAAATCTCCGACGCCGGGATGGTGCTTGAACGTCATCCCCAGGAGGGCCCGGATGGACAACCAGATCGCGGTCTGGACCGCGAGGTGTTGCGCGAGCGACCACCAGCTCATCTTCCCGAACTGAGTCAGCGCGAAGATCAGGATCAGGAACACGCTCGTCTCGCGATTGAGCGTGGCGAAGGGGAAGACCCAGTAGTACCAGGCCCATTGTCCGCGCCGGATCCACAAAAGACCCAGCGTCGTGACCAGGACAGCCGGCAGGTCCCACGGGTACCAGAAGGGCCAGGCGCGCGGGATCACATACAGGAAGGGCAGGGCGTACAGTCCGGCCAGGGCCCACAGCGTCGGCGCCCATGGTCCGGCCAGGAATTGCGCGAGCAGGGCTCGCAGCGCGTAGAAGAACGCGACGGAGGCGGCGATCTCGATCCAGCGCGCGCTGTCCTCGCGCGAGAAGCCGATCTTCGCGCCGATCCCGCTGACGTCGACTGCCCGCACGAGGGTCGGGACCAGGATCCGCTTCTGGTACGGCGTCTCCGCGGTGTAGGCGCACAGGCGCTCGAGCGCGGCCGGCGGATGCACCCCGTTCCGCGTCTGGTGCAGCCCGGCGAACATGACGCTGAACGCAGCCACGGCGATCAGCAAGGCCGCCTCGACCGCGATCGAAAGCCGCGCGCGGGCCGGAGCGGTTTCCATCGCGCGGAAGATACCGCGGGAGCCGGGCGGATTCGTCCGCAGCAGTCCCCCGAGCGTCCCGCCGCCGAAGCGCAGGGGACCGGCGACGGACGAATTCACCCGAGCCCGTACAATCTCCGCGTGAACCGCCCCGCAAAGCTCATCGTCCTCCTCGTCGTCGCCGCCCTGGCCCTCGCCGGATTCCTGCTCTGGCAATCGAACCGCGCCACGCCCGACGTCGCGCCGGTGCGAATCCCCGATCCGCCGGCTCAGCCCGCGGGCGTGAAGCCCGAGACCGCACAGCAACCAGACCAGGGACGCGTGGAAGCTCCGACCCAGGCGCCGGCGGGCGATACTTCGCCGGGCGCAATCGCGGTCGGACGCGTTCGCGGCCAGGTCGACACGGTTCCCGGCGCGAAGTTCCCCGCTCAATTCGAGCTGGTCGTCGAGACCGCGGGCTCGCCGAGTCGAGTCCTCGTGATCCCCGGCACGGAGCGGCTGGTGACCCTCGACCTCGAGCCGGGACGCTCCGTGCTCTCCGCGCGCGCGGAAGGCCTGGCTTCGCGGCTCTTGGTGCTCGAGCGCAAGTCGGACGCGCCCGTCCCGCCTTTCAAGCTCACGCTCGAGCCCGCCGGCCGCCTGAACGGACAGGTGCTCGACCCGCGCGGCGCGGCCCTCGCCGGCCTGCCCGTGTTCCTCGTCGCGACCAGCTCGAAGGACGTGCGCACGACGGCGAGCGACAGCGAGGGACGCTACACCTTCAGCGACGCTCCCGTCGGCTCCTATTGCGTGGCCTTCGGCGCCTCCGACAGCCCGATCGCCCCCGTGGTCCCCGTCGACGTGGTCCAGACCGAGGTCCGAGAAGTCCCGCCCCAGTCCATGCCCGAGCTCGGCGAGGGCGAGATCAGAGTGCTCGACCGCGAGAGCAAGCCCGTCGAAGGCGCGCGCGTCTTCGGGGCCGGCCAGAGCGGCGGCTGGATCGACGGCGTGAGCAACAGCGCGGGCTATGTCCACGCGCGATTTCTCCCGGCCGGAAACTTCTTCCTGAACGTGACGACGGAAGACGGCCGGAGCGGCCAGGGCCCGCTGGAAATCAACCTCGGCCGCATCGGCCGCTCGATGATTCACATCCGGAACTAGTGTCCCGCGAGAACGGGGCGGGCGCGCGCGGCGCAGCGCTCCGATCGGCCGCGAGAGGAACTCGCTCGAGAATGATCGGGACTCGGTCGGATCCAGATTGTGAATCGGCCCGGCGCTGACTTCAAAGCGCCGTCATCTCCACCGCATTCCGGACGACACGCTTTTCGTACACGAATCCGTCGTCTGCTCGCCAACAAGCAGGGCCTCGACGATTGCGCTAAAGCGATGGCGCCCTGTATCTTGGGCCTGCGCCTCGGAGCAGGCGCGTGTGGCCAGAGTCCTGCGCCGCGCGGCGCGTCGTTCGCGTGGCGTTGCCCTGGATCGCGCATCCCGCCCGACGGAGATTTCTTGAAGCGCGTGCAGCGGAAGGGAGCATGAGCGAGCTCGATCAACCCGCAGTTTTCGACGCGCGACTTTCCGCGGCGGATCTGCGCGACGCCTGGCGCGTGCTCGATTCGCTCGAGCGCGCCGAGGGCTTTCGTCTGCTCGATCCGACCGAGGGCGAAGAGTTCTTCATCGAGCTGGCGACGATCGACCAGGTGGCGCTGCTCTCGTCGCTGAGTCCGGCGGAGCAGAGATTCTGGCTGCGAGCCCTCGCTCCCGACGACACGGCCGACGTGCTGCAGGAAGCGACGCCCGAGCAGCGCACGGAAATGCTCGCGATGCTCGACGAAGCCTCGCGCCGCGAAGTGCGCACTCTGCTCGCCTACGCCGAGGACGACGCGGGCGGGTTGATGAGCACGAGGTTCGCCCGCGTGCGGCCCGAGATGAGCGTCGACGAAGCGATCCTCTACCTGCGCAAGCAGGCGAACGCGCGCCTGGAGACGATCTACTACGGTTATGTCCTGGATCAGGAGCAGCGCCTGCTCGGCGTGGTCTCGCTGCGCCAGCTGTTCCAGGCCAAGGGCAACGCGCTGGTCAAGGACATGATGCACAGCGATCTCGTGCAGGTGCCCGAGGAGATGGACCAGGAAGCCGTCGGCCGCATGTTCGCGCAGCACGACCTGGTCGCCTTGCCCGTGATCGACGCTTCCGGCCGCATGAAAGGCATCGTGACCGTCGACGACATCGTCGACGTGGTCCAGGAAGAAGCGACGGAGGACATCCAGAAGATCGGGGGTAGCGAAGCCCTCGACGCGCCTTACCTCGAGGTCACGGCACTGGGGATGTTCAAGAAGCGCGCGGGCTGGCTGGTGCTGCTTTTCGCTGGCGAGATGCTGACGGTCACCGCTCTCGGCCCCTTCGAGAACCGCATGAAACAAGTCGGAATGCTGCCGCTGCTCATGCCGCTGATCATTTCCAGCGGCGGAAACGCGGGCTCCCAGGCCTCGACCCTCGTGATCCGCGCCATGGCCCTGGGCGAAGCGCGACTCTCGGACTGGTGGCGTGTGCTGCACCGCGAGGTGCTGACCGCTTCGATGATGGGCCTGGCGCTCGGGCTGCTCGGGGTCGCGCGCATCCTGGTCGCCAACCGGATTTTCCCTCACAGCTACGAGGCGGGCATCAATCCCTGGGACGTCGCGGTCACCGTGGGCGTCAGCGTGCTGTGCGTCGTCATGTGGGGCGCGATCACCGGCTCGATGCTGCCGATGATCCTGCGTCGCCTCGGATTCGACCCGGCGAGCGCCTCGGCGCCGCTGGTGGCGACGCTGGTCGACGTCACCGGGCTCCTGATCTACTTCGGGACCGCCACGGCCCTGATCTTCTAGGGCCGGCGCGGCTCGAATCGACCTTGGCGCTCGCCGCGCGCTATCGTGGAGCCCTGCGAGGGTCCACCGAGGCTTCCAACCGAGCAGAATCACTTCGATGAGCGCAGAACCCACGACACCGAGCATCCCGCGCAAGATCCTGGTCGCCGTCGCCGACGGCGGACTGTCGGACGCGGCCGTGGAGTTCGCCGGGCAGCTGGCCGAAGCGTCGGGCGCCGAGCTCGACTTGCTGCACGTCCTCCCCGTCCCGACCCTGCCCGGGCTGCGCCTGTCGGAGAAGGAATGCGCCGCGCTCGAGACCGAGCGGCGCGCCCTGGTCGTGCGCGACTTGAGCACCTACATGACCGGGGCCGCGACACCGGAGCCGGCACAGCGGCGGATGATCGAGCGCCTGCGCGTCGTCTCCGGCCAGCCCGCCAAGGTCGTGCTCGAGCAGGCGCGCAGCAGCGGCGCGGACATGGTGATCCTCGGCACCAGCGGCAAGAAGAAGGAGCTCGATTTCGGCGGCGTCGCCCGCGCCGTGCTCTCGCAGGTCCATTGCCCCGTGCTGCTCGTCCCCGCTCCGGCGCGGCGCGTGAAGAAGATCCTCGTCCCCGTCGATCTCTCGCCGGCGAGCTTGAAGGCCCTGGCGATCGCCCGCGACTGGGCGCGACTGCTCGAGGCCAAGCTGCTCGCGATCCACTGCTTCAGCGTGCCCGAGCTCGTCGCCTACGGGATCCCCGAGGCCCCGCTGACGCCGATGGATTTCGGCCTCGACGAGCTGCGCGCTTCCGCCAAGGAGCGCTTCGAGCGCGAGATGCACGGCTTCGACTGGCAAGGCGTGCCCTGGGACGCGCGGCTCTTCGACGACAGCCCCGAGCAGACCATCCTCGAGATCCAGGGCGAGTACGACCTGATCGTGATGTCGACCCACGGCCACACCGGCCTGGCGGCGGCCCTGCTCGGCTCGGTGGCGTACAACGTGCTGCGCCGCGCCCACACGCCGGCCCTCGCCTGCCCCGTCCGCAGCTGAACCCGCGCGTCAAGAGATTCCATGAGCGCCGAGACCGCATTCCTCGCCGGCCACGACCTGGCCGTCTATTCCGCGACCTGGTGTCCTGATTGCACGCGGCTGAAGCGCTGGCTCGCCGGCAGCGGCATCGCGACGCGCGAGGTCAACATCGACCAGGTCGATGGCGCGGCGGCGAAGCTCGAGGAAGAGACCGGCAAGCGCGCGATCCCCTTCGTGCTGGTCGACGGAGTGCGCTGGGTGCGCGGCTACCACAAGGAATCGCGGCAGCGATTCGATCCCGCCCTGTTCCTCGCCGAGCTCGAGCAGGCGATCCGGGACGGCGGCGTCGCGCGATGATCCTTACCGCTCTCGCCGCACTCGCCTCGCCGCTCCAGGAGCAGGCGCCGGCCGTCCTGACCGCTCCGCCGGGATTCCACGTCGACCTCATCGATGCTGCGCCGAGCCTGCGCTGGCCGTCCGCCGTCCACTGCCTCGACGACGGCTCGCTCCTGGTCGCGGAGGATCCGATGGACATGCCCGGGCCGACCGACGAGCCGCTCGATCGCCTCTGGCTCTACCGCTGGAACGACAACGGCAGCTTCACGCGCACGCTGTTCGCCGAGCAGCTCTTCGCGAGCTTCGGCCTCGAGGAGATCGACGGCGCCGTGTACGTCAT
>DATHET010000039.1:0-14125 GCA_035490315.1 Planctomycetota bacterium
ATCACGCGAGCCAACTGGCGCACGGCATCGTCGTCCACGAGGATCAAGTAGCGCGCGGGGAAAGGCATCTCCAGGCCGAGGCGGGTGTTGCGCGTCAGCAGCACGCGGCCTTCCTTGTCTGCAGCGCGGAGCGCCTCGCGGGTCGAAACTTCGCTCCAGCGCGCGTCGTAACCGAGGCAGCGCAGGTACCTGCCCAGCTTGATCAGCATCCGATCGATCTCGAAACGCGGGAGCTCGGTCGGCAGGGACATGGCGCCTGCCCATTCTGCTCCCGATCGGCCCGTGATGGGCCCCTGGGGTACGCTGCCGCCATGAAAGTCCGGCGAGCCCTTCCGAGCTGATGTCATGAGCCGACGACTACCCCTGCTCGTGTTGATCGCGTTGATCGTCTTCGCGTTCCTGTGGTTCGGCCGATCTCGCGACGAAGCGCCCGTCGAGCGCCCCGATCAAGCGGTCGTTCCGCCGCAACCGCAGACTCAGTCCGCCGTCCCGCCGCCGATGCCACGCGTGCTCGAGACACCAGAGGCCGTGACGCGCGAAACCGTGCTCGAGGCGGAACCCGCGGCGGCGGTCGAGTCGAAGCGTCCAATCTGCATCGTGCTGGGCCGCGCGGCGGACGAGAACGACCAGCCGCTGGCCGGCGTGATGGTTCAACTGTTTGCATACAAGGTCTGGACAGAAGGCGTCGATGTCCCGCGACTGCCAGGCGAGCGCGACTTGCGCGGCTTCGAGATGACGACCGCCGCCGATGGCAAGTTTCGTTTCGAGACGCCCGTGCCGACCGCGGAGAGTCTCTGGCTCACGCTGGAGCCGGATCCCTTCCACGACTCGGCGCGGAAGATCCTGGGCGGGAAGCGCCAGGATGCTCCGCCGTTGCACGCTGGCGAAAATGACTTCGGGACGATCCGGCTCGTCTCGACCGGTGCGATCCGCGGCAGCGTGCGCGACGAATCCGGCGCGCCGATCGCCGGGGCGAAGCTCGTGCTCGGCCCCGAACGAAGCCAGACCCTGGGGCGCGAGGGAGTCAGCGATGCTGCGGGCAACTTCATGGTCGGTCATTCGCCCGCCGGTACGATGGGCCTCAACGCCAAGGCGGAAGGCTACTTGTCCGAGTTCCGCAAGCCGATCGACGTCGAGCTGGCTCGCTTCACGGACCACGTCGACTTCGTGCTGCGCAAGGCTCCCAGCCTGAGCGGGATCGTCGTCGACGACACGGGCAGTTCGATCGAGGGCGCGAGGCTGTTTGGCTGGCCGAAGAGCTCCGGAGCCGGGGCCGGAGCGAAGTCGCTCGCGGACGGCAGCTTCACGATCTGGCTGCCCCAGGACGAGCCCTACACCTTGGAAGCGACGCGCGACGGTTTCGCGTCGTTCGGGGTGAACGACGACTCCAAGCACTATCCTCCGGGAACGCGCGACTTGCGGATCGTGCTCGCGCGCCTCGATTCGTCGACCCTGATCGTGATCGATGCCGTGACGGAGCAGCCGATCACGAAATTCGGCCACGAGGTGCTGCCCAACGAGAGCAGCCACTCCCTTTCGAACACGCACACAGAGCTCCGCAGCCCTGCCGGCGTCGACCACCCCGATGGGCGGGTGAACGTCGCCTTCCGTCCCGGCATCGACGTGGTCGACGTCGGCGCGCACGGCTACGAGCCGCGGCGTTTCGACCCGAAGCCGGACGAACCGCACGACGGCGGCTACGTGGTGAAGCTCACGAGGAATGCGAGTGTTTTCGGTCGCGTCCAGGCAGCGGGCGTGCCGACTGGCGGCGTCGCTCTGCGGCTCGAAGCCGGCCGGAGGGAGGGTCCGCGCGGGGGCGAACCCGGGCCCCTTCGTTTCATTGCGCAACGCGATGGCACCACGCTGCTCACCAGCGCCGCCGACGGATCCTTCCGATTCGAGAACACGCCACGCGGCGGCTATCGTCTCATTGCCCGTGCGCCGAGCGGCGAAGTCGCCTGCGTGAACGATATCCAGGTCAAAGCCGGCTCGACGGTCGACCTGGGGACGATCGAGCTGGTCCAGGGAGCCACGGTGCGCGGCCTGGTGCTCGTTCCTGCTGGTCGACGCGCGGGTGGCCTGACCGTGCGCATCGACAATGCGAATTCCGGCGAGAGCCAGGTGACCGACGACGAGGGTCGATTCCGGTTCGAAGCCCTGGCCGCGGGAGCGCACCAATTCTTCCTGCCCGACGCAAGTGGCTTGGTCTCCCAAGTTCCGCCCGTCGACGTCGAGCTCGCGGTGAGCGAAGTGCGCGACGTCCAGATCGACGCGCGTGAATTCGGAACCTGCTCGATCGACCTGACGATCTTGATCGGCGGGCGGCCCGCGGCGAACGCGCAGGTTGGCCTGACGCGCCCCGGCGAAAAGAGCAAGCGCATCGAGCTGGGCTCGACCAACAGCGAAGGGCGCGTAGTCGCTTCGGCGCCGCTCGCCAAGGGGCTCGGCCTGAGCCTTTGGACCGCCGATCGGACCCTGGTGAACCATCCGACCGCAAAGTTCGACCTCACGCTCGACGCGAAGATCGTCGAGACCATCCGTTTCGCGACCGCGACCGTCGAGATCGTGCTGCCCGGGACTCTGATCCTTCCCGCCCAATGCACCCTGCGCTTCGAGCTCGCGACGCCCGGGGACGCCATGGCCATTCCGGCGACTCGCTACATCAGCCTGGCTGACGGCGTGACCCAGGATGGCGGCGTGACGTCGAGTGAGGGCGGACATCGGCTGCGTTTCGCGGACGCTCTCGCCGGGGACTGGCAGCTCACCGTCGACGTGTCCGACATGGCCGATCCGATGGAGAAAGTGCAGCTCAGTCCCAACTCCTGGAGGAGCCAGCGCAAGACGATGTACAGCGCGACCCGTGTGTTGAAGCTCGAGGCCGGTCAGACAGCCGTCGTCGAGTTGCGCTGAGCGACGAGCCCTAGACGCGGCGCGATCGACTGCGTCGTAACGGTCACTTCGTAAACAAAGACTCGATGTTCTCGCGCCAGACGGCTCCGCGCGAGTCGCCGTCGTGCAGGAGCCCGGCGTTCCAGGCGATGGCGGTCTTGGCGTCCGAGCCCGAGACCAGGTCGATCACCAGGCCTGGAGAGAGGCGGCGCGGGCCGTTGCCTGCGTAGCTCCAGCGCTCGCAGGCCTGCTTCGGGCGCACGGCGATGAGCTCGTGTCGCGCGAGCGGACTGCGCGTGCGCTTGTCGACCAGGTTCTCGCCGATCGCGACCACCAGCTCGCTGTTCTCGAGCCTCTCCATCAGCGTCGCGCGCACGTCGGCGATCCCTCCGTCGACGATCGTCGATCCGCCGATGCCGTACAGCGTCGCGGTCTCGCCCGATTGTCGCATCTCGGCGAGGGCGAACACGTAGGCCGAGAAGAGCAGCGTGCCCAGGAGCGGCGTGGCGATCCCGGTCCATTCCTTGCGCCCCTCGCGCCAGCACAGGCAGATGCCCGCGAGCCACAGCGCGATGCCGGCGATCAGAAAAGTGCCCGCCGGATTCGGCAATTGATTGCGCAGCCAGCGCTCGCGCTGCGGAGTCCCCAGCTCCGGAACTTCCGCGCCTTCGTGCGAATACTCGGGCAGCATGCGCATCAGCCGGTCCCCGTACTCCTCGGTCCAGGGCCCGACGGACCCGCGTTCCGGGCTGGTCGGCGTCGCGTAATGGAAAGTGCCCATCTCCCACATCGACTCCACGCCCGCGCCGAAGCCGGTCAGACCGAACGAGGCGCAGACGGCGAAGGAAGCACCGCGCAGGACGCGCGAGAGCCTCGAGCGCGCTCGGAAATCCGCGGGGAGGTCGGCGGGGCCGAAGGGCGCGAGGCGCGTGAGCAGGTAGAGCCACACGGTTCCCTGCAGGACGAGCAGCACGATCCCGACCATGCCCCAGCTCGTCACCACGGGCAGCAGGAGATTGACGATCGCGACCCAGATGCACAGACCGCCCAGGATCGAACCACGGCGCACGCGCGACGGTTTCGCGGGAGAATCCGCCTTCGCCGCGGGCGGCGTGGAAGCCTTCTGCGGCTCCAGCGCCGACACTGCCGCCTCGGCCCGCGGCGGCGAGGCGTCGCGGATCGACTGCACGTCGGTCTTCACTTCCGCCGCCTGCTGGTAGCGCAGCGCGGGCTCGTTCTCGAGGGCGCGCAGCACGACTTCGTCGAGGCGCACGTCGAGCTGCATTTTCGCGCTGGGCAAGGCGAAGCGGCCGATCGGAAGCTGGCCCGTCAACATTTCATAGAACACGACGCCCAGCGAGTAGATGTCGGCGCGGTGATCGACGGTGTGCGCGCCGCGCAACTGCTCGGGAGCGCTGTAATGCAGCGTGCCCATGCCGACGTCCGACTGCGTCAAGGTGTGGGCCTCGCTCTCGTGCCCGCTGAGCTTCGCCAGGCCGAAGTCGGCGATCTTCACGCGTCCCTCGCGGTCGAGCAGCACGTTCTCGGGCTTGATGTCGCGGTGCACGATCCCGAGGTCGTGGGCAGTCTGCAGCGCGTCACAGAGTTGCGGAACGATCGCGAGGGCGCGCTCGGGCGTCATCGCACCGCTCTGCAAGGCCGTGCGCAGATTGATGCCGTCGATGTGCTCCATCAGGAGCCAGCACATTCCCTCGGTCTCGCCGAAGTCGTAGACAGCGACGATGTTGGCGTGGTCGAGGCGCGCCATGGCCCGGGCTTCGCGCAGGAAGCGCTCGGCGAAGGCGGCCTCGTGCTCCAACTCGGGCGAGAGAATCTTCAAGGCCACCAGACGGTCGAGCTTCTTGTGCCGCGCGCGGTAGACCACGCCCATGCCGCCCTGGCCGATCGCTTCCTGGATCTCGAGGCCGGGGAAGCGCAGGGTGAGTTGGTCGGGCGTCGGCACGGTCGGCCGAGCTCGCGGCTGCGAAGTGCCGTCGCGCTCAGGGATTGCCGCGGACAAGCCCAGCTGCAGCAGGCAATGCGGGCAGGGTGCAGCGGCGGGTTTCACGGCGCCGCAATCGGAACAGCGTGTCGGGTCGGGGGGAGTGTTCATGGGGACCTCGGCCGCTGCATACGGGACTGCCCGGGCAGGTTACACGCCGAGGTCCATTCAACGAGCGCCCAAGGCGTCGCGCAGGGCCACGAGCTCGGTATCGATCTCCCGCGGATCCTCGATGGTCGCGGCGACTTCCTCGCGCAGCAGCTCCCCATAGCGGCGGCGCAGGCGATGCAAGGCGACTTTGAGCGCGCCGGCGCTGGTGCCGAGCTCCGCGGCGAGGGCGGCCTGGCTTTGGTCCACTTCGACGCCGGTCAAATGGGGCTCGAGCTTGGCGAAGTGCTCCGCCTTGCCGGCGCGTTGCTGCTCGTCGCGCAATCGTGCGAGGCTCTGCTCGAGCACGCGCTCGGCGAAGCGGCGCTCGAAGGCGCGCTCCGGAGATTCGGCGTCGACGCAGCGGGCGTCCTCGAGCCGCGCGAGGTCCGCGAAATCCGCCAGCGCGTGCGTGGTCGCCCCGCCGCCGCGCTTCTGGGCCGTGGCGCGCGCGTGCTCGTTGGCGCAGAAGTGCTGGAAAGCCGCGAGCAGGAAGGCGCGGAAGCGCGCGCGGCGCTCGGTCGGGATCAAGCCGCCCTTCTCTACGGCCCGCGCGAAGAAACCCTGCACCAGATCCTCGGCGTCGCTGTGCGCCCGGCCTTGTCGGCGCGCGAAGGCATAGAGTGGCTGCCAATAGGCGCCGATGAGCTCGGTCAAAGCTGCGCGCGCGACGTCGCTGCTCAGCATTCCGGGCTTCCATTCCCCGGCGCGGGCGATGATGCTCCAACGGGTCGTCAGGAAGGGTTGGGGCATGCTCGAGCGGCCAGAGTACGGAGTCAGGTGAATTCGTCCAGAGTCGTGAGCCCTGTCTCGCCTGCGCCGTGCGCAGGCGAGACAGGGCTCACGACTCTGGACGAATTCACCTGACTCCGTACGCGCCCTCTTCACAGACTGGAGCCCATCGAACAGGATGAGGGAGACGTCCCCTATTCCTACAGGACACCCCATGAACCGATTCCCGTTATTCGCCGCTGCATTCTTCGCCCTGATCCCGACGGTGAGCGCTTCGAACACCTGGTATGTCGACATCAACGGCACGGCGCCGGGGACAGGAACGATCGCTGATCCGTACACGAGCATCCAATACGCGGCAATGCGACCCGCGACTCTCGATGGTGACACGCTGCTGGTCGCACCGGGCACCTATCCGGAGAGCCTGCATGTCGTGACCAAGTTCGTGTCGATCAAAAGCATTGCAGGGCCAGAGTTGACCGTGATCAAGCCGGGCGTCCCAGGCGGCGGCGTCCACTTCGACGGGGGCTTCACCAATCCGATGCTGGATGGCTTCACGGTTCTCGGTCGCGTGAGTCTGTACGACGCGGGAATCCATCGATGCATCATCCGCCCCTACGATGGAAACCCTGGCGGAGGAATGTTCATCCAGGGCTCAGGCAGCGTCACCGACTCCACGATCACCGGCTGCTACATGGGGATCGCCCTCGACAATTTCACCGGGACCGTGAGCTTGCGGGACTCGATCCTCACGGGAAACACCTTCGACATCAGCGCTACCGGCGCGTCCCATGCGTATTGGTCCTACTGCGCGGGAATCACGACTTTCAATCTGGGAGGCAATGGACAAGCCGCCCTGCACCCGGGTCTGGGCAACGTCAGCGGCGACGTGGGTTTCTGGGATCCGGCTCGGTTGGATTTCCACCTGCGGCCAGGATCGCAGTGCATCGACAGCGGCGATCCCTCGAGCCCGCTCGATCCCGATGGATCGCCGCACGACATCGGCGCCTTGACCTACGATCCGACCTACGCTCCCGCGCCGAGCGTCTACTGCACGGCCAAGACGAACAGCCAGGGCTGTGTGCCCGCGATCGGCGCGATCGGTTCGGCGAGCGCCAGCTCGGGCACGCCGTTCTCGATCACGGCCGCGAACGAGCTCGCCAACAAGCCTGGTCTTTTGCTGCTCGGGCTGGGGAAGGTCGCTCAACCCTTCCAGGGCGGCGTGCTGTGTGTCCAGTCTCCGATCAAGCGCGTCGGCGCTCAAATCTCGGCCGGCGCAGGCGTGTGCGGCGGGACGTACTCCTTCGACATGGCCGCTTACATCGTGAGCGGCGCGCACCCGGGCCTCGTTCCCGGAGTGCTCGTCGATTGTCAGTGGTGGAGCCGCGACGTGCTCGACCCGGCGGGATTCGGAAGCGCGCTCTCGGACGCGGTGTCGTTCGGGATTGCTCCCTGAACGGGCCGGGTACGGAGTCAGGAGAATTCGTCCGGAGTCGTGAGGCATGTCTCGCCTGCGCTGCGCGCAGGCGAGACATGCCTCACGACTCCGGACGAATTCTCCTGACTCCGTGTTGAATCGCGCAAATTCGAGCGACGATTCTTCCTACTTGCTCCTGACTCCACCGCGAAGAATTTTCCGGGTGCGATGAAATCGCACGATTCGGTTAACACTCGACTCACTTTGTCGCATTCGGTGGGCCGATGTGTCCGGCATGCTCCCGCTCAGGGAGTGAGCCGATCGCGATCCACGGGGCAGCCCGTGCGCGAGTTCGCTTCGTCAGCGAGTTCGACATGCCCACCATCCACAGCGACACGACACGCACATCCACGGACCTCGATGACCAGGAGTGCCGTGCGGGAACGCGACGTCCGCGGCGCGCTCGCGCGGGCTTCACGCTGGTCGACGTCATGATGGCGGCGGTCGTGCTGGCCGTCGCGATCTCGGGTGTGTGTGGATCGATCGTCGTCTCGATGTCGCTCAACCGCGTCAATCGCGACACCGCGGTGGCGCAGCAGGCGGCGCGCCTGGTCCTCGAGGAGATCGAGAGCCGCACGTTCAACGAAGTTTTCGCCGCGTACAACGCCGATGCCGGCGACAACGCGGGGCTCCTATCCGCGGCGCCGGGCGCGAATTTCGTCGTGGCGGGGCTCGAGCCGCTCGACGGCGACGCGGACGGCATGTGCGGGCGGATCATGTTCCCCACCCAGGTCGCGGGCGGAGTCGAGCAGCTGCGCGAGGACTTCGTCGACCCGGCGCTGGGCATGCCGCGCGACCTCAACAGCGACGCCGTGGTCGACGCCCTCGACCACGCCACGAATTACCGCGTCCTGCCGGTGCGCGTGCGCATCGAGTGGCAGGGCTCCACCGGCCCGCGCAGCGTCGACATCGAGACCATGCTCTGCCAGCGATGAAAGCACGCGCCATCCACACCACGGTTCGCGGCCGGCGCTCGGGCATGACGCTGGTCGAAGTCGTGATCACCGCTTGCGTGCTGGCCATGCTGCTGGGAGCCGTCGGCAACACCGTCCTGCACGGGAACAACGCGTACAAGCAGGGCCTGAGCAACGCGGTGCTCGAAGGCCAGACACGGCGCTTGCTCGATCGCATCTCGTCGGAGTTCTCCGACGTCGACCGCTCGAGCCTCAACCCCAACCCGCTGGCGCCCTTCTGGGCTTCGACCGTCGATTACGCGCGCTGCCAGGGTTGGGCGGGCGGAGCGATGCTGGTCGGCCCCACGCGCCGGATCCAGCTCGCCCTGGAAGCCGGTGAGATCGACAACGGCATCGACGACAACGGCAATGGGCTGATCGACGAACGCTGCGTGGTGCTCGTGCCCGACACTGCGGCTCCGGGGAAGACCATCATGCTGGGCAGCTACGTGCGCGAATGCGCCGAGGGCGAGACTCAAAACGGCGTGGACGAGGACGGCAACGGTCTGACCGACGAGCCTGGTCTCTTCTTCCGCCACGACGGCAACGGAACCCTGCACATCAGCTTGACCTTGGAACGGCCGGACGCGTGGGGGCGTCTGGTGACTCGCACCCTGCGCACCGCGGTGCGCATGCGCAACGACTGAGATCGTGCGCCAATCCACATGAAGACTCGCAGTCAGACGAAGGATGGACGGTTTCAGCAACGCGGAGGCGCGCTGCTCGTCGCCATCGTGGGCACGATGGTCCTCGCGGGCCTCGCGGGCGGGATGCTCGCGGTCGCGGGTGCCTTGAAGGGCGAGCACGTCGCAGCGACGGAGAACAGCAAGGCGCTGTACATCGCCGAAGCCGGTCTCTCGTCGGGCATCGCCTCGGTCACCGCCGGCGCGCCCGTCAATTCCGGATCATCCGCCGATCCCGTGGACTTCTCCGGGGGCGGCTACTGGTGCATGATCGTCGACAACCTCGACGACACGATGACCATCGCATCGTTCGGCACGCGCAACGGCCACACGCGCGGAGTCGAAGCCGTGATGCGCAAGAACGAGGAAGGAGTCTTCGCCAGCGCGGTTTTCGCCGGCAATTCGAGCGGCGACCCGCTCTACGACCTGAAGTTCGGCGGCCTCGGTGGGCAGGCCGACATGGTCGACGGCAACGTCTACAGCGGCGGCAACGTCAAGATCACCGGCGACGCGCAGGTCACCGGTGCTGTCAAGTCGACCGGCGTGATCAGCGGCGGCGTTGGCAAGGAGGGCAAGAGCCTGCCGATCCCGGACATGGCCGGCATGCACTACGAGACCACGGCCGACTACGACGTCGCGTCGCTGTTCGGGGCGGCCACGCTGAAGGCGAACGGTCTCGGCGGCAAGGCCTGGGAGCTTCCCGAGACCAGCCCGGCGCACATCTTCCGCAAGAACCCCGACGACCGCTCCTCGGACACCTCGAAGACCACGAAGGACGATTACTTCCTCGAGGATCCCTATGAAACGCTGAATGGCAGCGCGACGCTCGACTGGAAGAACTCCACGCCGATCACCTTCTCTGGGATAGGCAGCGAGCCCGGCGTGTCCTCGACGAACAAGGTGTTTTACATCGACGGAAACCTGTGGGTTCACAACCGCAACGCCTTCTCCTTCGCGATGATCAGCGGGGATGGAACCCCGCTGCGCGTCACCCTGGTCGTCAAGGGCAACATCTACATCTCCGACAACATTTTCTACCAGGACGCCGACCGCGACGGCCTCGCGTTGATCGCTATCAAGGACGATGCGGAGAAGGACAGCGGCAACATCTACTTCGGCGACCCGGTGTTCGGGACCCTGGAGGAGATGGACGCGTTCATGTACGCGGAGAACGATTTCCTCGACAACAACCTCTCGGCGACGGGCTCGGCCAGGGTCACGGTCAGGGGCAACATGACCGCGGGCAACCAGGTCAAGATCAACCGCGACTTCGGCCTGGAGCACTCCAAGCTGACCGTGGACTTCGACGATCGATTGAGCGCCGGCGACATCACCCTGCCTGGACTGCCCAAGGCGACAGGCGCGGGAGCGAGCTGGGTGCTCGCCTCGTGGCGCGAAATCCCGGCTCCCTGATCGCTGTCCATGAGCCAGGGTGAAACGAAAGAGCCGACGAACAAGACGGGCCGCTCCAAGCGGCCCTGCCGATTTCGTTGCGATCGGTTCACGGCGATCGTCGCGGTCTCGGCTCTGCTCGCGACAGTAGCCCTCGTTGCAATCCCCGTCGCAGTGAACCACTGGTCGGCCCCCGCCGAGCGCGGCGTGCACGTCGGCCCGCTCGCGAGGCGATTCTGGCGCGAGCTGGATTGGGCCAAGACCCTGCGCGAGGTGAACAACATCCTGGCCCCCGGCGTCGCGGCTCCCACGCCGGACGCGGCGGAGATGGCGGCGCGCCTTGGAAATCTAGGGCCCGACGCGATCCCCGTGATCGTGGCCATGGTCTGCGGCGTCGTCCCGGCGCCTGAAGTGGCCGCCGGCACCATGGATCAGCCGATCCATCCCGGTGCGCTGGCTCAGCGCGAGAACGCGCTGCTCGGAAGTCTGCGCCACTTCCGCTCGAAGGACGTGATCGCGCACATCCTGTTCAGCGCTCCCGATGCATCGGAAGACGAGCGCATCGTCTTCGCGCGCCTGCTTGGCGACATCGGCACGCTCGAAGCCCAGGACGCGTTGCTGGAGGTGCTCGATTTCGTCGATCCCGCCGCTTTGCAGAGCGACCAGCTGCAGCGCACGGTCGAGACGGCAATCCAAAGTTGCGCAGCGGTGGAGCCCGCCGCAGTGCCCGCCTTGTCCAAGTCCGTCGCGAAACATTCGAAGGTGCTCCTGCCGCTGCTCGCGCGCGCCGTCGGCGGCATCCGAGGGCCGGAGAGCGCCGCCTTCCTCGCGCGCCTCCTGGGCAAGTCGCTCGACCTGGACATCATCGTCCTGGCGGAGCTCGGCCGCGTCACGGATTCGAGTGCCATCGCCTTGAGCGACAGCCAGCTCTCCGAGATCCGCCGCCTGCTCGACCACTACGATTCGCGCATCGTCCGCGCGGCGATGACCGTCCTCGGCAAGCTGTGCGACCGCGAGTCTTTCGGCGCGATCATCCCGCGCCTGGCCGACAACGACAGGCTGGTCTGCGGCGCCGCGCACTGGAGTCTGCGCAGCATGGCCCGCGTCGACCTCGGGGACGCCCAGGAGCCATGGCTCGAATGGCTCGGGGAACAGGAGAGCTGGTGGCAGTCGAAGTTCCCAGCCCTGTGCGAGAATCTGCGCTCGGAGGATCCGACCAAGGTCTTTGCGGCTTTGAGCGATCTCAACCGCCGCCCCTTCTTCAAGCACGAGCTCGCGAAAGCGATCGGTCCGCTGGCCAGCGGGACCTCCACGCCGATCGCCATGCAGGCGATCGCCGCGCTGGCGCAGATCGGCTCGACGCAGGCCTCGCCGTGGCTGATCGAAGCACTGCGCAGCGACGACGACAGGCGCGAAATCGCATGGCAGACGCTGCGAGACTTGACCAGGCTGGACCTGGCGCTCGACCACGATGCGTGGTCGCGAGCCCTGCCCTGAGCAGGGTCGCGCGAGCTGACGCTCGGAGCTCCTGAGCGCTACAGTGGCGCGCGCGACATGGACGCTCCGCGGCAAAACGACCCGCTGCACGGCGTCACTCTCGAGCGCATCGTCACCGAGCTCGAAGCGCGCTACGGTTGGCCCGAACTCGGCGAACGCATCCGGATCCGCTGCTTCACCCACGATCCCAGCGTCGGCTCCAGCCTGAAGTTCCTGCGCAAGACTCCCTGGGCGCGGACGAAGGTCGAGGAGCTGTACCGGGAGATGGTCCGCGAGTCGAGGTCGCAGGAGCCCGGGGACGCGTGAGCGCGAGCTCCCCCTTCGCGATCAAACGCGGCGCGACTTTCCTCGCGGCAGCCTGAGCAGGCCTGGTCGCTCGTCCTTCGAGATCCAAGCGCTCTTGCGCCATGGCCGGTAACGCCCGTGCGTTCACCCGGATCTGGAGATGTACCGGCGCTCCCGTCCGCGCTCGAGGTCGACTCACCCACGGAACTCCCATGCTGTCCCGCTCCCTGACCCTCGTCTGTCTGT
This sequence comes from Planctomycetota bacterium, assembly GCA_035490315.1. GTDB lineage: Bacteria > Planctomycetota > UBA1135 > UBA1135 > JADJQU01. Next base: position 12,304 of record DATHET010000039.1, read on the forward strand.
CGACTCTGCTCCCGGCGAGCGCCCTCGCGCAGTCCACGCAGTCGAGCTTCTGGGGCAGCTCCGCCGACCTGCGCGTCGGCACGTCCATGGACGAGGTCGGCGACATCAACGGCGACGGTTACATCGACATGGTCGTCGGCGCGCCCTGCCCCAGCGGCACGGGCCGCATCTATTTCGTCTCCGGCAAGTACCTGGAGACCGGCGTGGGCGGCTCGACCCTCGGCTCGACCTTCGCGGGCGGAGCAGGCGGCTTGTTCGGATCCAGCGTGCTGTCGGTGGGAGACGTCAGCGGCGACGGCATCGCCGACGTCGTCGTGACCGCGGACATCTCCACCTTCCCGACCACGAGCAAGGCCTATCTCGTGTCGGGTGCATCCAAGACAGTCCTCGGCACGCTCAACGAAACCGGCCTGTCGACCTATCAATTCGGCGTCGCTCGCTGCGGCGACGTCAATGGCGACGGCTACACCGACTTCGCCATCCAGAAGACGTCGTTCGGAGTCGGCTACGTGGAGCTCATCTCGGCGCGCGGCATCGCCTTGGGTGCGTCGAACCCGGTCCTGGCGTCGATCACGAGCCCCGGCTCGGCCGATGGATTCGGCACGGGGCTTTCCGCGGGCGATTTCGACGGCGATGGGAAACCGGAAATCGTGGTCGGCGCTCCCGGGACGAGCAAGGTCTACGTCTTCCGCGGCACCACGCACACCCTGCTGCGCACGCTCAGCGGTCCCGGAGCCTCGCGCTTCGGCCAGAGCCTCGACGCTACGCGCGACGTCGACGGCGACGGCCGCAAGGATCTCGTCGTCGGCGCGCCGAACAGCGACGCGGGCGCCACCGACGGCGGCGAAGCGATGCTCTTCAACGGCAAGCGCATCGCCACCAACTCGCCGCCCTTCGACGATGCGAGCTGGCCGTGCACCCAGGCCAGCGCCCACTTCGGCACGGCCGTGTGCTTCACCTCCGACATGAACACCGACCTGGTGACCGACATCGTCGTCGGCGCGCCGGACTACGACTCCGTGTTCCTGAGCAACGGCCGCGTATTCCTCTACTCCGGCGAGACCTCGCATCTGCTCGGAACGCTTTCCGGCGCCGTCGGCGGCGAGCATCTCGGAGCCAGCGTCTCGCGCGCCAGCGATTTCAACGGCGACTATCGCACCGAGATCGCGGCCGGCGCGCCGCTGAGCAACCACGGCGCCACCGACGGCGGCCTGGTGCGCTTCGTCGACCTGTTTCCGGCGCTGCCGTCGACCTACTGCGTCGCCAAGGTCAACAGCCTGGGCTGCACGCCGGCGATCAGCTCCAGCGGCAGCGCGAGCCTGACCTCGAGCTCGAGCTTCCTGGTCAAGGCTTCGAACGTGATCAACAACAAGGCCGGCCTCCTGATCTACGCCTTCGCTCCAGGCGCGGCGCCCCTCCAAGGCAGCACCCTGTGCCTCTCCGCTCCGATCAAGCGTTACGGCGCGCAGATCTCCACCGGCAATCCGCCGCCGAACGATTGCTCGGGCAAGCTGAGCGTCGACTTCAACGTCCTGATCCAATCGGGAACGGTCAACGCCTTGAACCTCGCCGGCCAGCAGGTCTTCGCCCAGTACTGGAGCCGCGATCCCGCCGCGGTCGCGGGCTCGAGCTTGACCAACGCGCTGGCCTTCGTCGTCAATCCTTGACCGATCCGCAACGAATTCCTGCGATCGCTTGTCCACTAGCCCGAATTATTCACGAGGAAACAGGCGCGGGTGACGTGCTTCGAGCCGAACAGATGAGTGTCAACAACATTCATCCGGCACAACGCCCACCACCCGCATGTCCCACGATACGCATC
>DATHET010000040.1:0-20623 GCA_035490315.1 Planctomycetota bacterium
CGCGCGCGGGCCGGGGATCGAGCGCGGCCTCGAGCTGCTCGCCGCCGTCAAGCAACGCTGGAACCTGCCGCTGGTCACCGACGTGCACACCGCCGAGCAGTGCGTGCAAGCCGCGGAAGTCGTCGACGTGCTGCAGATCCCGGCCTTCCTCTGCCGCCAGACCGACCTCCTGATCGCCGCGGCAGAGACCGGGCGCGCGGTCAACATCAAGAAGGGCCAGTTCCTGGCACCCTGGGACATGGTCAACGCGACCAAGAAGTGCGAGTCGGCGGGCAACACGAATCTGCTCGTCACCGAGCGCGGCGCGAGCTTCGGCTATGGGCGTCTGGTCGTCGACATGACGGCCTTCGCGCACCTGTCGAAGACCGGCCACCCGGTGGTCTTCGACGCCACCCATTCCGTGCAGGAGCCCGGAGCCCTGGGCACCTCGACCGGCGGCGATCGCACCAAGGTGCCGGCCCTGGCGCGCGCCGCGATCGCGACCGGCGAAGTGGACGGATTGTTCTTCGAGGTCCACCCCGATCCGGACAACGCGCCGTCGGACGGGCCGAACATGATCAAGCTCCACGAATTCGCCGCGATCCTCGACGGAGTCCTCGCGGTCCACCGCGCCGTGCGCAGCGCGCAGAGCGGATGAACGAATCCCCGCTCCTCGGCGTCGAGCTCACGGCCGAGCTGCTCAACGAGCGGCTGGAGAGCTACCGCGTCGTGCGCGAAGTCGGCCGCGGGGCGATGGGCATCGTGTTCGAAGCGCACCAGCGCGGCCTCGAGCGCCGCGTCGCGGTCAAGGTCCTGCCGCCCAACCTGTCGATGCGCGACCGCACCGTGCGCCGTTTCCTGCGCGAGGCCGGCGCGATGGGCCGCCTGGCGCACACGAACATCGTCGACGTCTACCAGGTCGGCTCGCACGGCAGCCTGCACTACTTCGCGATGCGCTTCGTCGACGGGCCGCCGCTCGACCTGGTGCTCAAGGCCGGCGTGCTCGGCATCGGCGACGTGGTGCAGGTCGGAATCGACGTCGCGTCGGCCCTGGCCCACGCCCATTCGCGCGGCGTGCTGCACCGCGACGTCAAGCCTTCGAATCTCTTGCGCGATGGCGAGCGCGTCGTGCTGACGGACTTCGGCCTGGCCAAGCCGATGGATTCCGACGACGAGGACGCGATGACCGAGTCGGGCGATCTCGTCGGCACGCCCTTGTACATGAGCCCCGAGCAGATCTCCGGCGATTCCCACGGCATCGACGCGCGCTCGGACGTCTGGGGACTGGGGGCGACGCTCTACGAGCTGTTGATCGGCCGGCCGCCGTTCTCCGGCGGCAGCGCCCAGGCGATCCTCAACGCGATCCTGCACCGCGATCCCGTGCTGCTGCGCCGCCAGCGCGCGGACGTGCCCCAGGATCTCGAAGCGGTGCTGCTCAAGTGTCTGGAGAAGGATCGCAATCGGCGCTACTCGGGCGCGGCGGGACTGCACGCCGATCTGCTCGCGATCCAGGCGGGTCAATCGGTCAGCGCGAGGCCGCCGCGATTCTTCGACCCGGCGCTGCGCTGGAGTCGGCGACATCCTTACCAGGCTGCGGGCGTGCTGATCGCGACCCTGGCCTTCGGCGCGTTCGTGTGGAAGCTGCAGTCGAGCGATCAGAAGCGCAAGGACGCCGTCAAAGAGCAGCAGGTGGCGGTCAGCGCGCGCAAGGTCGCCGTCAGCCTGCAAACCATGGCGATCATCAACATGGAGCTGCTCGCCGCGACCGACCAGTGGAGCAACGCGGAGGGCAACAACGGTCTTCGATTGCACGCCCTGGAGCGCGTCCTGAATCTCCAGATGGTCATGCCCTTCGATCAGTACCCCGAGATCGCTGCGCAGATCATGCGCGTCTACGCGCGTTTCAGTCGCGAGCTCGGCAACTCCGAGCAGGCCATGGCGGATTTCAATCGGCTCTACGGCGAGGGCACGTCGCGCATGGTGCTCGCGATGCGCGGCGCGATGCTGGAAGGCCTCGAGAAACTCCCCGAGGCCCTGGCGGTCCACCAACAACGGGCGAGCCTCTATCCGAAGTCGCCCGAGTCCTGGCTGGACGGCGCGCGCGTGCTGTACATGATCGCGCTGCGCGAGAATTCGAGCAGCAGCGGCGACCCGATCAGCGCGAAACGGCAGTTCACCCGGGCCGTGCTTCTGTGCGACCAGGCGCTGGACCGTGCCGTGCGTGCGCTCGACGCCAATCTTGCCGCCACCGTCATGATCGAGCGGGCGCGCTGCTTGATTGCCCTGAATCAGGTCGACAAGGCCGAGCTCGACCTGCGCCAGGCCCTGGAGAACGACCCCGCGCGCGCCGATGCGCGGGGCCTGCTCGAAGCCTGCAAGCCGAAGCTCGACTTCGAAGAGCTGGTCCCGCCGGAAACCATCGCCGTGGTTCCGGCTGATGCGGCCCAACCGGACGCCGCCATCGCGAAACCGGTGGCCTCGAATCAGCAGAAGCCAGCCACCAGTCCGCTCAAGGCCCTGGCCGACCTGCCGCTGATCGGTCGGATGAACCAGTCGCTCGAGATCGACAAGAAGGACCTCGCGGACGCGGGCAAGAACCTGACCTCGATCTACCGCGGCCTGCGCGACGTGCTGCGCACCGCCGCGAGCGGTGTGCCGGCGGCCGGTGCAGCCAGCGACGCATCGAAGGACGCGGCGCCGGCCGGCACCAACGGCAATCAGTGATCAGCGCTGGATCAGCGCTCGGCCGTCGAAACCATCCGGTACCTCGAGACCCAGGGCAGCCATCAGAGTCGGCAGGGCATCGACCGACGACGCCGGCTCGAAGTTTTCGCTCAAGCGGAAGCCGGGCCCGTAGAAAGCCAAGGGAATGCGCGTGTCGTAGGGATAGGGCGTGCCGTGCGTCGTGCCCGCGCCCATCGAGAGCAGCTTCCAGGGCTTCTGCTGCAGCATGACGTCCGGCGTGCGCTCCTCGTCGAAGGAATTCGCGCAGCTGCGCAGCCAGCCGGTCGCCGCTTCGCCGCCGCGCGCGACGCGCTCGAGCTCGTCCAGAGTCCACGCGTGCTCGAGCCAGTCCAGGCTCTCTTCCTGCAGCGCCTTGGCCGCGAAAGCGCGCACGTCTGCGAGCTTCTTGCCCGCCGCCTGGATCCTCGTCCACGACAAGCGCACGCCGCGGTAGTCGTAGGTCAAAAAGAAATCGTCGCCGAATTCCGCGGCGACTTTCTTGCGCATGGCCTTGATCGAGGCGCTGACCAGCTTGCCGGAGACGCGCTCGGCGCCGATGCCGCGCTGCACCAGGGCCTCGGGCAGGTCCATCACGCCGTGGTCCGCCGACAGCGACGCGATCCAACGCCCCGCGCCGACCACGTGATCGAGATCCGCGAACAACAATTCCAATTGACGGTCCGCGCGCAGCAAGACGTCGGTGACCTCGCGGCTGCGCGGACCGAAGGAATGCCCGACGGTGTCGCAGGAGCTGAGCGAAAGGCACAGGACGTCGACGTGGTCGTCCTTCCCGAGCTCCAGAGCCACGACCGCGCGGCGCGCGAGCTCGCACACGAATTGATCCCCCGCCGGCGAGCCGTAGACCACCAAGGCGATCTCGGCCAGCGACTTCGCGTCCGGCTCGGCGCTCATCGAAGGCGCCGGATAGGGAAATTGGTTCTGGCCGTGGTAGGCAAGCTCGCCCGGCGAATCGTCGGGCGCGGTGTCGGTGCCCTCGAAGGACGGCACTTCGAGCGCTTTCCATCCGCCGCTCCAAGCGCTCTGGAACGACGCGAGCCACTGCCCGTCGAACTCGACCACCCAGGCAGGCAGGGTCGGGCCGTACCAGGTGGAAGACACGAATCCACGGCCGCTCTTGTCCCACCACAGCGCGAGCTCGGGGTGCTGTCCCGACATGCCGATCGCGGCGCGGTCCTTGGAGCTGACCGAAAAGCCCTTCGACTGGGGATCGAGCTGCTTCAAACGGTCGATCAAGCCCGGCGAGCGGATGTTGCGCGGCGACATGGACTCGTGGGACGTCGGCCCCTCGGCCGTCACCAGCCGCGCCTCGGGATCCGACACGCAGTACGAAGCCGACTTCTCCTCCGGCAGCACCCAGTCGTTGCCGACGATGCCGTGATGCAGCGGGTTCATGCCCGTGCCGTAGGTCGTGTGGCCGGGGCCCGTCTCCGTGTCGGAATACTGCAGGCGCGCCTGGCGGAAGCGCGTGCCAGCGTGGACGAAGCGTCCCAGGCCGCCTTCGAGCAGCGGGGCAAGGCGCTCGAGCTGCTCGGGGATCATCTGGTCGATCGCGATCATGACCACCAGGCGCGGCCGCTCGGTCTTCGAGCCGGCGAGCGGGGCCTTGGGCTCCTGGGCAAACGCGGCGATCGAAAACAGAACCACGCCAGCGGCGTAGCGCGTCGGCCCTGCGGGATGCGTCATTCCGCGATCCTCAGGCAGCAGGCCCCCGCCTGCAAGCAAGTCCCGCGATCCGCCAGTCCCCCGAGCCCCCCGGTCCGCGTTACAGTCCCTGCGCGACCCGACCCAAGGAGATCCCCATGAACGCCCGTCGAATCACGAGCATCGTCCTGCTCGCCTGCCTGTCCTCCACCAGCGCCTCCTGTGTCATCCACAGCGATGGCAGCGGCACGAACTTCGTCTTCGCCAGCTCCTCGGAGAAGGCCGAGCGCAAGGAGACCCTGCCTCTCGAGATCACGGCTGGCGAGCAGCTTTCGGTCGAGATCCCCTACGGTGACATCGTGGTGCGCGTCTCCGATTCCGAAGCCGCCCACGTCGACGCCCACTGGCGCGCCGGCGGCGAGGACAAGGCCCAGGCCGAGTTGGTGCTCGCCCGCTACAAGCTCGGCCTCGAGCGCGGCGATGGATCCCTGTCCGTCACCTCCGTCGGCGAGCCGCTGGAGATCAAGGGTCTGATGTCGACGAAGCGCATCGGGGCGAGCGTCGACCTGCTCCTGGTGGTGCCCTCCACGGTGAAGCTCGTCGCCAGCTCGACCTCGGGCAACCTGAGCGCAGCGGGAGCCCTCGGCTCGTGCCGGCTCAAGTCCAGCTACGGCGACATCTCCGCGACCGGCGTGCGCGGCGAGACCTCGCTCGAGACCGCTTCGGGCAATGTCCGCGTCGGGGACATCGAGGCCGCCAACGTGGTCGCGACCAGCCAGTACGGCGACCTATCGGCGGAGAATCTTCAGGCGTCGAAAGTGCGGCTCGAGACCTCCTCGGGCAACGTCAAGGTGCGCGAAGTCGCGGGAGAGCTGGCGGTCAAGTCGAGCTACGGCGACCTGGAGATCGAGAGCTCCGGCGGCGACCTCGAGGCGATCACCTCGAGCGGCAACGTCAGCTTGCGCACACAAGGCAAGGCCAAGCGCCGCCTGGTGACCAGCTACGGGGACGTCCGCGTGCACGGAGCGGTCGGCGAGCTCAGCGCGAGCACCTCCAGCGGAGACGTGACGGTCGATGAATTCGACGGCAGCCTGCGCGCGGAAAGCTCCTACGGCGACGTCGAGGTCAGCGGTCGCCTGAGCGACTTGAGCGCCGTGACGACTTCGGGGAACGTCGACGTGAAGGCCGCACCGGGCAGCGCGGTCAGCTCGCGCTGGTCGGTCGCGTCCAGCTACGGCGACGTGCGCGTCGCCCTGCCGCGCGAGGACTTCTCCTGCCAGCTCGAGGCCAGCGCCAGCTCAGGCGAGGTGCATTGCGAAGGCGAGATTGGAAAAGCGAAGCACAAGCTCGCTCGCAGCTTGAACGCCGGCGGCAATCCCTTGGAGATCCGCTCCTCGAGCGGCGACGTCCACATCAGCTTCCGCTGAGTCAGTCGATGCCAAGGGCCCGCAGCCGGTTGTAGAAAGTCCGGCGCGGGATCCCGAGCATCTTGGCCGCCTCGCCGCGCTTGCCCCCGGTGGCTTCGAGAGTGGCGCGGATCACTTCGGCCTCGATGTCCTCCATGCGCCGGCCGACCAGGCCGCGCAGCGAGCTCTGGCTCGCGCTGCGCGGCGAGCGCGCCAGGTGCGCCACGAGATCGGCGCCGAGCTCGTCTCCGCCGAGCGCGAACATGCGCGTGATCTCGTTGGAGAGCTCGCGCACGTTGCCCGGCCAGTCGTGGGCGAGCAGGCGCTCCATGCATTCGCGCGTGACCTCGGGCTTCTTGCGGTTGCCTTCGGCGCACAAGCGCGTCAGGAAATGGTCGAGCAGCACCGGCAGATCCTCGCGGCGCTCGCGCAGCGGCGGCACTTCGATCTGCACGACTTTCAGCCGGTAGTACAGGTCCTCGCGGAAGCGGCCAGCCGCGACTTCGCGCGCGAGATCGCGGTTGGTGGCTGACACGATGCGCGCGTCGATCGCGATCTCCTGGTTGCCGCCGACGCGGCGCACGCGCCTCTCTTGCAGCACGCGCAGGAGCTTGGCCTGCAGGCCGAGGCTCATCTCGCCGATCTCGTCGAGGAAAAGCACGCCGCCCTGCGCGGCTTCGATCAGGCCCGCGCGATCCTTGACCGCGCCGGTGAAAGCGCCCTTTACGACGCCGAACAGCTCGCTCTCGAGCAGACCCTCGGCGATCGCGCCGCAGTTGACGCCGATGAACGGGCCGCTTCCGCGCGGGCTCTCCTGGTGCAGCGCGGCCGCGACCAGCTCCTTGCCCGTGCCGCTCTCGCCGAGCAGCAGCACCGGGAAATCGCCTTCGACCACGCGATCGAGGATCGCCAGCATCGCGCGCATCACCCGGCCGCGGCCGACGATCGATGGGTACTCGCGCGTCAGCTCGAAACCGCCGTGGCCCAGGCCCTCCGAGAGGGAATCCAGAGCCTGGCTCTGGTAGCGCAGGGCGTTCTTCAATTGCGCGTTGGCCGCTTCGAGGCCCTGGTTGGCGCGCAGGTTGTCCTCGATCAGGCGCACGCGCTCCAGCGCCAGGGCCGCCTGGTCGGCGAAGGCCTCGAGCAGCTCCTGAGCCGACTCGTCGAACTGTCCGTGAGCGAAGCGATTGTCGACGTACAGTGCGCCGCGCACCTCGCCGCCGACGCGCATCGGGACGCAGAGCACGCTGCGCAGCTTCATCTCGGCCACCGAAGCGCTGGGCACGAAGGCTTCGTCGCGCACGGCGTCGTCGGAGCGGAAGGCCTGGCCCTTCTCGAGCACCGCGCCCACGATCGAGCGACTGATCTTCTGCAGCGCCTTCTTGACGTTCTCGCGGTCGATGTTGCGCGCCGCGACGGCTTCCCAGTCCGGCGCGGGCGCGGTCTCGGCGGCCGCGGAGTCGGCACCGGGCTCCGCGGACGTCGGCATCTCCGCGCCTGCGGCTGCTGCGTCTTTCGGCCTCGACGGCTGAGCGCGCAACAGCAGGAATCCGCGCTCGGCACCGACCAGCTCGATCGCCGCGTCGAGGATCCGATCCGGGAGCAGCTCGGGCCGCGGGGCCCGCGCCATTTCCTTGTTGAGCTCGAGGATCTTGTACAGCGCTGCCCGGGTCTGGTCTTCTGCCTGGCCGGGAGCCTGTGCGTTGCGCTTGAGGAATCTGAACACGGTGGGCCGTCGCTCGGCTATTCCGTGTCAGCCTGACAGTCGAAGCCCGTGCTCGCCAGGGCGGACTCGAGAGCGCGCGCGACGACGCTCGGGGCGTGGGCGAGATCGCGAGGCCTGGCGCCGGCGGCCGTCGCCATGCTGGCGATGTCCAGCGCCCTCGCCTGCTCGACCTCGAGACCCTCCAGAGCCTCCGCGGTGAGCGAGGCGCAGGCGATCACCGCCGAGCAACCGCGGATCTGCACCGAGGCCTCGAGGATGCGCGTGCCCTCACGGCGCAGGTGGAAGCGCACCCAGTCCCCGCAGACCTGGTTTTCGGCCTCGCCGGTCTGCTGGGCGCCGGCCAGCGCTCCGACCCGTACGGGGCTCGAGAAGTAGTCGCGGAAGGGGCGCGTGGGGGCGGCCATGTCCGGGCATCTTAGCGCAGCTCTGACCGAGCATAACGGCTTTCTTTGCAGCATCTTACGGCGCCCTTCGAAAGCCGCGGCCCACTTTTCGCAAGGCCCGATTTGCCCCGCTGCTCAATCCCCGTATTCTTCCGCGCCTCGAGGAGGGCCCGAAAGGGCCGCAGGGCCGCCCAAACGGCCCCTGGTGTTCCGCCTGGAACACGTCCGCGCGGCTCCAGAACCCCCGCGGACACCATGACTTTGCGCACTTCGGCTCGACTTCAAATCGCTCTGAGCTCGCAGGCGTGCGTGGAACGGGGAATCGAAACGGCGACGATCGTGTTGGGGAACCGGTCGACGTCTGATGTGAGGAGATCGCGTGCACCGGCTCCTGTGGGGACAGGGTTCGGCCGCAGGGATCTGCAAAGATGCGCTCGCGCACGGTTTATGGGGATACGCCGCGCGCGTAGTGCGTTCCGCGACAAGGCTCGCAATGGGGAGTGCTCCGGTTCTGCCGAAGCAATGCGAGCTGGCTTGACCTGACGCTTGCGTCGGGTTGCCCGCGGGACCGCGAGAGCACGAAGCCGCGCTTCGTGCTCTCGCTCTTTGTCTGGGGCAGTCGCGGGTCGCGGACGCGGCTACTTGCCGCCGTACTGCACGCGCAGGCGATCCTGCAGACGCTCGAGCAGCTTCGTGTGGATCTTGCACACGCGCGACTCGGAAAGGCTTTCGAGCTCGCCGATCTCGCGCATCGACAGCTCTTCCCAGTACTTGAGGTAGACGATGCGGTATTCCTGCTCGGAGAGCCGCTGGGCGACCAGGCGCAGCAGCTCCTCGCGCGACAGGCGCTCCTCCGGCGTGTCGTGGTGGGGATCCATCACCACGTCGAGCATCTCCACGTCGCCGCTCGACTCGCCCGTGGCCATGGTGTGGGCGCCGCTGGGCGCGCCGGGCAGGGCGACGGCGAAGAGCTGTCGGTACTCGCCCAGGCCGAGCTCGAGGGCGGCCGCGATCTCCGACTCGCAGGGCTCGCCGCCCTTGGCCGCGCGCAGGCTCTCGACCACGCGCTTGTGGCGCTCGAGGCGCGTGCGCCAGGGTCTGGGCAGCCAGTCCTCGCTGCGCAGCTCGTCGAGCAGGGCGCCGCGGATGCGCAGCTCGCCGTAGGACTCGAAGCGCACGCCCATGCTCGGGTCGAAGCTCTCGATCGCCGCCATCAAGCCGAAATTAGCGGCGGTTCCGAGGTCGCCGCGGTCCACCGAGCGCGGCAATCGCACCGCGAAACGGCGCACGACGGTCTGGACCAGATCCTGATACGCCAGGGCCAGGGCGTTGCGCGGCCCGGGCGTTTTCGACTTTCGCCACTCGCGCCACAGGCGGCGCAATACTCCGGCTTTCTGCGCGGCGCGGGCGCGGATGCGGCGGCGCTCGCTCGCCAGCTCGCGCGTTTTTTTCGCTCCTCCACGCGCTTCGTCCGCTGCGCTGGCGCGCGCCGGCGCGCTCGACTGCTCCATGTGCGCGACGCGTTTTCGCGTCGATGCGGGCCGCGCGAGCGTGAGCGTCGCGGGCTCTGGAGCGGTGTTGGACTGTGGATCCATGCGTGATGAGCTGGGGACTGGCTGCGTCAGTGCACCTGCGAGAGTCCAGGTTGTGACGGATCGCCGCGGCCAGTGCAAGTGTCAATCGGGCGAATTCACGAACGCGATCGGAGCGCGCGGCGCTCACTCGAACGGCGTCGGATCGTCCTCGAATCCCAATCCGGCGAGCACCGCGCGTTCCGCCGAGCGCATCTTCGCTCGCGCGCGCGCGCCGTGATCGTCGAAGCCGCACAGGTGCAGACAGCCGTGCACCAGGTACAGCGCGAGCTCGCGCTCGACGCGCACTCCGCGCCGGCGCGCGACAGCCGCGGCGCGCTGCACGGAGATGTACAGCTCGCCCGCCGGACCGCCGCCCTCGCCCGACAGGTCGAAGCTGATCACGTCGGTTGGACGCCCGTCGCCGAGCCAGCGACCGTGCATGCGCGCCAGCGCCTTGTCGGTGACGAAGACCACGGCGATCGGAAGACCGGCGCGCTCGCCGTGGTGAAGTGCTGCTCGCGCGATGCGGCGGACGGCCCGGTCGGACAGCGGATGCTTCGCCGTGGACCAGGAAATCTCGACCGGACCCGCGGCCGAGCGAGGTGATTTCGCCAACGACAAGGCCGATTTCTCATGGGGCGGTGCCGACTTCTTCAGGCGCGACACCGACGCATCCACGGACGGACGCTTCCTCAAGCCGGCGGACTCTCATCGTAGAGACCGCGGGCGGGGCTCTCGTAGGCGCGCACGATCTGCTCGACCAGGGGATGGCGGCAGACGTCCTTGACCGTGAACTCGGTCACGCCGACGTCGGCGAAGCCCTGCAGGCGCGCGACGGCGTCGGCCAGGCCGGAGCGCTGGCCGCGCTCGAGGTCGGTCTGCGAAGGATCGCCGGTGACGACCATCTTCGAGCCCTCGCCCAGGCGCGTCAGGAACATTTTCATCTGCGGCAAGGTCGTGTTCTGGGCTTCGTCGAGGATCACGAAGGCGTTGCTCAAGGTCCGGCCGCGCATGTACGCCAGGGGAGCGACCTCGATCACGCCGGATTCCTCGAGCCTTTGGATGTCCTCGACCTCGACCAGGTCGCGCAGCGCGTCGTACACCGGGCGCAGGTAAGGATCGAGCTTGGCCTGCAGGTCGCCCGGCAGGAAACCGAGATGCTCGCCAGCTTCGACCACCGGGCGGGTCATCACCAGGCGGCGCACTTCTCCCGCGCGCAGGGCGCGCACGGCCGCGGCGACCGCGAGGTAGGTCTTGCCGGTTCCCGCGGCGCCGATCCCGAACACGAGACTGCGCTTCTGGATCTGCTCGAGGTAGCGGCGCTGATGCTCGCCGCGCGGCTCGAAGGGCCGCATCGCGAGGGCGCCGACGCGCATCATCGAGCTGCCGATGCCGGGGCTGGTCATCGCGCCGAGCGAAGCGCGCACGCCCGCGCCCATCGCATTGCCGCGCCGCTCGCTGAAGCCAGAGTTGCGCGCGGGACCGCCGGCGCTGCGCGCGCCACCGTAGGAAGTCTTCGACAGGAGCCGCACACCGCCGACCGAGGGATTCATTTCACTCGGAGCGGGCACGCCGTCCCCCATCAGGATCGCCTCGGCTTCCTTGGGCTCGAGGTCGCGGCCCTTGCGCAGCTTGCCCAGCAGATGATCGACGCGGCGGCGCGCTTCGGCGACCTGCTCGTCCGCGCCTTTCAGACGCAGGTTTCCGTTGCGCGTGAAGATCTCGATGTCCAGCGCCTGGCGCAGGAGCTTCGCATGCCGGTCGTAGGGCCCGAGCACGAGAATCGCTTCCTCGTGGGAGCGCAGGGGAATCGTCACTTCTGCCAAGGATTACTCATGCGTTTCGAGGCCGTTGTTGGTTCGAGCCAGAGACCCGAGGATCGACCACCCGGGCCCGCGGCGCAAGAGGTTCCGCGCGAAGTGGACGGAATCGGCTTCACGCCGAAAGGAACAGCGGCCAGACCACCAGGGCGGTCGGCACGCTGAACAGCAGGCTGTCGACCACGTCGAGCACGCCCCCCGACGGACCGAGCCAGCTCGAGGAGTCCTTCACCCGCGTGCGGCGCTTGACCCAGGACTCGAAGAGATCGCCGGCTTGCGAGGCGATGTTGATGAAGGCGCCGACCAGGGCGCCGTTCAGGATGGTCGCGGGCAACATGTCCATCCAGGCGAGGCCGGCGCCCATGGCGACGCCCGCGATGAAGGAGCTGACGCATCCCGCCGTGGTCTTGCCCGGGCTCAGCGACGGGAAGGGATGGGAGCGGCCGATCGCGTTGCCGACGTAGTAGCCCGCCACGTCGCCGATCTTCGAGAGCAGGATCAGGCTGACCACGCCGCTGACTCCCCACAGCCGATCGATCTGCGCCAGGGCCGGCAGCGGCACGCCGATCCAGACGGCGAGGCCGACGCTGATCGCCAGATCGAGGCGCTTTTGCGGGCTTCGATCCACGACGGAAGCGACCAGAAGCGCGAGTCCCGCGAGACCTCCGAAGACGGGCAGGACGTCGAAGGGACGCATGTCGTGCTCGTCGAGCCAGCCGAAGGCGCCGACCAGGACGGCGCACAGCGCGAGGATCAGGAGCTGACGCGCGAGCTTGAACCTGGCGAGACCGCGCGTCAGCGCGTGCACGAGCGCCGCGAGGGAAATGGCGACGAGGATCTCGAGGGCGAGCTGTGCCCAGGGCCCCTCACTCGGCGGCCGCTGGATGCAGGCGAACTCGACCAAAGTCACGCCGACCAGCGGAACGATCAGGATCACCGGCAAGGCGCGCAGGAACAGCGTGCCCATCAGCGAGGCCTCGATCATCCCGAGCAGGGCGACGAAGGAGCCGACGATGAGCAGCGGCGTCGCGTCGCCGAAGCGGTTGGTGAACCAGAGGATCGCGGCGCAGGCGACTCCCAGACCCGTGCCGAACAGCGTGCGCTTCAAGATCCGCGCGCGCTTGGAAGGCAGCGGCGCCGCCGCGCTCGCGGATTTCTCGGGCTCCTGTTGGGTCGAACCGGCCATGCCGACCGATTAGGCGCGCTCGCGGTCGCTGGAGAGCCGGCCGGTGAACTTGGGCGCGGGCGCCGTGTCGCTGATCAGGCCGCCGAACTTGCGCACCCGGCCGGCGTAATCGCGCAGGGCGGCGTGCAGCTGGGGCGTGCGGAAGGCGGGCCAGCATTCCTCGGCGATGTAGATCTCGGAGTAGGAGATCTGCCACAGGAGGAAATTCGACACGCGCATTTCTCCCGCGGTGCGGATCAGGAGATCGGGATCGGGCGTGCTCGGATCGTAGAGGTAGCGGCGCAGCGTCTCCTCGTCGACCTGCTCGGGATTGAGCGCGCCGCTCTGCGCATCGCGGACCACGCTCTTGAGCGCGTCGGCGAGCTCGCTGCGCGATCCGTACGAAAGCGCGAGGCGCAGGAGCATGCCGTTGGAACCCGCGGTCAGCTTTTCGGTCTCCGCCAGCGCAGTGCGCGCGTCGTCGGGCAGAGTGTCGATGCGGCCGATGCCGAGCAGGCGCACGCCGTTGCGCAACAGGGTCGGCCGCTCCTGGATCAGGAACCTGCGCAGGAGCCGCATCAGGTAGCGCACCTCGAGGCTCGGCCGCTTCCAGTTCTCGACCGAAAAAGCGTAGAGCGTCAGCGAGCGCACGCCCATGCGCGCGCACTCGGTGGTGATCTCGCGCACGCTGGCGATGCCTTCGCGATGGCCCCAGATCCGGCGCATGCCGCGCTGCTGCGCCCAACGGCCGTTGCCGTCCATGATCACCGCGATGTGCTCGGGAAACGCGCCGCCGAAATCCGGACGCGAGACCTCGGGCCGCGCCTTCAGGTCTTCCTTGGAGCGATCGTGGTCACTGGCCATGGAACTAACGAGCGGTCGCGTGGGCGCGAGGGCTCGTCGACTGGCGCGCGATCACCTGGTCGCGCTCGGGTCCGACGGAGAGCATCTCGATCGGCACGCCGATCAGCTGCTCGACCGCTTCCACGTAGTCGCGGCAGCGCTGCGGCAGGCGCTCGTACTGGCGCACGGCGGTGATGTCCTCGGTCCAGCCCGGAAATTCGTCGTAGACGACTTCGAGATCCTCGATGCCCGACAGGGCGGCGGGATATTCGTCGTAGCTCTGCGAGCCGACGCGGTACGAGACGCCGACGGGGATCGATTCGAATCCGCTGAGCACGTCGAGGTTGGTCATGATCCAGGAGTCCGCGCCGTTCCAACCCAGGGTGTAGCGCATCTGCGGAGCGTCGAGCCAGCCGCAGCGCCGCGGTCTGCCGGTGGTCGCGCCGTATTCGTTGCCCGCGCTGCGGATGCGCTCGCCGAGCTCGCCGTGCTGCTCGGAAGGGAAGGGGCCTTCGCCGACGCGCGTGCAATACGCCTTGGCGATGCCGATCGCGCGCTCGATCCAGCGCGCGGGAAAACCCGCGCCCGCCGGGACGCCGTCGACGCCGGTGTTCGAGGAAGTCACGAACGGATACGTGCCGTGATCGATGTCGAGCATCGCGCCCTGCGCGCCTTCGAACAGGATGCGCCGTCCATCGCGGTACGCGGCGCGCACTTCCGCGCCGGTGTCGCCCACGAAGGGCGCGAGCTCGCTGGCCAGGGTCGTGTAGCGCGCGAGCTGCTGCTCCAGGTCGAGCTCGGCCTCGCCGTGCACCTGACGGATCAGCGCGTTCTTCTCGGCGAGTGCCGCGCGCAGCCGTGCCCGCGCGTGCTCGCGCTCGAGCAGATCGCTGACGCGCAATCCCGTGCGCGCCGCCTTGTCGGCGTAGCAAGGACCGATGCCGCGTCCGGTGGTCCCGATGCGCCCGTCGCCGCGCCAGCGCTCCGCGGCCTGGTCGATGCGGCGGTGGTGCTCGAAGATCACATGCGCGCTCGAGGACAGGCGCAGGTTGCTGCCGTCGACGCGCACACCGCGCTTGCGCAGGCCCTCGACCTCCTCGAGGAACTTGAGCGGGTCGACGGCCACGCCGTTGCCGATCACGTTGAGCTTGCCGGGGTGCAGGATTCCCGACGGAATCAGGTGCAGCACGTACTTCTGCCCCGAGACCACCACGGTGTGGCCCGCGTTGGCGCCGCCCTGGTAGCGAACGACCACGTCGGCCTCGCCTGCCATGCGGTCGATGATCTTGCCTTTCCCCTCGTCGCCCCACTGGGCACCGAACACGCTGACGGCGGGCATTCTGATTCTTTTCGGGTTGTCGAGGGCGAGGCGGAAAGGCGGCTCGAGTACAGGCAAACCGCAGCGCGAATTCTCGCGCCGGGCGGCGGGAGCGGCAAGCGCTTTTCGAGATACTGCCCCGCATCGCTGTTCATTACACCGCGGGGAATACCCTCCTTTCGAGCAGCCCCGGCACGCTCCAGGGCTGGCCCTGCACCTTCAGCACCATCGCCGGCGTCGCCTCCTCCCGATTGGTCCGGCCGCGCACGTAATTGCGGTAGCAGACCCAGATCGCGAGCTGGCCAGCTAGCCAGCGGCGCAACTTGGCCGCGGCCCAGGTCTCGCGCACCAGGCGCGAGACGTTGTCGCGCACTCGGGCCAGGGTGTGGTTGATCGGCCACAGCGGATTGCTCACGTCGCGGCGGCGCTTCGAAGAGGTGCGCTCGTGTTTGCAGCGCTCACCGAAGAGTTCCACCAGCAGCTGGGCGTAGCTGTGCTTCTCGTCGGTGAGCACACGGATCGGGCGGTCCTTCGGACTGGTCGCATTCAATCGCTCGAAGGCCGCCTTGACCACTTCACGCGACTCGCTCTTGCGCTCGACTTCGCCCTCGAGCAGAGGTGGTTTTGCAGCACCCGGACGCCGGCGCGCGGGAAGGGTTCCGACGCGAGTGTCGATCACGAAACCACTTACACGCTCGATCAACACCGGCACGGTCACGGGTTTCTTGGTGCGGTGCTCCTCGTAGGTCTCGAGCTCGTCGAGCAGGAAGATCTCGCCCAGGCCGCCGCCAGCCGCGACTTCCGAGAGTCGCGCGGCATGGAAAGCTTCGCAGTGCTCGCTCAGCCGACGGAAGTGGCGCTCCTCCGTGCCGCGCGAGCAGGCGTGGTTGCGAGCGGACTGTCGGTGCGTGACCTTGGAAACACGATCGATGAAGAAGGGCGCGAGCAGGTCGGGCCGCTTGAGCCGGTAGTTGACGCGAAACGTCTGCTCGGAGAAGCCTCGCACGCAGGCCCCACACTGGAAGCGTTGGACGGTTTGCCCATCGCACTTGCGCTTGTACTGGCCGCGCAGGCAGTAGGTGAAGGAGCACGAGCGGGTACGGGAGGGACAGCCTGCCCGAGGGCAGAACGGGGGCAGAAGAATCAACATGCGGAGCAGGTCCTCGAGGTCGGGTGACCAGGGAGGACCGCCGCAAGTGGGCGCTGGTGGCAGGGCTAGCGATTTTCCGCACAGCGATGCGGGGCAGTATCTCGAGAAGGCGCAACTCCCTAGCTCAAGGGAGTCGACTCCCCGAAGCCTCCGCCTCCGGGCGTGAGAATCGAAATCGCATCGCCCGCCTCGAGCGAGAGCGTGGCTTGCGAGGGCAGGGCTTCGCGGCTGCCGTCCGCGCGCTGCACCGAGGCTCCGCCGACGGCGCCGCTCTTGCCTCCGGCAAGTCCGCCGGGGCCGCGCACCGATCGATCGGCGATCCAGCCGACGCGCGCGGGCGAGAGGAATCGCACGCGCTTCTGGATTCCGTCGCCGCCGCGCGACAGGCCGGCGCCTCCGCTCTCGCGGCGCACGCTCAAGGCCTCGACGCGCACCGGGAACTGTGTCTCGAGGGCTTCGATCGGCGTGTTGCGCGTGTTGGTCATGTGCGTGTGCACGGCGTGGGCACCGCTGCCCTCTGGTCCGCCGCCCGCGCCGCCGGCGATCGTCTCGTAGTAGGTGTAGCTGCCGCCGACTTTTCCGGAGCGCGGACCGCCGAACGAAAGGTTGCTCATCGTGCCCGAGCTCGAGGCGGGCACGCGCACGGGATCGAGCTGGGCCATCGCACCGAGCAGCACGTCGACGAGGCGCTGGCTGGTCTCGACATTGCCCGCCGCGACCGGAGCGGGATAGCGCGCGTCGACCACGCTGCCGGGGCGCGTCACCACGCGCGCGGGACGCAGCAGACCTTCGTTGGTCGGCGTTCCCGGCGGCAGGAGCAGACGCAGCACGTAGAAGACCGCGGAGAGAGCGACCGCGCGCGTGGTGTTGATCGGCGCCGCGGATTGTTCGTCGCATCCGCTCCAATCGAAGACCAGATCGCGAGCGCGGCGCGCGATCGTGACCGTGATCTTCACGTTTCCCTGCGCGGTTTCCAGGACGTCCTCGCAGGCCACCGCGCGGCGCGGGAGCTTCTCGATCTCGGCGCGCGTCAAGCGTTCCGTCCAATCGAGCAGCTGCGCTCCCGCGCGACGCAAGCGCGCGAGTCCCTGCTCGCGAGCGAGACTGACGAGGCGTTCCGAGCCGATGCGGTTGGCGGAGAGTTGCGCGAAGAGATCGCCCTCGCGCTCGCGCGGCACGCGCATGTTCGCGAGCAGCAAATCGAAGACTTCGCGCTGCACCTCGCCATTGCGGACCAGGCGCGTCGGCGGGATGATCAAGCCTTCGCCGTGCACGTCGTAGGCTGGCGCCATCGAGCCGGGCCAGGCTCCGCCGATGTCGGCGTGGTGCGCGCGGTTGGCGCACAGGAATTCCGGGCGTTTCGCGTGCGAGAGGAACACAGGCGTGACCAGCGTGACGTCGGGAAGGTGCGTGCCGCCGCGGTAGGGATCGTTGAGCACCACCACGTCGCCGCGCTCGAGCTCGAAGCGCTCGAGGGCCGCGCGCACGCACAGCGGGATCGATCCGAGGTGGATCGGGATGTGCGCGGCCTGGCTGAGCATGCGGCCCTCGCCGTCGAAGATCGCGCAGGAGAAGTCGCGCCGCTCCTGGATGTTCGGAGAGAAGGACGAGCGCATCAGCGACGCGCCCATTTCCTCGGCCGCCGAGGCGAAGAGATGGTGGAAGACCTCGAGCTGCAGCGAGTCCGCGGCCATCGCGATCGCTCAGCGATCTTCGTCGGGGTAATCGAGGACGTCGAGCGGCATGTAGTCGAGCACTTCCCAGCGCACGATCGGCACGATGATCGTGCCGTCGTCGGAAGTCACGCGCCAGACCACGGCGCGCACGGTCACGGTCAGGGCGTTGCCGAGCTCGTCCTCGCGCTCGCCGGGCCGCGGCGGGCCCTGGGTCTCGAAGCGGCTCTGGTCGTTGGGGCTGACGATGCGCGCGGTCACGAAGATCGAGAAGACCTGGCTTTGCGTCGTCAACAGGCGCAGCAGCTCGGCCTTGCCGTCGCCGCTCAAGCGCTCCACGCCGGCGACCTGCTCGAGCTCGGCGAGGTTGTCGAAAACCTGGCGCTGGATCACGACCTGCCCGTACTCGTCGTACACGGGATCGGCCTCCTCGGCCGCCGCGTCGTCTTCCTTCTTCTCCTCGAGGTTGCGGTACTCGATCACGCTGTCGAGCCAGCGCGAGGGAACTTCGCGATCGTCGACGAGGGCCTTGAGCACGCAGGGCGGAGCGGTGTTGACGTTGACCGAGATTCCCGCGGCGGTGGCGCCCGCGGCGCTGCCGCCTCCCGTCTGACCGGCTCCCGGCGTGCCGCCCGTGTTGCCGGCGCCCTGCTCACCGCCCGCGCCGTTGTTCCCACCCGAGGCTCCGTTCGCGCCGTTCGCCCCGTTCTGTCCCGGGTTCGTCCCGTCGTTGTTCGCGGACGGCGTACCGCCCGAAGGGTTGGCACCGGGCGCTGCGCCGCCGGCGGGCAGCGGGCCCGCGGTCGTCGGCGCGATCATCGACTCGCCCGTGCGAAGTGCCGTGTAGACCGTCAGGAAAGCGCCGATCGAGTGCACCCACTTGCCGCGATCGTCGCGGTATTCGCGGAAGTGCTCGGGCTTGAAGGGCTCGATCGACGCGAACTCCTTGAGCGTCAGAGGCAAGCCCGTGTCGGGTTCCTCTTCGGTGTCGGAGAGCAGCTTCGTGCGCGGCGAGACCGAGTTCGAGCGCTTGCGCAGGTGATCGCGCATGCCCGAAGCCATGCGTTCCGCGTCGCCGGCGTCGATGTCCTCGGTCGTGCCCTGGCGGCAGGTGTCGAGGACTTTCACCACGCGCTGGTAGGCCTTCTCGGCTTGCTCCTCGTCCGGGCAGAGCATGCCGAGGATGTTGAGCTTCGAATCCTCGTCCTGGACCATCACGCGCAGCTCGACCTGGTTGATCTCGGTGCGCTGAGGCTTGCCCCAGGTGTCCTCGTGTGAATCGACCGGCTCGTCGGCGGCGCCCCCGGCGGCTCCGCCGGCAGCGCCCGCGGCTCCTCCCGCGGGAGGCGTGGTTGGAGGACCCGCTGCACCCGGCGCGGCCCCCGCCCCACCGGCGGAGTCCTCGGCATCGCTCCTGAGCTGGTCCATGACCTCGAGCATGCTCGACTCGATCGCGAGGTCCATGCGCTGCACGCCCAGCTCGTTGTTGGCCGACTTCTGCGCGGCCCCGGTCGACATCTGCAGCTGGGCGCAGATCGCGAGGACGACCATCAGGACCAGGAAGGCCATCAGCAGGGCGACGCCGCGGCGCGCCGGCGCTGCGCTCGAGAGCCTCGAATGGACGAGTTTCATGCAGGGGTGGACGCCCCGTCTGGGAACGTCTTCCGGGAGTCTAGTCGACCGGCCCCCCGCTGGTGAGGAATCCGCCTGGCCCGCGGCTCAGAACTCGCGGTGCACGTCGACGCCCTGCAGGATCCGCGGGCGGATGAAGAACAGGACATTCGCCTGCTCCTTGCGCGTGAACTTGGAGCGGAAGAGGTACTGGAGGATCGGGATGTCGCCGAGCAGCGGGACCTTGCGGATCGACTCGACGTTGCGCTCGGTCACCAGGCCGCCGAGGATCACCGCCTGGCCGGGCTGCAGGTAGACGACGGTGCGCGCGCTGCGCTGGGACAGCCGGGGCGCGGAGATCTCGTCGCCGGCGCCGGTCACGAGCAGGATCTCGCGGCCGGACTGGGTCGAGGCCTCGATGTCGATGTTGAGCGCGACGGTCTTCGTACCGATCACGCGCGGCACGACGTAGAGCTTCACGCCGACTTCCTGGAAGGCGATGGTCGAGGCGTAGCCGGCGACGCCGGCGGTGATGTTGCCCGGCAGCAGATAGGGAATCCGCTCGATGTTCGAGATGTCCGCGCGGCCGCCTTCGCGCACTGCGATTTTCGGCCGCGAGATGATCGAGACGTTGTCGTTGGTGGCGATCGCTTCGATGATTGCGTTGAAAGCCGTGCCGTCCTGGACCGTGCCCAGGGTCAGCAGGGCCTCGCTGATGTCGACGCCGTTGGGGGTCGAGGAGTTGAAGCTCTTGACGAAGGTCCCGCTGCCGGGGAAATCGAACATCGGCTGGCCGATGATCGGCTTGACGCCGACGTCGAGCGTGTCGCTGAAGGTGATCTCGACGATCTTGGCTTCGATCTCGATCTGCGGCACGCCGGCGGCGAAGAGGTTGATGAAGTCCTCGACTTCGTAGAGCAGCTCCTGACCGGTGGTGACCACGAGCCAGTCGGCCAATTGCAGCGGTTTGGCCTCCGCTTTCGGATCGCCAACGGGTGCGCGCAGGTCCTGGTACAGCTCGAGGTCCCAGCCCTCCATCAGGTCGAGCTTGACCACTTCCGGCGTCGAGGGGACTGCAGGCGCGCCCGCTGCAGGACCAACCCACATGGGGAAGTTGCCGTAGTCGGTAATCAGCGCTTTCATCTTCACGCCCGTCCCGACTCGCAGCGGGTAGGGCTTGGTGATGGTGCCGTCCGGGTTGACCTTGATGCGCTCGCCGAAGACGAGGTAGGGGTTCTCCGGCGGAGTGGTTGGGGCTAGCGCCGGCGGCGCGAGCTTGTGCGCGGGCGGCTTCAGATCGGTCGGCTCGATGGCTCCGGGTTCGGAACCCGGCTTGCCCGCGGCGCCATCCCCCATCCCCTCGTTCTCGAGCTTCTTGAAGGGGTCCTCGCCGACCATGCCCTCGGTCGGCTGGATCGTGCCCTTGGAAAGAAGTTCGCGGAACTCCTCCGCGGTCAGCTCGCGCTTGGGCCTCTCGGGGTCGACTTCCTTGGGGCCGACGCAGCCCCATGGCAGCAGGGTCAGGCCGAGGAGCAATCCTCTGAGGAGGTGGGACAAGCTGAGGGGTGCCCTGGGGCTCGTGGGACAGA
>DATHET010000041.1:0-15710 GCA_035490315.1 Planctomycetota bacterium
GCGCCGAACGCCACGGCTCCCGCCGGATTCAGGTCGGCGGTTGGCTTCGGCCCATCGGACTAGCGATGGAACAACAGCGCGAAATACACGCGCGTGTTGTCGAGCGGCGCCGCGGTGAGCGCGTCGGAATTGCAGGGCTCCGGATCCAGGTAGCGGGCCGAGGTGATCACCTGCAGGTTGCCGTGATCGACCGGCAGGGCCACCAGCGTCGGGCGATAACTCGCCAGGTGCGCGGCGAAGCGGTACGTGTGCCCAGGCGCGAGGCGCAGGTTCCACGGCACGCTCGTGCGCGAATTGCGCGGGTTGCTCGCGGCACTCTTCACCTCGACTCGCACGGCGTGACCCGGAACGGTCGTGTCCCACAGGGCGAGGTTGAAGCTCTGGGGTGAGCAGAAGGCCGGCCCAGCGAGCTGGCCGTCGATCGTGAGCTCGTCGACGAGCACCTCTTCGCTTCCGGCAGGCACGCGGACCTCGAGCGCGTACCAAGTGATCTGGTTGAACGAAGTCGAGAGGTTGCCGATCGCTGTCGTGACGCCGGCATGCAGGAGGCCGCCGGCGCTGGCCGCGAGCTGCGGCGAAACGTGGTGGAGCGGGCCGGTCGACACGCCGTCGATCACGACCTCGCCGACGCGGAAGACCTTGATCTCCCGCGAAGCGAGATCGGCGAGGGCGATGTTCCCGAGCACCGGATTGACGTGCTCGTCGATGCGCCAGGGCGCGGTCTGCGCCACCACGGGGAAGTCGACTTGCACGCCGAGCTCGAGATCGGTCCGCGGATCGGCCGGCGTCGGATCGGCGGGCAAGCCGAAGTGCAGCGTGTACTCGTTCTGGTTCAAATAGCCCGCGGAGCTCGAAGTGAACTTGCGCCGCCGCCAGGGATCGGGCGCATTGCGCACGCGCAGCTCGGCAGCGGCTCCATATTCGACGTCCAGGCCGCGCGGGACGCTGTGCGATTCGCGCACGGGGTGCACGCGCAGGAAGCGACGGTCCGCGAGGGGCGTCGCCGGGTCGCAAGTCGTGTTCAAGTAGAAGCGCGCGAGCTCGCCGTAGTTGCCGAGCGCGCAGTCGAGATCGCCGTCCTTGTCCCAGTCGGCCCAGGCCGGCGTCGCGCTGATCACATAGCTGGGAGGAATCGAATGGGGGGCGACCACGAAGCTGCGCGCTCCGCTCTCGATCAGCATGTTGCGCCGGAAGACCTGGCGCGTCGTGAAATCGATGTCGCCGTCGTTGTCCCAGTCCTCGGCGGAGAGTCCGAGGTTCAAGCCGGTCATCGGAGACTGGACGACTCCGGGCTCGACCTGGAAGAAGGTTCCGTCGCCGCGCGATTCCCACAAGGTCGCGCCGGGCGCGTTGCTGTAAGCCACCGCCAGGTCGAGATCGCCGTCGAGGTCGTAGTCGAAGAGCGCCGCGCCTTCGTCGTACACGTAGTCGAAGGCGATGCCGCTGGCGATCGGAAGCAGGGCATCGAAGGCGGGCGAGCCCGGCTGCGAGCGGTTGCAGTAGATCCTGCCGTTCGAGTACAGATCGAGGTCGCCGTCGCCGTCGACGTCCGCGAGCTGCGCGCCCTCCGGCGCCGACGTGCCCGCTGGATTGTCCAGCCCGGCGTGAGCGCTCTTCTCGCGGAACGCGAACCCACCCGACGGCGAAGGGCCGATATTGTGCAGGAAGAAGTTCCCCGGTCCGAACTGCCACCACGGCGGATACACGGGCACGAAGAGATCCAGGCGCGCATCGCCGTCGACGTCTCCCCAGCAGAAGGTCTCCGAGTTGCCGAACGGCTGCACGTCGAGCAGCTGATGATTCCCGGCGATGTCGTGGAACTGCAGGTTGCCGTCGTTGTGCAGCAGGTGCAGCTTGTTGTCGGAGGCGTATAAGCGCGGCTCGGTCGCGATGTCCTGGCGCCCGTCCGCGTCCCAGTCGCCGAAGGAGCAGCCGTAGCGTTGGCGAGTGGGTGGCAGGACCTGCGGGTCCAAGGTCGTGAGCTGCCAGCCGAGTCCTTGCTCATTGCGCCACAGACGCCGGGAGTAGGCGCAGAGCACGTCGGGGTAGTCGTCGCCATCGCAGTCGCCCCAGGAGATGCCGAAGACGGCGCCGAATTCGATGCCCGTCGGGAACGCGGGCGAAGTCCAGCGGGCGAGGGGCACGTCGTCCAGGAGCAGCGAGCCGCGGTCTTGGCTCGCCGGGGTGACGGCCTGAGCTGCTGAGCTGACTGTCAGGGCGCTGGTGGCCGCGAATGCGAGCGCGAGCGTGCGCCTGCCGCGTGAGGTGTTCATGAGGTCTCCGGGAACCTAGGGGGAGCGAGCGAGGAAGGCTGCTCGAATGTATCCCTCCAATACGGAGCCAGGTGAATTCGTCCGGAGTCGTGCAGGCAGCCCACGCGCCGCGAAAGCGGCGCGTGGGGTACCTGCACGACTCCGGACGAATTCACCTGGCTCCGTACTCATGCTATCCTTGGTCACGACCGTCCTCCGTCGTCTGCACCATAGAGTGCGTTGAGGCCCCGTTGCCTCGTGTGCAAGGCTATATGGTCTGCACATCGCGACGGGGGACGGCCTTCACATCCCAGTTCCGTACCGGGAGAGCGACTCGACATGAGCCCGCGCGCTCGCCGCAAGCGCGTCGAGGTCGTAGCCGCCTTCGAGCACGCTGACGATCCGTCCCTGACACGTCGAGCGCGCGAAACTCGCCAGTGTCTCCGTCATCCTCGAATAGCCGTCCGTGCTGACGCGCGTTCCCGACAGCGGATCGTCGCGGTGCGCATCGAAGCCCGCGGAGATCAGCAGGAAGTCCGGCCGGAACTGCTCGAGCTCGCGCACCACGCTCGTTTCCAGCGCAGCCATCCATTCGCGATCGCCCGTGCCGCTCGCCAGCGGACAGTTCAAAGTCGTGCCCGCGCCCGCGCCGAGCCCGCGCTCGCTCGCGGCACCCGTGCCGGGATAGTGCGGGTACTGGTGCAGGCTCGCGTAGAACACGCTCGGATCGCGCTCGAAGATGTGTTGCGTGCCATTGCCGTGGTGCACGTCGAAGTCGACGATCGCGACGCGCTCTACGCCGCTCGAGCGCAGCCAGCGCGCCGCGATCGCCACATTGTTGAACAGGCAGAAGCCCATCGCCGTGCTCTCCTCGGCATGGTGACCCGGCGGCCGCACCGCGACGAAGGCATTGGACCATTCTCCGCGCAGCACACGCTCGCTGGCCGCGATCGTCGCCCCCGCGGCGCGCAGCGCGGCTTCGTAGGATTCGCTCGACACGTAGGTGTCGCCTCCGTCGAGCAGGGCCCGTCCGCGCGCGCAGGCGGCGCGCACGCTCGGGGCCAGCTCGATCGAATGCACGCCCAAGATCTGCTCCAGCGAAGCCGGCGGCGCCTCGAGCCAGGTGCAGGCCGACAGCGCGGGAGCCTCGCGCAGGGCGCGCAGGACAGAGCTCAGCCGCTCCGGCCGCTCGGGATGTCCGGGGCCGGCGAAGTGCTCCAGGCATGCGGGGTGCGTCACGAGTCCAGTGGGCGTCATGCGGCCATTCTGATCTCGCGCGCGAAGTCCCTCTACACCTCGCTCGGCTCTGGTTAGGCTCTCGCGCCCCGATTCACGTCGGGGACCGCTCCAGGCCGAAGAGGCGACCCTCCATGCTGCTAGAAAAGATCGAATCCCGCTCCGCCGTCGTCGGCGTGCTCGGCCTGGGCTACGTCGGCCTGCCGCTCGCCAGCGCCTTCGTCGAGGCCGGCTTCCGCGTGCTCGGCTTCGACACCGATCCCTCGAAGATCGAGCAGCTCGCCCGCGGCGAGCAGTATCTGCGCCACCTCGGCTCGGCGATGACCACGCGCATGCGCCAGAGCGGCCGCTTCGAAGCCACCAGCGATTTCTCGCGCCTGGGCGAGGCCGACGCGATCTTGATCTGCGTGCCGACGCCGCTCGGCGAGTACAAGGAGCCCGATCTTTCGTACATCGAGCGCTCGGGCGAGGCGATCGCGAAGACGCTGCGCCGCGGGCAGATGGTCGTGCTGGAATCGACGACCTACCCGGGCACGACGCGCGATTTCCTGCGGCCAATCCTGGAGAGGGACGGACTGAAAGCCGGCGTGGATTTCCTGCTCGCCTTTTCGCCCGAGCGCGAGGATCCCGGCCGCAAGGATTTCGACACGCGCACGATTCCGAAGCTGGTAGGGGGGACCTGCGAGGCTTCGGGAGCGGCTGCCCATGCGCTCTACGCCGCCGCGGTCAAGCAGGCGATCCGCGTCAGCTCGGCCGAGGTGGCCGAGTCGGCGAAACTGCTCGAGAACATTTTCCGCTCGATCAACATCGCCCTGGTCAACGAGCTCAAGGTGATCCTCGATGCGATGAAGATCGACGTCTGGGAAGTGATCGACGCGGCTTCGACCAAGCCGTTCGGTTTCATGCGCTTCACTCCGGGGCCCGGCCTCGGAGGTCACTGCATCCCGATCGACCCGTTCTACTTGACTTGGGTCGCGCGGCGCGCGGGCCACGCCACGAAGTTCATCGAGCTCGCGGGCGAGATCAACACGCGCATGCCGCACTACGTCGTCGAGAAGACGATGCTGGCGCTCAACACGCAGGGCAAGGCCGTGAACGGTGCCAAGGTGCTCGTGCTCGGCCTCGCGTACAAACCGGATGTCGACGACGTGCGCGAATCGCCGGCGATCGAGCTGATCGAGCTGTTCGAAGGCCTGGGAGCGAGCGTGCGCTACGCCGACCCCCACGTCCCCGTCCCGCCGAGAATGCGCGAGCACGACCTGCGCCACCACGTCGCGCTCGACTTGGACCCCGCGACGATCGCAAGCTTCGACGTCGTCGTCGTCGCCACCGACCACCGCGCCTTCGACTGGGACATGATCGCAAACCACGCCCGCAGCGTCGTCGACACCCGCAACGCCCTCGCCTCGCGCATGTCCGGCCGCCCGAACTACACCAAAGCCTGATCGGTACCCGGTATTCCACCACCATTTATTACATTCGCGCGGCGGCGCGAATGTAATAAATGGTGGTGGAATACCGGGTACCGATTGTTACTTCCTTAACCAGTAGGCGATGCAGAGGGCGGTGAAGGCGTCGGCGAAGCGGCCGGCGTCGAACATGGATTCGACTTCGCGGCGGGTGAAGAAGCGGCGGAAGAGTTGCTCGGAGGCGTCGGGGGTGGGCTCGGCGACGATCTCGCAGTCCAGGGCGACGAAGGCGTGGGCGTAGTGGTCGGTGATGCCGTTGGCGGGGTAGAAGCCGGGCAGCTCGATCATTTTTGCCGCGCGCAGGCCGGCTTCCTCGAGCAGCTCGCGCTCCGCGGCGATGCGCGGTTCCTCGCTCGGATTCATGCGGCCGGCGGGAATCTCCCAGTGGGTCTTGCCGTGCGGATAGCGGTACTGCCCGATCATCGCGATCCGGCCGTCGGCGAGGATCGGCACCACCGCGACCGCGTCGGTGATCTCGATCACGTGGTATTCCTGCTCGGCGCCGCT
Source organism: Planctomycetota bacterium (assembly GCA_035490315.1). Taxonomy (GTDB): domain Bacteria; phylum Planctomycetota; class UBA1135; order UBA1135; genus JADJQU01. Next base: position 5,465 of record DATHET010000041.1, read on the forward strand.
CGGCAGCCGCAGCACGTCACGGCGCATGCCGCACCAGCGCGAATCGTAGATCTGCTCGCTGCGCAAGCGCTCGAAGGGCGGAAAGGGCTCGGGCTGCGCGGGCAGACCGTCCACGCCGTCGCGCGCGGGATCGTGAGGCGGGGGAGCGCTCGACACGGTCAGTGCGCGGACTCGTCCGGCGCGGGCCACAGCTCGCGCCAGTTGGCGGTCTCGCCCTCGCCGGCTGCGCGGCCCGTGAATCGTTCCAGCATCTGCGGGCTGACGCGCAGGTTTTCGAGCGCGGTGCGCGCGAGCACTTCGCCACAGGCTTCGACGATCGATTCCGCGTCGAGGTGGTGGTAGGCGTAGACCTCGTCGGGCCGCCCGCACTTCGAGAATTTCCGCACCGCCAGCGTCTTCTGTTTCACGCCGACGATCGAGCCGATGTTGTCGAGCAGACCGGCTTCGCCGTCGCAGGTCGCGACCACGGGGATGCGACGGCCGGCGAGCGAGACCAGGCCCGCTTCGCTCTCGCCCGCGCCTTCGACGGCGTGCAAATCGCCGTTGATGCCCAGGGTTTCGCACAGGTGGTGGTAGCCCGAGCGCTCGCCCAGGATTCCGAGCAGGAGCTCTGGTGAAGAAACGTGGATCACGTTGGCGAACACGCCGCGTGCTTGCAGCAATTCCGCGGCCGCGATCGCTTCGGTCGCGATCGAGCCCATCGTGAACACGTTGACCACGTTGTCGCCGGGCTCGTAGCCCTCGTAGCCGCGCCAGTCGATCAAATAGTAAGCGCCAGCCAGGCAATCCTCGCGGACCTTCGAGAGCAGCTGCTCGTCGCTCTGATCCGCGGACGAAGCGTGCTTGCGAACCAGCTCGAGCAGCGTGCGCTGCGTGATCGCGCGCGTGACGGCGCGCACCAGGACGCCGCGGCGGCCCTCGTTGTCGTCCTCCATCTGGCGCCGCAGCGCATCGGAGAGGATCCAGTCCATCTCGATCGCGAACAGCGGCTCCCAGGTGATCAGGTTGGGCATCTGGATGTCGCTCTTCCACGAGTGCTGCGCGCCTTCGCTGGAAAGCGTGGTGCCCGAGGGCGTGCCCAGCACGATGAACTCCGAACCCCAGTACAGGTTGTAGTAGAGCTGATCGAGGGCGCGCTTCACGAAGAAGTCGTACACCGTCATGATCGGCATGAACGGCAGGCCCGTGTAATGCCCGAGCTTGCCGAACGCGCCGGCGGCCGACATGCAATTCGCCTCGGCGATCTCGAAGCGGATGTGGCGCGTCCACTGCTCCGCGTGGGACAGCAGCTGCGGGTGGCGCACTTTCAATTGCAGCTCGGCCTCGAGCGGCTTGCCGCCGTCCGGACCGTAGATCCGGCTGTCCATCGCCCCGGAGATGTTGGTCGAGGTGCCGACATCGGGCGAAAGCGTGAGCACGAAGTCCGCGGCTGTTTTCCAGCGCGATTCCGTCGCCGAAAGCTCGGTCGAGCCCGTGTGCGGCCCGCCTTCGTCGGCGGTGCCGATGCGCACGAGCTTCGCGGCGAGCTGGCCCCACATCCATTGCGTGTGGGCCATCGGGAACAGCGACAGGTCGATCGCGAGCGAGGCCGGCAGGCCGCCATCGCGAGCGACCGCGTCCTTGACCCACTGGCGATTCTTCGCGCGCAGCCGATCGTGCTCTTCGATCGCCGCGCGGAACTGGTCGCGGCGCTGCGCGAGGAATTTTCCTTCGCGCGATTGCGGCTCGAACAGCGCAAAAGGATCGTCGAAGGTCAGACCAGCGCGCGCGAGGATCGCTTCCTGCTCTTTCTGGTCGGGCAGGGCCGAGTGATTCGAAGGATCGGCCGCGCACTCGAGGTTCCAGCCCTTGACCGTGTGCGCGATGATCATGCACGGCTGGTCGGAGGCCTGCTTCGCGAAATCGAGGGCCTGGACCATCTTCCCGATGTCATGGCCGCCGAGGTCGCCGAAGGCGCGCACCACGTCCGCGTCGTCGAGCTTGGCCAGGGCCGCGAAGGCCTGGGCGCCGTGGTTCTTCGCGCGCGCGCGGATCGGCGCTGCGTCGCGCTTGAGCAGCAGCATCTGGTACTCGTAGTCGGTGAAGGCCTGCTCGAACAATTCGCGCAGGGCCTGGCCGCCTTCGCGCTTGAAGAGCTCTTCGCGGAAGGACCCATGGCGCAGCTGCACCACGCGCCAGCCGTTGGCCAGGGCCGTGCGCTCGATGCGATCGCAATCCGCGCCGTGCAGCGTTTTCGGATTCGAAGTGCGCGTCCCGTCCAGGTTCTGGCGGTTGTAGTCGACGATCCAGCACACATTGCCGAGCTGGCGCTCCGCGCACTCGGGCATCACCTCGAGCAGCGAGCCCTCGCGGAATTCCGAATCGCCGATCAGCGACCAGAAATGCGCGCCCTGCGGCACGTCCCAGCCGTGGTCGGTCGCGTAGCGGTAGGCCAGGGCCATGTAGGCCGATGCCACCGGCGGAATCCCCACCGAGCCCGAGGGCAGGAAGTGGAAGGAATCGAGGTCGCTGCGCGCGTGGTAGCTCTGAAAAACGTAAGGGTCGTCCGCGGTCGCGAACTGGCGCAGCCCGTGCATGGCGCGCTTGGCCACGTCGGCATCGACCCAGCCGCCGCTCTCGCCCAGCTTCGGCTCGACCCGCAGCAGCTCGAGCAGGTGGTGCAGGGAGTGGTCGACCGGGGAGGCGTGGGGCTTGCAAGCGACAAAGTCCTGCGGCTCGCGCACCACCAGATGCAGGGCGGCGAGGATGTGGATCGAGCTGGCGCAGGAGGCCGGGTGGCCGCCGACCTTGGGGTCGCCGGGGCGCTTGTCCTTGCGCGTGTTGGCGACGTAGATCATCTGCATCGTCTGGGCAAAGGCGCGCGTGGTCACGCTGCCCAGAAGCTCCAGGTCGATCGATCGCGCCGACTGCTTGAGCAGCTGGCCAGCCCCGGGCACTTCCCGCTGGGGTCGATTCTCGAGCGAAGCGCGGCGGTCGGAAGGGTGCTCGGTCGCGCTGGTCTCGGTCGGACGTGTCATGGGCTTGGGTGGAGGACGGTGGACGGTTTCGAGTCCGAGATTCTAGCAGTCGTCGGCAAAAAGCCCGTCGCGGCGGGTCGATCAGGACGCGAGGGCGTCCTTGTAGACTTCGCGGTAGGCGTCGACCATCGCGCGCTGGCTGTAGAAAGCTCGCGCGCGCCGCGCATTCAGGTCGCCGATGCGCTTGCGCAGCTCCGGATCCGCCGCGAGGCGCGCCAGCGACGCGGCGAGGGATTCGATGCAGGACTCGCCGCCCGGCAGGGCGATGAAGGGAGCCTGCTCGCCCGGCAGCATGGACACCACGTCGCCGACATTGGTCGCGACCGCCGGCAGGTGAGTGGCCATGGCTTCCAGGAGCGACAGGGGCATCTGCTCGGTGTCGCTGGTCAAGGCAAACACGTCCATCATCCGGTACCAGGGCCGCGGATCGGCCTGGTGGCCGACGAGCTGGACGCGGCCCGCGAGCCTGGGAGAACGCGCGAGCTGCTCGAGCTCGGCCCGCATCGGGCCATCGCCCAGGACGATCACGTGCAGGCCCGCTCCGGCCGGCGCGCGTGCCACGGCTTCGAACAGTCGCTGCAGGTTTTTCTCCGGCCGCAGGTGACCGACCGCGCCGACGACGATCGCAGCCGGCGCGATGCCCCGCTCCAGCCGCAGGGCGGGATTGCCGTCGCGCGGCGTGTGGCGATCGACATCGATGCCGTTGGGGATGAAGCGCAGGTGCAGCGGCGACTCGTTCCAGTGCTCGAGGGCGATGCGCCGCAGGGTCTCGCTGATCACGACCAGTTTTCGCGTCTGACCGAGCAGCAGCCGGCGCAGCCAGATCCGCCGGCGCTTGAAGGCCCGCGCCTCGTCCGGCCCGAAGCCGTCCTCGTGGTGCACCGCGCGACGCAGGCCGATCAGTTTCGCGGCGAGCAGCGCATCGATCGAGCCGAAGTTGTAGGTGAGTAGCAGGTCCGGTTTTTCCGCCTGCAGCAGGCCGCGCAGCCGCCAGGCAGTCGCCAGGCTGCCCGCCTTGGGCGGCGCCGGCAGGAAATTCACACTCGCGGTCGGCTCGAGCAGGCTGCGCGCCTCGGTGCGTCCATCCAGGGCCAGGATCGAATGGCGAAAATCCGCGCCGAAGGCCGCGATCAGCTGCGCGGTGCGCACCTGCGAACCCGCCGGAACGAAACTGGGGAAGACGTGGAGCAGGTGAGGCGCGTCGCTCATCGGGGCGGCGAGTGTAGTGCCCGCGGGTCGCGAGCTCGCCAGAGCGGGCTCCGAACGCGTCTGCGAGCTCAAGTTCGCCGGGAGAGGCCGTCCGTGCTCCTCATTAAAGGAAGGAAGGCCCATGCGACCCTTGGAGGTCGCGCCGCATGCCGGTATCCTCGGCTCTTTCCACCCGCAGCGTCCAACTCCGGCGCAAGCCTTCCGATTCCGCCGGGGTCGCGCACCGGGACTCCCTCCCGCACTCCTCGGCGGACCGCAAGTGAGGAGCCAGGAAGCCATGCCGGCCGACTTCCCTTTGGGGCTGACCTTCGACGACGTATTGCTCGTCCCGCAGCACTCCGACGTGCTGCCGCGCGACGTCGTGGTCGCGACGCGCTTCTCGCGCAACGTCCCGATCAACGTGCCGCTGTCCTCCTCGGCGATGGACACGGTGACCGAATCGACGCTGGCGGTGGCCCTGGCGCGCGAGGGCGGCATCGGCGTGATCCACCGCAATCTGAGCATCGAGGGCCAGGTGCGCGAGGTCGAGAAGGTCAAGCGCTCGGCCAACGGGGTGATCCTCGATCCGGTGACCCTGCCGCCGAGCGCAAAAGTCGGCGAAGCGCGCGAGATCATGCGCCGCCACAACATCTCCGGCCTGCCGATCGTCGAAGGGACGACCGTGGTCGGGATCCTGACCAACCGCGATTGCAAGTTCCAATCGACGGCGGACACGCCGGTCGCGGAGGTGATGACCTCCACGGATCTCGTGACCGCGCCGCCGGGAACCTCGCTCGACGAAGCGCGCGAGCTGCTGCACAAGCGCAAGGTCGAGAAGCTCCTGATCGTCGACGGCCAGATGCACCTGCACGGCCTGATCACGATGAAGGACCTGAAGCAGCTCGCCGAGTTCCCGAGCTCCGCGCGCGACAGCCGCGGGCGCCTGCGCGTCGGCGCGGCGATCGGCGTGCAGGACTACGAGCGGGCCGAGCGCCTGGTCGCCGCCGGCGTCGACGTCCTGGTGGTCGACACGGCCCACGGCCACAGCTCGAACGTGATCGAGACCGTGCGCGGCTTGAAGCAGCGGCTCTCGGTCGACGTGGTCGCTGGCAACGTCGCGACCGCGGCCGCGACGCGCGAGCTGGTCGCCGCCGGCGTCGACGGCGTGAAAGTGGGCATCGGCCCCGGCTCGATCTGCACCACGCGCATCGTCGCCGGCATCGGCGTGCCGCAATTGACGGCGATCATGGAGTGTTGCTCCGCGGCGCGCGACCAGAACATCCCGGTGATCGCCGACGGCGGGATCCGTTTCTCCGGCGACGTGGTCAAGGCCCTGGCGGCGGGGGCCTCGAGCGTGATGCTCGGCTCCTTGTTCGCGGGCCTGGAGGAAAGCCCGGGCGAAACGGTCCTGTTCAAGGGCCGCTCGTTCAAGGTCGTGCGCGGCATGGGCTCGATCGGCGCGATGATGCAGGGCTCCAAGGAGCGCTACCGCCAGGCCGGCGTCGAGGACATCCACAAGCTCGTCCCCGAAGGCATCGAGGGCATGGTTCCTTACCGCGGCAAGCTTTCGTCCTTCGTCTACCAGATGGTCGGCGGCGTGCGCTCCGGCATGGGCTACATCGGCGCGAAGACGATCGCGGAGCTGTGGGAGCGCGCGCAGTTCATGCGCGTGACCAGCGCCGGCGTGCGCGAGAGCCATCCGCACGACGTCACGATCACCAAGGAGTCCTCGAACTACTTCCACAACCAGGAATGAAGAGCGTTCCGCGCGGCATCTTGATCGTCGACCTCGGCGCGCAGTACGCACAGCTCATCGCGCGCCGCGTGCGCGAGGCGGGAAGCTACTGCGAGATCGCTCCGCCGCGCCGCGCCCTCGAAGCGGCGGCGGCGATGGACCTCGGCGGCGTGATCCTTTCGGGCGGTCCGGCTTCGGTCTACGCGCCCGATGCGCCGGTGGTCCCCCCGGAGATCCTGAAGCTCGGCGTTCCCGTGCTCGGCATCTGCTACGGCATGCAGTGGATGTGCCAGGCCCTCGGTGGTGAGGTGCTGCACGCCGACAAGCGCGAATTCGGCCGCGCGTCGATCGCGGTGGTGCACTCCGCGGACCTCTTCGAGGGCATCGGCGGCCACACCGTGGTGTGGATGAGCCACGGCGACAGCGTCTCGCGCCTGCCCGCGGGCTGGGAGGTCTACGCCCAGACCGAGAACTGTCCCTTCGCCGCCGCCGGCGACCGCGCGCGCGGCTTGTTCGGATTGCAGTTCCACCCGGAAGTCACGCACACGTTGCGCGGCGCGGAGCTGATCGAGAATTTCGTCACCAATGTCTGCCGCATGCCCGGCGACTGGAAACCGGAGAACATCGTCGAGCGCGAAGTGCGCAAGATCCGCGAGCTGGTCGGCGAGCGCGGCGAAGTCGTCCTCGGTCTCTCCGGCGGCGTCGACTCCTCGGTCGCGGCCCTGATCGTGCACCAGGCGATCGGCGCGCGCTTGCACTGCATCTTCGTCGACAACGGCTTGCTGCGCCACGCCGAGCGCGACGCGGTCGAAGCGACGTTCCGTGATCACTTCCACATCGACCTGACCGTGGTCGACGCCAGCGAGCGCTTCCTGCGCTCCCTCGCCGGCGTGATCGATCCCGAGAAGAAGCGCAAATTGATCGGCCGCGATTTCGTCGACGTGTTCAAGAGCGAGGCCGTGCGCTTCAACGGCGCGAAATTCCTCGGCCAGGGCACGCTGTATCCCGACGTGATCGAGTCGGTCAACGTGTTCGGCGGCAACACCGCGGTGATCAAGAGCCACCACAACGTCGGCGGATTGCCCGAGGATCTCGACATGCAGCTGGTCGAGCCGCTGCGCGAGCTGTTCAAGGACGAGGTGCGCGCCGTCGGCCGCTACCTCGGCCTCGACGAGTCGATCGTCGGCCGCCAGCCCTTCCCCGGCCCCGGCCTGGGCGTGCGCATCCTCGGCGAAGTGACCGCCGCGCGCTGCAGCGTGCTGCGCGCCGCCGACCGCATCGTGCGCGAGGAAATCGAAGCCGCGAACTGCCACAAGGCCCTCTGGCAGTACTTCGCCGTGCTCCTGCCGATCAAATCGGTCGGCGTCATGGGCGACGCGCGCACCTACGAGGATGCCTGCGCCCTGCGCGCGGTCGAATCTTCCGACGGGATGACCGCCGACTGGGCCCACCTGCCCTATGAGCTCCTGGCCAGGATCTCCAACCGCATCATCAACGAGGTGCGCGGTATCAACCGTGTCGTGCTCGACATCTCCTCCAAGCCCCCGGCCACGATCGAATGGGAATGAAACTGAGCCAGGTGCCCGGGTAAGTCCGAGGGGACCGGCACAAGCCTTGCAGTCGAAAGCCTTGCACTGGACCTGGGAACAGGGTTCCATCGGGAACCCCTGACGAGAATGACACCCATGAAGTTGATCCAAAGCGTTCCGTGGCTGGCCTCGACCAGTCTCCTGCTCCTGGCGGCGCTGCCCAGCGCGACTTTCCCCGGTTCCGTGCGCGCCGCGGACGAGCTGAGCTACCACTCGGTCAAGGGCCTCGAGCTCGAGAAGCACTTCGTGCAACACTCCTCGATGAAGCTCGTCGAGCTCAAGCTCACCGTCGAAACGCCGGACGGCCCGCAGGAGCCCGAGATCGAGCTGCCGGAAACCACGATCACCGACGACGAGAACCTCGAGTTCGTCGAGGAGACCCTCGCCGCGGGCGAAGGCCGCCCCGCGAAGCTCGCGCGCAGCTTCGCGACGGTCGAGAACTCGGTCACCTTCGAGGGCGGGGAAGGCACCGAGTCCAATACCCTGAAGAACGAGTCGGGCCTGTCCGGCAAGAAAGTCGTCTTCAGCTGGGACGAGGACTCGAAGGAATTCGAAGCCAAGTGGGCCGAGGGTGAAGAGGGCGACGACGACCTGCTCGGCGACCTGGTCGAGGATGCCGACTTCCGCGGCTGGCTCCCGGACAAGAAGACGGAAGAGGGAGCGACCTGGACGATTCCCGCCAGCGAGTTCAACAACCTCCAGGAGCCTTCCGGGCCGATGGGCTATCGCCCCGAGGGTGCCGAGGAGGAGGACGAGGACGAGGGCTCGAACGATCTGCGCGACAACGTCAAGGGCGAGATCAACGCCACCTACAAAGGGACCCGCGAGGTCGACGGCGTCAAGGTCGGCGTGATCGCGTTCGAAGGCAAGCTGGACAGCCAGTCGGAGTCCGAGCAGGAGTCGGAGGAAGGCCCGCCCGCGAAGACGGTGACCGAGAACTCGGTCCAGATCGAAGGCGAGCTGCTGTGGGATCTGTCCGCAGGCCACTTCCACGCGCTGACCTGTGACTCCGAGTTCAAGCTCACGACCTCGACCTCGAAGACGCTCGAGTTCGGCGAGCAGTCTTTCGATTTGAAGGAAGTCCGCGGCTTCGAAGGCAAGAAAACCTACCGCTTCACCTGCGCCGCGAAGAAGGACTGAGTCGCCCGCCGTTCAGCGCGGACCCTTGAGCGCAGCACGCGCGGACCGGGTCAAGCGAGGGGACGATCCAGGAATCGGCCGAAGGCCGACTTGAGGATCAACCAGATCACGCCCCCGGTGATCGCCATGTCGGCGACGTTGAAAATTCCCGTGCGCAGGCTGCCCACGCCGCAGTTGAGGAAGTCGATCACGTAGCCAGAACGCGTGAATCGATCGATGAGATTGCCGAAGCCGCCGCCGCAGATCAGGGCGCAGCCAATCAGCGAGGAACGGCTCAGCGCTCGATCGCGCAGCAGATAGACGAAGAAAAGCACGAGAGCGGCGGCGACCGTGTACGACAGGAGCAAGGTCCGCGCGCGCTCGGGCAGGCCGTCGAACAGTCCGAGGAAGGCGCCCGGATTCTCCGCGTATTGAACGCGCAGCGTGTCTCCGGCGAAGCTCAAGGCCTCGCCGTCAGCGAGATGCTCGACCGCGAGCTGCTTGCTCACCTGATCGCAGCTCACGCAGGAGAACAGGATCGCGAGGATCAGGAGCGTTCGCTTCCAGCGGTATATGAGCGTGAGCGGCGCCATTCGATTGCCTCGCGGACGATCGTACACCGAGGTCGCGAGGGCGGAGCGCTGCTTTCGATTCCGCGACGGTTCGAGATCGGCAGGTGCTGCTGCGCGAGCTACGCCTGCGCTGCCTTCGAAGTCTTCACGGCGAGGGACCCGCGGCCCTCACGGGCCTTCGCTGATCAATCGCAGCAGGATTTCCTGCACGACCTGCGGATTGGCGCTGCCTTTCGAGGCCTTCATGACCGGGCCGACCAGCGCGCCGACGGCCTTGGTCTTGCCCGCCTTGACGTCGGCGATGATCTTGTCCTTGCCGACCAGGGCCTCGCGGCACCAGCCCTCGAGCGCGGCGCTGTCGTTGACCTGCTCGAGACCCAGGCTCGCGACCAGGTCCTTGGGCGATTGACCGGTCTGGAACATGGCGCGCAGCACCTTGCCGCCGGCCTGGCCCGAGATCGCGCCGGATTCGATCAGCTGGATCAGGACAGCGATGTCGTGGGCACGGAAAGGCAGCTCGTCGATCGACGACGCGGGAAGTTCCGGATCCTTCAGGTTGCGCAGCAACTGATTCGTGATCAGGTTGGCGGCTTCCTTGGGCTTGCTCGAGAGCCGCACGACCGTCTCGAAGAAATCCGCGAGGGCGCGGTCGGCGGTCAGCACGCCCGCGTCGTAAGCAGACAGCCCGAAACTCTTCTGGTAACGCTCGCGGCGCGCCGCCGGCAGCTCGGGCAGCAAGGCGCGCTGGCGCTCGAGCATCTCGCTCGCGATGGTGATCGGCGGCAGGTCGGGCTCGGGGAAGTAGCGGTAATCGTGGGCGTCTTCCTTGCGCCGCATCGAGCGCGTCACGCCGGCCACCGCGTCGAACAGGCGCGTCTCCTGCACCGGACGCTGCGCGGCATCACCGGACTCGTAGGCCTCGACCTGGCGCCGGATCTCGAACTCGATCGCCGCTTGGACGTTCTTGAACGAGTTGAGGTTCTTCAGCTCGACCTTGGTGCGCCACGGTTCATCAGGCGGGTGCAC
>DATHET010000042.1:0-9502 GCA_035490315.1 Planctomycetota bacterium
GGGCGGCGACGACGCGTGGTTCGCACGCTTCGACAGAAGCGGGAACCAAACCTGGATTCGTCAGAAAGGGACGTTCACGGCCGATGTCGCGACGGGTGTGGCGGAGGACAGCCATGGTGGTCTGTTCGTGTTCGGGCATACGAAAGGCAATCTCGGTGCGCCGAACGCGGGCATGGGCGACGCATGGCTCGCACGCTACGACGGCGCGGGGAACCAGATCTGGCTGCTTCAGATGGGCACGAACGCTAACGAGCTCTCAGCGAGCGCGGCACCGGATGGAGTGGGCGGCGTGTACGTGGGTGGCGCCACAGCAGGGAGCTTCGCGGGCCTGAATGCGGGCAGCAACGACGTCTGGCTCGCCCACTACGACGGCGCTGGAAACCAGATCTGGAATCGACAATTCGGCACGAACAAAGATGACCAGGCGCTCGGCGCTGCACAGGATGGATCCGCCGGCGTATTCGTCTGCGGCTACACCGCAGGCGGGCTCGGTGGTCCAAATGTAGGAAACCGCGATGCATGGGTCGCGCGATACGACATCACGGGGAATCAGACCTGGATCCGGCATCTGGGAACGAGTAATTCCGACGCTGCCTACGCGGTGGCTTCCGATGGATCGGGCGGCGTGTACGTGGGCGGCGACACCGGCGCAAGCCTCGGCGGACCCAGCGCCGGTTCCGCCGATATCTGGCTCGCGCACTACGACAGCTCGGGCAACCAGAGCTGGATCCACCAGCTTGGAACGAATGAATTCGACGGCGCGATTGCGGCCGCGCCGGACGGAACTGGCGGTGTGTACGTAGGCGGCATGACCGGCGGCAGCCTTGCGGTGCAGACCAACCATCACGGCGATGTGTGGGTCGCGCATTACGGGATTGCCGGCAACCAGACTTGGATCCAGCAATTCGGGGCGATCCTCGAGTCGATGGTCTGCGCGATCTCGTCGGACGGTTCTGGCGGGATGTTCGTGGGTGGCTACACCGACGGCGACCTCGGCGGGCCGAACTCTGGCGCGGGTGCGGATGTCTGGCTCGCGCGATACGACGGGACGTGCCCGCAGCCGATCGTCTACTGCACGGCGAAGATCAATTCCCTGGGCTGCACACCGTCGATCGGTTCGAGCGGCGTGCCGAGTGCTACCGCTGGAACCGGTTTCACGATCACGTCCAGCAACGTGATCAACAACAAACCGGGCCTGATCCTGTACACCGACGCGGGTCGCGCCGCAGTCACGTTCCAAGGCGGCTTGCGCTGCGTCAACACGCCGCTCCGGCGTTCCGTGCCGATCAGCTCCGGCGGAACTCCTCCGCCCAATAATTGCTCGGGCGTCTACTCGATCGACATGAACGCCTTCGCCGTCGGAGCCTTGGGCGGATCTCCCGCGCCGTATCTGAGCGTGCCCGGAACCCTCGTCGACGCCCAATGCTGGGGCCGCGACACTGGATTCCCGCCGCCGAACAGCTCGACACTTTCCGATGCGTTGGAATTTGTCGTGTGCCCTTGAGCACTAGCCGGCGGCGCGATCGCTCACGACGATCGAGTGACTAGGGCGTGTCCTCGATCCCGACCTGCGCTATCGCCCCCGATGCCCGTCATTACCCTCGCGATCGAGATCGGCGCTCCGGAGGAAGTCGTTTTCGATCTCTTCCGCAGCGTGGATCTGCATGTGCAGTCGACCGAGGGCACGCGGGAACGCGCGGTGGCGGGCGTCACCAGCGGATTGCTGGGGCTCGGCGATGAAGTGAGCTGGGAAGCAGTGCACTTCGGAATCCGTCAACGGCTGACGAGTCGCATCACGGCTTTCGATCGTCCCCACAGCTTTCGCGATTCGATGGTCTCGGGCGCGTTCCTTCGCTTCGACCACGAGCATGTGTTCACGCCGACGAAGACTGGGACCCTCGTGAGCGATCGCTTCGACTTCGAGACGCCTTTCGGCCCGCTGGGATGGATGGCCGAGCATCTGTTCCTGACCAGCTACATGCGCAGATTCCTCGAGCGGCGCATGCTGGCGATCAAGACGATCGCGGAATCGGGAGAGCCGGTGCCTTTCGCTCGCTGGTGACTCCGGAAAAGGACCCGCGCCCTGGCGAGTGCAAGTCCCGGCATCGCACTGCGCGGAAGTCCCTGCGCTCGATATCCTGAACACGTGGCGCGCTTGCCCTTCGTCCTGTGTGCGGTGATCGCGGCCGCTGCCTTGAGCGTCGGAGTGTACGAGATGTCCCACGACGAGGGCGCGCAGCCCGGGACCGTGACTGTCGATCCATCGCAACAAGGACCAATTCCGGAGCCGCGCGTGTCCAGCGTCGAAGCGCCGGGCGAGATCGAAACGCCCGCCCCGAGCCAGGCTGCGGCCGCGAGTTCCGGGTCAGGGGAGGACGCGGACGCCGCGCAGCGGACGGCCATCGTCTCCGACCCGCTGACCCTTTTCGATCGCGGCCTGCATGCGGAAGATTTCGCGCAGAGTGAGAGCTGGCAAGTCGGGCTCGGGCTCACGGATGAGGGGACTGCATTCCCCAACGATCGTGTTTCCGCCGTGGAGATTCCGGCAGGACTTCAGGCCACGCTGTTCGATGAGTTCCACGGACAGGGTTTCAAGCTGACGCTCGGGCCGGGAAGGCATGACCTCAAGCCCTTTGCGTTCGACGATCGCATGTCGTCGATCGAGGTCTCGCGCTATGGCCAGTCGGTCGACGTCGCCGGTCCGGAAGGCTGCGTCGTGCTCTACGAGCACCGCGGTGCCGATCTGCGCGGCCGCGGGCTCGCGTGGAAACTGGAATTGCCGCGCGGTCGCGAGGAGTGGACGTTCCGAGCTTCGCGCAAGGAATTCGACGACGATCAGGCGAGCACGGCGTGGGTTGCCCAGGGATTCGAGCTGGTGCTCTTCGACGATCCCGAAGGAAACGGTGTCGCCCTGGTGCTCGGGCCTGGGTTGCACGAGCTGGAGCTGCTCGGGTTCAATGACAGGGCTTCGTCGGCGCGAGTGAGGCGGGTGCGCTGACGTCCGTGTACGGAGTGAGGTGACTTCGTCCGTAGTCGTGATGGGCATCCCCGCGCCGCTTCCCTCGGCGCGGGGATCCCCATCACGACTACGGACGAATTCACCTCACTCCGTATAGTTCCTTCGCCTGGAAGTTGAGACGACACAGCTCAACGACCAACGGTCGAAGGCGTGGATCATCCTCCGACAGGAACGCGCGATCGTGGGCAGTGTCGAAGGCCTTCCGCGCCGACTCGTATTCGCCGCGCTGGATATCACTGCGCAGTGCTCTGATCAATTCCAACAGCTGCTCCTTCGAGAGGGGCTGATCTTCGCTCGTGCTCGCAGTGGATTGTCGTAGCGAGCTGGGAGAGCTCGCGCGTGCATCGCGCACGTCTTGTGCCTTGTTGCCGGATGAAGCGCATGCGGCGAGGAAAAATGCAGCAACGAGGGCGGGAAGTCTGAAAATACGAGTCATGAAAACCTCCGTCTCGAGATGACCTTGCATGCGCGAGCCTGTCCATTTCTCCATCGGTTGTCCAGACGGACCAGATTGAATGCATCGGAGCGAATCGACCTCTCATACCGGGACGAGACAGACCCAGCATTTCTCTGCCTGAACCACCGGTCGGCGCCCCTCGAGCAACGCGAGCGCGGGGCCGATGCCGCCGCTGAAACGGTGCGCTTCGTGTCTGCCGTTTCCGTGTTGCGCGCGGTACTCTCGCGATAAGAACGGTTCCCAAAGTCGCCCAGGGAGCCTCCTCAGATGAAGTCGATGACCAGCCTGCTGTTTTCCTTGCTCACGGTCATTTCCTGCATCATTCCGTGGCTGTGCGCGCAGGAACCGAAGAAGCAGACCGTCACCGGAACCCTTCGGGTGATCGAGAATGACGTCAAGCGCCTTCCGATCGGCGGATCGTTCCATCTCTGCTACTACGGCCCGTACGGGAGTGAGACTCTGTCTCTTCAGCTCACGTCCGGAGCATTCACCTGCGAGATCCCTGTCGACGCGGAGGAGATCACGATCGGCAGCATCCGGATCGAGAATCGCGACGCTGCCTGCACGTGGAAGGGACTGGCAACCGATGCGCGAAAGCCGCTCGAGCTGGAGGCAAATTTCCTGCCGGTCTCGCGCCTGCGCGTCCGAGATCACGGCACCGGCATCGAGCTCGATCGCTGCATCAGGAAGGACGACCATGCCAGCGACGGTCCCGTGAACCAGACGCTTCCCTACGTCGTCCCCCCCTGGGACGAGGATTGTCCCGTGTTCGGCTGGAGCCAGCATCGCGATGTGCGCGTGCGCGCTCCTGGCCTGGCTTGGGGCAGCGTCGACGTCGACCTGCTTGCCGGCGGCGACTTCTGGATCGATCTGGTCAGCGAAGCACATCTCGTCGTGACCGTGGTGATGCCCAAGGACGCGATTCGGCAGACGCTGATGATCGACGGTCCTGGAGACAGCAGCGCCGGCGGAACGCTGGAGCACGACGGGCAGGAGCTCAAGTTCGACGCACTCGTTCCGGGTCGTTATACGTTCGACACGGTCAACGACACTCCGGGTCCTCACCCGATGATACGCCGTGCCGTCGTCGAGCTTCAGGCTGGTGAGACGAAGCGATTGACGATCGACCTGACACCCGATCCCTCGAAGAAGCGCGTGAAAGTCGGGGGCACGATCGCCGTCGATCCGAGCTGGGGGAAGGAGTTCGAGACGCCACGCATTCGGATCGTGCCATTCATCTCCGAAGAGCGCGGGTACGGAGATGGGGAGTTCGTCGACACAGGGCTGAACGGGGCTGGAACCTTCACGTTCGACGCGAGTCTGCTCGAGGTCGGCAAGCACTTCGTGGCTGTCGAGCCGTTCGGCTGGGGAACGGAAATCGAAATCAGCGAGTCGACAGCGGAGCTGGCGCTGCGCGTCGCTCCCCGCGTGCACTGCAAGCTGCGCCTGATCGACGCACAGACGCGGCAGACCGTCGAAGAGGATTCGATCGCGTGGCACTCCGCTCCGGCAGGCTTTCGATCACGGCTCGATTTCAAGAATGTCGAGCTGGACAAGACGAGCGGGCTCTTCGAGTTCGATGCGCCCCGCGGTCCGATCCGCCTCGCGCTCCTGCCGGAGGGATACTGCTGGTACAACAAGCTCGATCTGTTGTCCGAGGATCCAACCGAGCTGACCATCGAGCTCGAGCCGAGTTGCCGCTTCTGCGTGAAGCTGCGCGACGGTGAGCGCGAAGTCTCCTTCCCTCCAGGAACCACGCCTCGTGCCTACCAAGTCGACGGCGCAGGTGAGGACGAGATCCGATCGGGATGCGCGGGTGGCGTCCTGCTGAGTGTTTCGCAGGCCGGCAAGTACAGGATTTCCATTCCACCAATCCCCGGTTACCGGCCGGTCGATCCGATCGTCGTGGAGGGGCGCAAGCGCGAGGTCGTCGACGTCGTGGTCCGGCTGATTCGATAGCGGTGGGAGTCAGGTGAATTCGTCCGCAGTCGTGATGGGCATCCGCGCGCCGCCTCAGCGGCGCGCGGATGCCCATCACGACTACGGACGAATTCACCTGACTCCGTACGCGGCACGGTCGACTATCCTGTCGCCCGATGAAAACGGAGACCGCCCCCCTCGCGCTGCGCGATTTCACCGCGCAGCTCGGACGTGAAGAGCCGCTGTACGTCGTGCACGGCGGGATCCTGCGCGCGGCGCACTCCGTCCGGCCGGTCGTCGAGTCGGGAGCGATGCTCGCGGCCTGCTCGGATGAGTTCAATGGCGAGGTTCGCGCCGCCTTCGAGGTCGACGTGGCGCGCATGCTCACGGCGCCGAACATACCGGGCACGCGGCGGATCTTTTCGGTCTCCAATCTCGGCGGCCGCATCGAGCCGGGAGCGATCGCGCTCGCGAACCTGCACTTCACGGCCCTCTCGGCCCAGGCAGGCGAGAAGCTGCTGCTGGTCGAGATCGCGAGCCACGTCGGGCGGCGCGAGACTTCGGGCGGCAGCGTGTGGGGCGAGCTCGATCGCTTCGGGACGCCTTCGCCGTGTTGCGGAGCCTTGCAGCTGCTGCTCGACAATCCCGCGAACGCCGCGGCCGTGCGGTTTCCCTGGTTCGACCAGCTCAACGCCTTCTTCGGGCCCGATCGCCTGAGCGTGCTGCGCGCGGACAAGAGCCCGCACCGCATGTTGCGCGCGGCGATCGTGCACGCCGTCCTGCAGTCGGAGTCGGCGGTGGTCGACTTGATTCGCGAGCCGCCGACGACGCGCACCCATGTCCTGATCGCTTCGCTCGTGGTCGTGAATCGGCGCGGGACCGACAATGCAATTCCGGTCGGGTTGCACCACCTGCGTTTCGAAGCGGGCGAAGTGCAGATCCTGTTCGGCTCGAGCCTGCGCTCGACTCCGGCGGCGCTCGCCGTCGACGCGTCGCAAACGAACCTGCGCGTCACCTCGCCGTTCACCGAGGACGTGAGGACCGCTCCGCCGCCTCTGCATCATCCGCCGCCGATCATCCCCGCGATGCAGCGGATGCAGGCGAAGTCGGAAGCGGTGCAGGCGCAGGTCGCGGCGGGCCGCAAGCAGCTGCACTCGCTGCGCGGGCATCCGTCCGTGATGCGCGTCTATGCGCGGCCGCTGTTGCGAGCATTCATCCAAGGGCTGTCGATCGCCGCGCCGGAGGTCGCGCTCGCGGCGTTCGCGCTGGAAGGCGGGCGCGATTTCTTCCGCGCGGCGCACATGAAAGCGCTGCTCGAGCGCGGGCCCTCGACGGCGGAGGCGCGCAAGATCCTGCACGATCTAGAGCCGACTCTGCAGCAGCTCGGCCACCGCGAAGCGCGCGAGGTGCTCGAGACTTTGCTCGCGGAGCACAATTCGCTGTTCGGGACGCCGATCGCGAAGTGATCCAGCGGAGTCAGTCACTGCGTCGGTGCGGAACCAGGCTCGATTCCGACATCCATGGCTTCGCACGCGGTGCGCGCGAAGCCGTGGATGTCGGAATCGAGCCTGGCTCCGCACCGACACCATTCCTTGTCCGAACGGACTCGGCGGCCAGGATCCGTGGCGGGATCTCGAGCTCTCGCCTGGCTCAGCTCGCGAACAGCGCCCGGTGCAGTCTGCGCACGGCCTCGGTCGACTGACTCTGCTGCACGACCAGGCTCATGTTGATCTCGTTCGCGCCCATCGAGATCATCTCGACGTTGATGTCGGCGAGCGCGCCGAAAATGCGCGCGGCAAGACCTTGAGTCTGCTTCAGACGCTCGCCGACGACGGCGACGATCGCGCGGTCCTCGGCGACCTCGAGCTTGGCGAAGCGGCCGATGGCCGTGCGCAATTCCTCGAGGGGCGCGTCGCGCTCGACCGTCATCGAGACGCTGACTTCGGCGGTCGCCACCATGTCGACGCTGACTCCCAGGCGTCCGAAGACTTCGAAGAGTCCCGCGAGGAATCCGCTCTGGTCGAGCATGCGCGTCGAAGTCACGGTCAGCACGGTGATCGGGCCGCGCGTGGCCAGTGCGGTGACCGGGCGCTTGCTCTGCACATCGCCGCGGATCGTGGTGAAACGTCCCTGCGGCCGCTGGGTGTGTCGCACGGTGACCGGAATTCCGGCCTCGATCGCGGGCTGGATCGTCGCCGGATGCAGCACCTTGGCTCCGAAGGCCGAGAGCTCGGCCGCTTCCGCGAAGGAGAGCTCCTCGATCGGCAAGGCCTCGGGAACCAGGCGCGGGTCGGCGGTCAGCACACCCTCGACGTCGGTCCAGATCTGGACTTCGTCAGCTTGGAGCGCCGCGCCCAGGATCGCGGCGGAATAGTCGCTTCCACCGCGGCCGAGCGTGGTGGTGATTCCATCCTCGGTGGCGCCGATGTAGCCCTGCGTGACCACGGCGCGGCCGGGACCGAGCAGCAGGGCCAGATGCTCACGCGCGCGGCTCTTGACCTGATCGTTGCGCGGAAGAGCGCGGCCGAAGCGCGCGTCGGTGCACAGGACCTTGCGCGCATCGAACAGCCGCGCCGGATGTTCCTCGCGCACCAGAAGGGCGCAGAGCATCTGCGTCGAGAGGCGCTCGCCGAGCGAGGCGATCGCGTCCATCGAGCGCGGGCTCAGCTCGCGCAGCAGCGACACGCCGCGCAGGATCTGCTCCAGCTCCTCGCGGCGCGCCGACAAGGCTTCGCTCAGGTCCACGGGCAGGTCTTCGCCGAAGAGGTCCTTGGCCACGGCGCGGTGCGCTTCGAAGATCCCGCTCGATTCGCGCAGCGCGAGATCCTGATCGCCCGCCTGGGCTGCCTTGGCCGCGCGGAACAGCGCGTCGGTGGTCTTGCCCATCGCCGAGAGCACCACCAGCGGTGCATGGGGCGCGGCGGCCGTCACCAGGCGCGCCACATCGCGCAAGCGCTCGGCATTTGCGAGCGAGGAACCACCGAATTTCATGACGCGCGGCATGGAGGGCCGAACAGGATAACGCCGCGGCTGGAACTTTCAGAGGGTGCGCAGGAAAGCGATCAAGGCCGCCTTGTCCTCGGCGGAGAGATCCAGGCCGAAATCGTGCCCCGGCACCGCTCGCGAGTTCACTCCCGGCCCGCGCCAGCCGCTGGGAACGTAATCGCTTCGCAGGCGCCGCGGGTCGAACCAGTCCTCGAGCGACGCCACGAAACCCGAGTGGCCGTAGAGGCCGCGGTACCAGAGTCCGCGCAGCGAGGGGACCTTGTAGTAGCCGGTCCCCTTGCGGGTGCGCAGGGCAAGTCCTGGGTCGGTGTGCACGCGGCGCGGGGACACGTCCAGCCGCGCGGTGCGCGGATCGTCGAGAGCAGGCTCGAAGCCGGGCGCGGCGATCAGCTTGTTGTTCGTGTAGATCGGAGGCGTGTGGCATTTCGCGCAGCCCTCCGCTTCGAAGATCTCTTTGCCGAGCTTCGCGCGCTCGTCGAACGGGTTGGGACTCGGCGGCACGTCGAGTGACCAGATGTACAGGGCCAGCGCATACATCGCTTCGTCGGGCGGCCGTCGCCGCACCTTCGAGACCTCGGGCGGCAACATGCGGTGCTCGCCAAAGATCGCGGCGTCGGCGAACTCGACCAGGATCCCATAGCGCGCGATGTCCGCGGGCCCGCGGTTGGCGTGGGTCGCGGTGGCATCGAGATACCTGCGGTCGCGCACGCCGCGCAGGTCGGCCATGCGCGTGTCGAAGAGCGGGCTGCCGTTGAAGCGCGCGAAGGTCGTGCCGGGCGGCGCGCCGCTTTCCTTGTCGAAGAAGCTCGAGAGATCTTCCTCGGACATGGTCTTGAACGGCAGGTGCTCATCGTCCTTCAGCCAAGGAACTCCGTACTGCGCGTAGAACTCTTCTCCCGGCGACAGCGAGGTCGAGATGCGCAGCTTGTCGAGCATCGCGCCCGTCGCTGGCGATTCACCCAGATCGAAATTGCACGGGGCGCCGGCGAGCAGGCTTCCATCGGGCATCAGCCGCGAATGGCAACCCGCGCAGCTGGTCAGGCTCAACTGGAGCCTCGAGTCGCGATCGACTACCGCTGGGTGGTCGATCAGCTCACCGT
>DATHET010000043.1:0-53583 GCA_035490315.1 Planctomycetota bacterium
GCAACTCGCCTTCTTTCAACATCGGCGGCGGGAACTTCGAGATCGACTTCTCGATCCTGGGGCCCGACCTCCCGACCCTGGCTGCCTACGGCGAGGAATTGCGCACGAGGGCCATCGCGCTGGGCGGAATCGTCGACACGGACACGACTCTGAGGCTCAACCAGCCTGAGCTGCGCACGATCATCGACCGCGAGCGCGCGACCGACCTGGGCGTCGACGTGCAGGACATCGCCGGCGCCCTGCGCATCATGGTCGGTGGCGAGGATCGCGTGTCGCGCTTCCGCGACCGCGACATCGGCGAGGACTACGACGTCGCCCTGCGCCTGGAGGTGCCTGATCGCGACGCGGCCGAGCGGCTCGGCGAGCTGTTCGTCCCAGCGCACGGCGGCACCGACCTGGTGCGGCTCGACAGCGTCGCGCACCTCGAATCAGGCTTCAGTCCTTCGCGCGTCGATCGCATGGACCGCCAGCGCCAGGTGTCGCTGCGCGCGTCGATCGCGCCGGGATATTCCCTCGCCGACCGCCTCGCGGTCCTGCGCACCGCCGCGGAATCGATGAACATGCCGCCGACGTACACGACGCGCATCTCCGGCCGAGGACGCGAGCTCGAGCGCACCTTCCAGGAATTCCTGTGGGCCTTCTCGCTGTCGCTGGTCCTGATGTACGTGATCCTCGCCAGCCAGTTCGAGAGCCTGGTCCACCCGCTGACGATCCTGCTCTCCCTGCCCCTGTCGGTGCCCTTCGCCCTGCTCTCGCTGCACCTCAGCGACAACACGCTCAATCTGTATTCGGCGCTGGGGATCCTGGTCTTGTTCGGCGTGGTCAAGAAGAACTCGATCCTGCAGATCGACCACACCAACCAGTTGCGCGAGCGAGGCCTGGCGCGACCCGAGGCGATCCTCAACGCGAATCGCGACCGGCTGCGGCCGATCCTGATGACGACGCTGGCCCTGGTCGCGGGCATGCTGCCCCTGGCCGTGGGCACCGGTCCCGGCGCGGAGGAACGTCGCGCGGTCGCCGTGGTCGTGATCGGCGGCCAGCTCCTGTCGCTGTTCCTGACCCTGATCGTCACGCCGGTCGCCTACAGCTACTTCGACGACCTCGGCGGGCTTTTCCGCCGCCGCAAACCGAGCGAGCCTTCGAGTTAATTGCCGATCGGGATGGTGGCGGAGAACTGGATAGGTTCGGGCGGCTCGTCCGGTTTCGGCTCGCTCGTGTCGAGCTCCATCCATGCTCCCTTGACGTGGGCCTCGAGCATCGGCTTGCCTTCCGCCGACATGACCACGCGATCGGGGATCCCGTAGGACTTGAGCACCACGCGCGCGAAGACGCGCCGGGCGTCGTCACCGATGAAGCCGCGCGCGACGATGTCATCGAAGAGCGCGGCGAAATCGACGTGATTGCGGAAGGACAGCCCATTCGAGAGCGTCAGCGTGACCGTCCACCATGAACGGTTGGTCCGCCCGCGCTGCCGCGCCATCCTCGCGATCTCGTCGGCGTTGAAGAGCAGCATGGAGATCTGGAAAGCGCGCAGCTGGCGCACCTTGCAGGCCAGGTGCTCGAGCACGTCGATCGGCAGGGGCCCCGCCGGGTCGTCGAGCTGCTCCAAGGCTTCGCGCAGGGCCGGGTCCTTCGGCGCACCGAGCATCACGCACCAGCGTGCGCGCAGACGCCGCAGCTCCGCCGGTGTCGGCCGGGGCCCGGCAGGAAAGGCGTGCAGCAGGAACTCGAGCTCCTCGGGAACGAACAGAGCGTGGCACTGGACGCCGAGCAGGAAGTGATCGCCGGGCAGGATCTTGGCGTTGCCATGGTCGAGCGCGATCTTGAGCCGCAGGGCTTCGATCCACGCGGGTGATGCCAGGGCTTCGTCCTCGGGCGTGAGCAGCAGGATCGGCACCTTCCAGGCGCGCACCAGCTCCGCGGCGTCGAGGCGCGTCAGCCCGGAGAAGAACAGCGGCACGCTCCAGGCCGCGATCCGGCCGTAGAAACGCCGCGCGAATCGCTCGACCACGTCGCGGCCGTCCACGGGCTCGAGCAACTCCAGTCCCCCGGGCCGCGCGCCGTCGGTGAGCAGCTCGGTCGCCGCGATGGTGCCCAGGGAAATCGCGCGCACCACGACTCGCGAGGGATCGCCTCCGGCGCGGCGCGTGGCCTCCGCGAAGGCGGCGCGCGCGTCGCGAGCGAGGTACTTTGGCGAGGGCTCGCCGCTCGAGGCACCGATGCCGGTGTAGTCGAGGAACAAGGAAGCCAGACCGAGGTCCGCGAGCTGCGTCGCGAGGACGCCATAGTCCAGGCGCAGGCTGGCGATCGAGCCGCTGGACTCGAGCAGATGCAGCACCACCGGCGCCGCGGGGTCCGCGGCGGGCACGAAGAGTCCGCGCAGGAACACGTCCTTCTCGACCTCGACCTCCACCGTGTGCGTGCCTTCCGGGTAGCGCTCGATTGCCTTCGCGAGGTCGACCTCGTCTGAATCGATCACGGCCGGCGGAGTCAGGCAGCCGCTGAACAGGCACAGCCCGAGGCAGAGGGCCTGGATCGAGCGCGAAATCCTCATGGCTCGGCGCTCAGGAATCGAGCCCGCGCCCGAGCGCCGAATCCACGGCCAGGCACAGCGCCCCGGACACGAGGAGCTCGCGCGCTGCTTCGATGTCGGTGTGCAGGAAACGATCGGCGTCGTTGGGCGCGATGCGCTTGCGCAGGCACTCGTGGACCGCCTGGGCCCCGCGGCCGGCGCGCAGACCCTTGTGGAACTCGCGGGCCTGGGCAGCGCACAGCGCCTCGATCGCGAGCACGTACTCGACATTGTCGGTGATCGCGCGCGCCTTGCGCGCCGCGGTGACTCCCATCGAGACGTGATCTTCCTGGTTGGCGCTGGTCGGGATCGAATCGACCGACGCGGGGTGGGCCAGCGATTTGTTCTCGCTCGCCAGCGAGGCCGCGGCCACCTGCGCGATCATCATCCCCGAATGCAGGCCCGGCTGTTTCACCAGGAAAGCCGGCAGGCGCGACAGATCCGGGTTGACCAGCTGCTCGATCCGCCGCTCGGAGATGTTGGCGAGGGTGCACAGCGCGATCGCGAGATAGTCCATCACCACCGAGATCGGCTGGCCGTGGAACTGGCCGGCGCTGAGCACCTCGTCCGTGTCGGGGAACAGGATCGGATTGTCGGTGACGGCGTTGAGCTCGTGCGCGAGGACCGACTCGACGTGCTCCAGGGCCGTCTTGAACGAGCCGTGCACCTGAGGGATGCAGCGCAGCGAATAAGGATCCTGCACACGGTCGCAATCGGCGTGGCCCGCCATGACCGCCGAATCGGCGAGGCAGCGGCGCAGATTGTCCGAAGTGCGGCGATGGCCGGAGTGGCCCTTGAGCTCGGCGAAGCGCGCGTCGAAGGGCACGGCCGAGCCCTGCAGGGCCTCGACCGACAGCGAAGCGATCGCGTCCGCCGCGCGCGACAGATTGGCTGCGCGCAGGAGGATCCCGACCGCGATCGCCTTCATGATCTCTGTGCCGTTGATCAGCGCCAGGCCCTCCTTGGCCTCGAGCACCAATGCCTTCTCGCCGACCTTGGCCAGTGCCGCGGCAGCGCTCATGCGCACCCCGTCGACGTAGGCCTCGCCATGCCCCATGGTCGCGGCGGCCATGTGCGCGAGCGGCGCGAGATCGCCGCTGGCTCCGACCGAGCCCTGCTGCGGAACCACGGGCACGAAGCGTTTGTTGAACAGCCGCACCAGGAAATCGCAGACTTCCGGTCGCACGCCAGAATGGCCGCGCACCAGGCCGTTGAGCCGCAGCACCTGGGCCGCGCGCACCTCCGCGATCGGCATCGGCGCGCCGACGCCGCAACAATGTGAAAGCACCAGGTTCGTCTGCAGCGCGACGAGGTCCGCGCGCGCGATCGCGACGCTCTTCAATTTTCCGAAGCCCGTGGTCAGGCCGTAGACCACGTCGCCCGCGGCCACGTGCTTCTCGACCAGGGCGCGCGCGCGAGCCACCGCCGCCATCGCGGGCGCGGCGATCGAAAGCTGCACGTCCTCGCCGCGGAACAGCTCTTTGAAATCTCCAAGAGCGAGACTGCGACCGTCGAGTGCGAGCTGCTTCACGCGGGCGGGATTCTACTCGCGCGCCTGCCTCGGGCTCACTCCTTGTAGCCTCTTGCTCGCCGCAAGGTCTCCGGATCCTGGCCGTCGATCGCTCCTTGAGGCAGGCGGATCACCTGCGTGGTTTCGGCCTCGAGCTTGAATCCTCCCGGGGCCGCGTTCTCGACCGGAATCTCCTTGCCGTTCCAGCTCGCGGTCAGCCGCCACACTCCCGGCGCGAGCCCCTCGATCACGTAAGGATCCCCGAGCGCCAGCAGGAACGGATCCAGCGGCGTGCCGCGCACCGTGCACTCGATCGGCAGGGCCTGGTGACGTCCGGGGAAGGAGACCATGAGCTTGGCCGAGCCCACGCCGACGGAATAGACCGTCACGTCGACGGTCTCGGATTCCGGCGACACGATCACCGTGCCGGTCAGCAGGCCATCCGCGGACGTCGCCGTCAGGTAGCGCCGCGGCGCCTGCTTGGGGAAGGACGTGAATTCGAAGTGGCCGTTGTGGTCGCTGACGGTCTCCTGCAGACCCATCGGCAGGCTGGGCAGCACTTCCGTCTCGAGGAACATCGCGGTTTCGCCGAAGTAGGCAACCGTCGAGCCCACGCGGTCCGGCGCTTCCAGACGCACCTTGGCCGATTGCACGACCAGCCCGTCGCGCGTGCGCACGGTTCCGACGATCAGCGGCGAGGGCTCGAGGTGCACGACCGCGAGTTGCGGCGTGCCTTCCTGCAGCGTCACCTCGTCGAAAGCCGGCTTGGCGATCGCGCCCTGGTGGAAGACGAAGACCCTGACCTTGAGTCCCGGCGGCAGGTCGTCGATGCGCACGCGCCCGCCTGGCCGCACAGGGATCGGGTTCCTCTTGCGCCAGGGAAAGCTGCGCGCCGCCTGGGGATTCGCGTTCATCAGGATCACCATCGCATCCTGGGGAGCGCCGATGGCCTCGGGCACCTCGACGTCGAGCGAGGCCCCGGGCAGCAGGGTGAAGACCAGGTGATCGTTCGGCGTGCGCGCCGCGATCGTGACGCGCTCGAAGTAGGCGGCGTAACCCTCCCTGCTCGCGATGCACTCGAGATCCAGGCCGGAGGCGATGCTGTCCAAGTGGAAATTGCCTTCGAGATCCGAGAAGGCAATCTGTCCGTCGAGCTCCACCGTCGCGCCCGCGATCGGCTTGCCCTCGCGATCGAGGACTTTTCCGGAAGCGGAGCCTGGCATGCCGAAGCCGATGTTCAGCGGAGTCTCCGCTCCGGCGCGCAAGCGCACCTCGCGCCGCGAATCGAGACCTCCCGGCCCGTCGACTTCCACGACGGAGAGACCCGGCAACAGGTCGGACGCGCCGAACTTGCCCTGGGAGTTCGTGTGCAGGGTGCGGCCCTGATTGGGCCCCGCGATGAACTGCACGGAACCGGAGATCGGCTCGCCGAGTCCGCCCGACATCGAGCCCTCGAACCGCGCGGTGGTTCCCGAGCCGAGGGTGGGCATGCCCGCGACGCGCGGGATTCCGGCCTGCTCGAGCAGCTCGAGCTTGAGCTTCACCGGCCAGGCGACAGTGGTGTTGGTCGGATCCCCCACCAGCTTGAGCGAGTCGTCGATCTCGATCGGCGGGACCACCACTTCGACGGTGCCGGCCTTGGGCTCGGCCGCCGGCTCGGGCGCGGGCGGAGCCGGGATGACCGTGGGCGGCGCGGGGTCGGGAGACCGGCCGACGAAGTAGAACAGGCCGCCGACGAGCGCCGCCAGGACCGCCAGTCCAGCGATCAATAGGGTGTGCGTCCGATTCATGAAGGAGGCTCGACTGCCGCGAGCCCGGGGAGAATAGCCCCCTGCCCGGGGCCACCCAACCTTCGAATCACAGACGCGGGGGGCAGATCTTTCTTCCTCGCTCCGCGCAGCGAGCCTCGGAAGGATTCGGGCGCGACTGAACGGGCCGATCGGCGCGGAAGTACCATCGCCTCGATGATCCGGGCGACCTCGATGGGGCGGCGAGCGGCTCGCGTCACTTCCACGGATGCGCGTCCTCTCCGCTTCGCCTTGGGGCTGGCCGTGATCG
Organism: Planctomycetota bacterium; assembly: GCA_035490315.1. Lineage (GTDB taxonomy): Bacteria > Planctomycetota > UBA1135 > UBA1135 > JADJQU01. The sequence continues at coordinate 6,141 of DATHET010000043.1, forward strand.
CGGCAGCCTGCTCGCCGGCACCTGGCACGGGACCGGCCGATCCGGTTCCGCCCGCGGCCTCCCAGGCAGCGCAGAAACCCGCGCCGGGTCTCGCTCAAGCGCCCTTCGAGGCGCGGCGGGAGCGTCCCTTGGATGCCAAGCCGGTCGGGGTTTGCGCGGCCGACTTCGACGGCGATGGCACGAACGATCTGGCGGTGACTTTCCTGACGCCCGGCGGCTCGATCGTCTGGCGAGGAAGCGCGAGCGGGCTCGGGCGCGAGGGCCTGCTCCGGCCTTGCGGCGACTATCCCCTGCCGCCGCTGGCCCTGCCTCGCGGCAGTTTCGGCGCGAGCGGCAAGGCGGCGCAGCTCGCCCTGTGCTCGAGATCGACCAAGGTGCTCGAGATCGCCTCGCCATTTTCCACGGGAGCGCCGGCGCCGATCACGCTCGAGCACGTTCCGCGCGCGATGGCGAGCGGCATCGTGCAAGGCCATGCCTGGCTCGCGATCGCCTGCGACGACAAGCGGCTCGAAGTCCTGCGCGAAGGCGGCGCTAGCCCAGAGCCTTGGAGCATCTCCGGTCTGTATCCGCGCTGCGCCCTGATCAGCGAGGAACTTTCCGCGGTGCTGGTCGGTTTCCAGGACTCGGAATCGATCGAAGCCTACGCCTCCCCCAGCGCCGCGCCGATCGGGAAGCTGGAGCTCGGCGGCATGCCGCGCGACATGGCGGTGATCGACATCGACAGCGACGGCGATCTCGAGCTGGTCGTCGCCGGCGGCAAGCACGAGCTGTGGATCTTCGGCCTGTCGAAGCCCGGCGGCGCTCGCGCCTGGTTCGAAACCGGAGCGCCGGCGGTCTGGCAAGCCGGCGCGATCCCGCTGCAGCTCGCCGTCGCGGACTTCGATGCCGACACGAAGCCGGACCTCGCCGTGCTGCACCACTACGATCTCTCTGTGCGCTTGCTGACGAAGCTTTCGACGGCGGGCCCCGGCGTGACGTCGTCGCTCTACGCCGGCCAGACTCCGGTGGGTTTCGCGGCTTTCGAAGGCGATGGCGACGCGCGCATGGACATCGTCGTCGCCAACCGCGACACCAAAGGCCTGGGAATCCTGCCGGGAGACGGCGCGGGCGCGCTGATCGCCGGAACCAGCGTCGCGCTCGGAAAATTTCCCAACGCGCTGGCCGCGACTTCCGCTGGGCAAGTGAAACAGGGCGGGTTGCGGCTGGTAGCGCTGAATTCCAAGTCGAACGACGTCTCCGCGGTGGTCCTCGAAGCTGGCAAGCTGCGCGGTCTCGCCGGCGTGGCCTGCGGCGGCGAGCCGCACGCGCCGCAGATCGCGGAGCTCGACGGAAAATCAGGACTGGACGTCTTGCTGCTCGGGACAGGACCGCGCGGCGCACAGCTCCTGATGATGCGCGGCGATGCCGCGGGAAAGCTCGAGAGCCCGGCCGTGCTCGAGCTCGGCGGAGCGGCCAGCGATCTCGCGCTGATCGACGTCGACCAGGACGGAAAACTCGAGCTCGCGATCTGCGATCCGGCGGCGGCCAGCGTGAAGCTGTGCGAGTCAGCGGCGGCGCGCTGCGAGTCTCTGGGGCTGAATGCTGCCGCGAGCCTGGAAGTTCCCTCCGCGCCCTGCGCCCTCGCGGCGATCGAGCTCGACGGCGATGCGGCGAGCGAGCTGGCCTGCGTGCTCGGCGCTCCCGGCGAGCGCGTCGGCGTGGCCTGGCTCGAGCCGCGGCGCGGTGGCGACGGCAAGCTTGCTTTGACTGAGCTGGGCTTCACGCCGCTGCGCGGTGCGCCGATCGACGCGGTGGCCAGCGATCTCAACGCCGACGGCCGCATCGATCTCGCGGTGCTCGTCCTGGACGGGCCTACGACGCCTGGCGGCACCTGGTTCGCGATGTTGCGCGGACCGGGCGGTCCCGCCGATTTCTGGGTCAGCCCCGCCATCCTGACCGGCTCGCGTCCGCACCGCATCGCGGCCGCGGACCTCGACGGAGACGGCCGCGCGGAAATCTTCGTCGCCGCGCAAGACAGCCACCTGGTCAACGCTTGGACGCCGACGGGCGCGGCGAGTGCACGAGCGTTCGACGCCAAGCCCTGGGACGATCTCGGCGCCGGCCGCGGGCCGCTGGACCTGGCCCTGTGCGACGTCGACGGCGACGGCGTCCTCGACCTGTGCGTGGTCAACGGTTTCTCGGACGACCTCAGCGTGCTTCACGGCCGCGCGGGCGTGAAGGCGAAGTGAAACTCGAGCGGACGCAAGGCAGCGGCGCGCAGGATCCAGGCCGAGCGATCCAAGAGGAAATTCCAGCGCGGCCGCTCGTCGCAGGAAGCGGCGCAGCTCGCTTCCTCGCGCAGGCTGAATCCATGCTTCTCCAGCACACGCCGCGAAGCGACATTCGGCACGAACACGCAGGCGCTGACGCTCGATGCCTCGAGCACCTCGAAGGCTAGCCACGCGGCCAGGCCGACGGCGTCGCTCGCCAATCCCTGGCCCTGGTGCTCGGGCGCGATCCAGTAGCCGAGGTCGCCGCGCTCGGGATGGTCGATGAAGCGGATCGACATGGCGCCGACAACTTCCTCGCGTTCGTCGCCTTCGCGCGGCGCGCGCAGGATTGCCAGCTGGTAGTTGGCGGCGTCGTCGCTTTCCTTGCGCCAGTGCAGGGCCTGGTCGAGCATGTCCTGCGCTGTCGCGGGCCCAGACCATTCGAGCCAGTCGAGGATCTCGCGCCGGCCGGCGATGAGACGGAACGTGAGCTCGCTGTCCTCCGCCCGCGGCGGCCGAAGTCGCGCGACGCTTCCGCGCAGATCGATCTCGCTCAGGACCTCGCGCACGTTCATTGCGAAAGGTTCTTCAGCATCTCGGTCGCGCCGATGACCATGCGCACTTCCATCTCCGCGGGATTGGATTGCTTCGACTCCTCGCGCGTCCTGAGCCATCCGAACTTGCGCCCATAGCGCTCCTTCGAGGAGCGCAGCACCGCGGTGAACATCGCGCGCGTCTCGTCGGTTCGCAGGGCGCTGCCCGGCCGGTACATCGCGGCCAGGCCTTCGAACAGGTTGGCCGGAGCTCCCGGGAAGTCGCCGACGTTCAAGCCCGCGCGCGGCGAGAAACCTGCGAACGTCACGTCGCCCCAGGCGCCGCTTTCGTACTGCTCGCCCTTGAAGTGCGCGCGAACGGCCGCCCGAAGCAAGGGATCGAGCGTGGGCTTCAGGCTGGGATCGATCTGCGTGTGCAGCAGCAGGAATCTCCAGCAGCGCACCTGGTCGGCCGCGATGCTGCCTCCAAAGCGCAGCGCGTCACGCCACATCGGCGCGAAGTGCGCGACGCCCTGCTGCGTGAAACGGCGGAACACGGGATCTTCCGGGAAAGCGGCGAGCATCGTGGTCGCCTTGCTGCCCCAGTTGCCGTAGCTGTCGTCGAAATCCGGGTCGATGCTGCTCCACGTCCCGCCCAGGTAATGCACGTATTCCATCTGGGCCAGGGCCGACCGCGCCGCGTCGGCGAGCCGCGCATCGCCGTTCTTGCGCGCGAGGCGCGCGAGCTGCGCGGCGACGTCGAGCTGGCGTATCGAAGGGATGTTGAGATCCGGTCGCCCATCCGCGGGCACGAATTTCACGGCGATGCTCCCGTCGGGAAGTCGCCCGCGGGCCAGGATCGAAGCGGCCATGCGCTCGGCCTGCTCGAGGGCGCGCGCGCGGAACTCTTCCGGCCCGCGCTCGCTGACGTCGAGCAGGAAGCTCAGGTAGCGCGCGACCTCGATCGGCTTGGCGTCCTGGGGCAGATCCAGCTCGCCGTCCCACTCGCGCGGCAGGCCGGTCGCCGGATGGAAACCGAGCTCGAGGAAATCCCCGAGGAAGACTTCGAGGCTCGAGCGCCAGAACTCGTCGTCGACCACCGAGGTGGCTTCGAGCAGGCTCTCGTAGAAAGGGTTGATGCCGTTCGGCGAGCGGCCGGGTTGGGTCTTGCCGGTGACCGCGTCGAACCGCGTGGTCAGGAACGCGGTCTGGCGCGATCCGTCGCGGTCGACTCCGCGCTCCAGCCAGGTCCTGAACACGCCGTCGCAGAGCTCGCGCAACTCGGCCGCGAGAGCGGCCTCGGAGGGACAGGGCAGGCTGACCCAGGCGTGCAGATCGTGGACCCCGGCACCGCTCGAGCTCAGGGCGGCGGCGAGCTCCAGCGTGAAGCGCGGCAGGGGCGAGACGGAAGCCGATCCGAGGATTGGGCTGGCGGTGAGCTCGAACTGCGCATCGTCGACCTGCTTCATGCGCGTGCCGCTCGCGTCGATCAAGGAAATCCGCGCGCTGCCATGGACGCGCCCCTCGATCGTGAGCAGGCTGGCGAGCGGCGCATAGGCCGCGATCGGTTGCGAGAGCATGGCTCCCGGTGCGAGCTCCACGGCTCTGCCGGTCGGCGGAACGGCGCGCGCGGCGCCCGAGCTCGCCCACCAGGGCAGGAGCATCCGCCGTTCGTCGCCCTCCGGCGCATCCGAGAGCTCGGCACCGGAGCCGTTGTCGAGCAGGTCGACGCGCAGCTTGGGCTCGTCCTCCTGCGCAAAGGCCGCGGAACCGAGGACCAGCGCAGCGACGAGTCGAGCCGCGCGAGCCTGCAAGTCATGCTTGTGGAGATGAAAAACCACCGCAGCTATCGTATTGCCCCGCTGCAGTCGGTGCAGTGGCCCGCATGACTTCTTACAAGATCGTCGAGCTCCACGGAGACGGAATTGCCGCGGAGCTTTCCGCCGCCGTCCACGAGGTGGCGCGCGCCCTGCCTTGCCAGCTCGAGTTCCTCTCCGTCGACCTCGGCCAGGCGCAGCGCGAGAAACGCGGCGACGAGCTCTACGACGAAGCCGAGGCCCTGATGCGCGAGCACCGCGTCAGCCTGAAATACCCGACCGCGACCACGGCAGAGTCGCCGAACAAGATCCTGCGCGACCGCCTGGACTTCGCGGTGATCCACCGTCCCGTGGTGACGATCCCCTCGATCCGGACCAATTTCACGAAGTCGATCGACATCGACATCGTGCGCATCGGCACCGGCGGGACCTACGAGGATTCCGGCCGCCGCCTGGGCCACGACGTCGCGGTGTCGCTGCGCGTGATCCAGCGCGTGCCCTCCACCCATGCCGCGCGCTTCGCTTTCGAGCTGGCGCGCCAGCGAAAGAGCTCGGTGGTCTCGGCGAGCAAGTACACCATCCAGCGCGAGACCGACGGCCTCTTCGAGGAATGCTGCGCGAACGTCAGCCGCGATTTCAGGGACGTCCCCCACCGGCGCGAGCTGTTCGACTCGATGCTGGCGGGGATCATCATGAATCCCGAGCGCTACGCCGTGATCGTGACGCCCAACGAATATGGCGACTTCCTCTCGGACATGTGCTGCGGCCTGATCGGCTCGATCGCGCTCGGCGACAGTGCTTCCTACGCCTTCGACCTGCACTCTGGAGCCGTGATCGCCGCGATGTTCGACCCCGCGGGCGGCACGGCGCCGGACATCGCGGGCTCGAACAAGGCCAATCCCTTCGCGGCGTTCTTCGCGCTGGCGAGCCTGCTGCGCTTCCTCGGCGAAGTGGAGACCTCGACGCGGCTGCGCCAGTCGGTGCTCGCCTGCCTGGCTGCCGGAGAGAAGACGGCCGACGTCGGCGGCAAGCTCGGCACGCGCGAATTCACGCAGGCCGTGATCGCGCGCCTGAAATGAGCTCGCCGGCCCGCGCAGTCTCCTGCGCAGGCCGGCGAGCTCGTCGATTAATCAAGGGGGCGCTCGTCAGGCGCGAGGTCGGCTGAGCGAGCCGGTCAAGGCCACAGCGTGATCGCGAGCCCTGACGTCAACCCCACGTTGTTCGGCGGTGCGAAGCCCGGGTCGCGCAGCCAAAGTTGCGCGTAGATCTGCGTGCCCGCGGTCAGGCCGTGGCTCGCGAGGTAGGCCTTGGTGAAGGTGTGGTTGAGACTGCCCGAGCAATTGCCAGGGCCGCTTCCGCCGCTGTTCCCACCGCTCGTGCGCACCACCGGCGGCGCGACGCAGAGCAGTCCGCCGCCGAAGGGCGTGGCGGCGGGCGCGAGGCTCCACAGCACGAGACCGGGCTTGTTGCTGTAGAGCCTGGACGCCTTCAGGGTCAAGTCGTCGCCGATGCTGAGGCTCGGCGCGCCGCTGAAGGTCAGCGCGGGCGTGCAGCCCAGGGAATTGACCTTCGGCGTGCAGTAGAGCTGCACCTGGGGACAATTGCCGAGGAACAGCGACGAGAACTTCAGATTCACATCCTCGAGGCCTCCGCTGACCAGCAGGTCCTGTGCGCCGTCGAGATTGACGTCGCCGGCGGGTGCAATCGGTCCAAGGGCGCCCAGGCTGATCGCGCCGAGCACGGCACCGCTCGCGCCGGAGTGGATCATGGCGCGACCGGCGTTCTTGACCACTCCCCCGATGTACGCCCACGGATAATGGACCGCGAAGTCGGGGGTGCCGTCGCCGTCCCAGTCGCCCATGGCGGCGAGGCTCCTGCCGAAGTAGAGACCGCTCGCGGATGGAACGTGGTGGATCACCGCGCCCGTCGCGCCGGAATAGAGCCACGCCGCGCCCGAGATGAAGTTCCCCGCGAGCTCGTTGGGCGAGCCGACCAGCAGGTCCTGGATGCCATCCCCGTCGACGTCGGAGGCCGAAGCGATCGCGAAGCCGAAGTTGTCGGCCCCTCCGAGGCCCGAGTGCGTTCGGATCGTCGCGCCGCTCGAGCCGGAGAAGACAACCACGCTGCCGGGCCCGAAACTGTTGTCCTTGGGATCCGCGCAAGCGTAATCCGGGACACCGTCGGAATCGACGTCGCCGAGCGAAGTCAGGGCCGCGCCGAAGGCTCCTTGCGCGCCGCCAGCACCGAGGTGCGTGCGCAACACCGATCCGCTCGCACCCGAAAAGATTTGAACCATGCCCTCACTCGAGGCTCCTCCAGCGGGAGAGCCGACGAGCAGGTCGGGTACCAGATCGCCGTTGATGTCGCCCGCCGATGCGAGCGCCGTTCCGAAGAGCGATCCCGGAGCGCCCGCGATGCGGCGCAGCAACGCACCGCTCGCGCCCGAGCGCAGCTCGACCATGGGGTTGGTTCCCGCGGGCTGGAGACCGAGAGGCGAGGCGATCGCGAAATCGTTCACGCCATCGAGGTCGACATCGCCGAGTGAAGCCAGCGCCAGGCCGAATCCATCGCCCGCGCTGTTCCCCAGGAAGCTTGCCAGGGTCGTCCCCTGGCGCGTCGAGATCACGCGCGCTTCGCCGATCGCGCCGTACGTTCCAGCGCGAGACGCGAGAACATCGGGGTGCCCGTCGCCGTCGATGTCGCCCAGCGAGATGGCCCTGTCGCCGAAGTTGGAGAAGGAGTAGAGCTGGCCCTGGGCAAAGGCATTTCCTGCGAGCACCAGGCTGCAGGCGACGAGGAGCGAGGCATTGGTTTTCATGGTGTGTGGCTAGGGTACGGGCAGGCCCCAGGTCACGTTCTCGCGCTGCAAGGAGTGCGCGATACATGAACTCGCCGGCCTTCGCAGTCTCCTGCGAAGGCCGGCGAGTGATTGGCTCGATGCGAATTACGGCGCGATCGTGAACGTCACCGCGTTGGTCAGGCCGGCGGTGTTGTTGACGTCGCGGTAGTAGTACTGGCTGTAGACGTCGCGGCCGGCGATCAAGAGCGGGTCGACGCCGCTGCGGATCCAGGCGTTGAAGTCCATCGCGAAGTGGCCGTTGCAGGCTCCGGCGGTGCCGCCGGAATTCTGCGGCGTGGTGCGCTTCACGGGCACGGACACGCACAAGGTTCCGCCTTGGAACGGCGTGCTCGCCGCGTTGCCGCTGTACATCAGGAACCCGGACTTGTTGCCGACGATCTTCGAGGCGGAGATCGTGAACGGCAGGCTTCCGCCGACGCGCGGCGTGCCGGAGGTCGCGATCAAGGGCAGGCAGCCCGCGCTGTTGACCTTGCCCTGGCAGTAGATGCCGGTCGGGAAAGGCAGGGGCGAGATCACGCGGATCATCCCCGCGTCGTGGCCGGCGCCGTCGTCGAGGTAGGCCGAGGCGATGATGTCGGCGAATCCGTCGTTGTTGACGTCACCCGCCGTGCAGACCTGGGAGCCGAACTGCTGTTGCAGCACGTCGCCCGAGAACATGAACATCATGACGCCGGTCTTGCCCGAGTAGACCTTGGCGGAGCCGCTCGAGGTCGCGTTGACGTCGTCCCAGATCGAGCCGATGATCACGTCGGCGTAGTTGTCGTTGTCCATGTCCCCGGCGCCGCCGACGGACGAGCCGAAGAGGTCGGTCGCGTTGTCGCCCGTGAACGTGTAGAGCACGGCGCCGTTGTTGCCGCTGAACACCTTCGCGACTCCGGATTGGAGGGCGGGGCCGCTCGCGTAGGGCGCGCCGACGATCAGGTCGGGAACCCCGTCGCGGTTGACGTCGCCCGCGCCGGAGATCGTGATGCCGAAGTTCTCCGCGGCGGCGGAACCGTTCACCGCCCACATCTGCGCGCCCGTGGCGCCCGAGAACACGCGCACCTTGCCGCTGGCCGCGCCATTGGGGTCCGCGTAGGGAGCGCCGACCGCGAAGTCGTCTTTCCCGTCGCCGTTGACGTCGCCGAGGCCGGCCACGCTCGTTCCGAAATAATCGCTGACGGCGAGACCGTTCAGGGTGAAGAGCACGGAGCCTGTCCTCCCAGAGAATACGCGCGCGCCACCCGCGGCAAAGCCGGCGACGGCAACGCCGGGAGCTCCGACGATGACGTCGGCGAATCCGTCCGCGTCGACGTCGCCCGCGCCGGCGACCGAGGTGCCGAAGGCGTCGTCCGTGGCGGCGCCGTTGAAGTTGTAGAGCACGGCACCGTTCTGGCCTGACCAGACGCGCACCGATCCCGACGTGGGTCCGTTGTTGTCGTCGCCGTCGGCGCCCGCCGCGAAGTCGGGGACGCCATCGTTGTTCACGTCGCCGACGCCCGCGACGCTCGTGCCGAGGTGGTCGTACTGGGTGTCGCCCTTGAACTGATAGAGCTGAACGAAACCCTGGCCGGAATACACCGTGACCGTGCCGGAGTTCGTCCCGTGCATGTCATCCCAGCGCGCGCCGACGATCACATCGTCGCGTCCGTCGCCGTTGATATCGCCGAGGTTGCTGATCGCATATCCGTACTCGTCGTCGGCCGAATTGCCGAGGATGGTCTTGAGCGTGGTCTGTGCGTTGGCCGCGGTTGAAAAGGACAGAAACGCGAGTGCCGCGTAAATTGACAAGTTGCGCATGAACGTGGTTTCCTGACTGACGAGAGAGAGAAGCGGGTCGCTGAAACCCGCGGACTTTCGATACCCCGCCGTGCTGTCGGCGGCCAAATGAGGATTCCTTGAGCTGCAGCCAGGAATCCGCGTCTTGCCGGCCCCGTCCTGTCTCTACCTACCTGCCACGGGGTGGAGGCCCGACTTCCCCGCTTCCGAGCGCCCTAAGTAGCCTCCGCGTAAGCTTGCTTTCAAGCAGCTTGCCTGAATTCGGAAGCAATCTTCACCTACTGCGTTCCGGGCTGGGACAACGAAAATGTCATACAGAAAGGCTCGCCGTTCCATCTCGGAAACTGAGGACTGCTATCCTCCGCGGACTTGACGGGCTCCGTTCCTTCGACAGCCGCGATTCCTGCTGTGCCCATGCATGTATGGCGCGGCACGGGCCTGCAAATTGCCGGCCGTGTGTGGAGCGCAATCTGCACCTTGTGGATCTACCGCATCGCAGGCGACGCGCTCGAGCCGGCGGCATTTGGACGCTTCACCTTCTATCTCAGTCTGTTCACCTGGCTCGACACGTTCGTCGCGCTCGGAACGGGAGAAGTCGCGATCCAGCGCACCGCCGGAGATCCCTCCGCGGTGCCGGCGGTGCTGCTCGCGGCGCGGCGCATCCGGGTCATCGCCGGGCTGATCGGCGTCCTGGCGGTCGCCGCCCTGTGTTTCGGATTCGAAGAGCCGGGGGCGGCGTGGATCGTGCTGGCGTCCTGCTACCCGATCACCCACTCGCTCGAGCTGTCGACCCTGGTCTGGCGCAACCGGATCGCCTGGGGCAAGCCGGTCGCGATCCGCGCCGCCGCGAGCACGGCGAGCCTGGCGGCGGTGGCCTGGCTCGGGCGCAGCGGCGGGGCCGACCCCGCCCTGCTCCTGGTCGCGGTCGCGGCGGGCAGCACGCTCGGAAACTTCCTGCTCCACTTTGCGGCGCGAAGTCAACTGCCGGTCTCGCCGCCAGGGCTCGCGCCGGCGCGCGGAATCCTCGCCGCGGCCTGGCCCCTGGGACTCTCGGCCCTGTGCGCCCAGGCCTACTTCTACGTCGACAACGTCTTCGTGCGCGCGATGCAGGGCGAGGAAGCCCTCGGCCCCTACAACGTCGCCGTGCGGGTCATGAGCCTGACCCTGCTGCTCGCGCAGTACGCGACGCTGAGCGCCCTGCCCTGGCTCGCGCGCTGCGCCGCGGAGGGCAGCCTCGAATCGGCGGTCGCGCGCCTGGGGCCGCGGATCTTCGCCGTCGCGGGCGTGGGCTGCGGCCTCTTGTGGCCTTGGACGGAAGTGATCCTCGAGCGCCTGGTGCGCGGCGCGAGCGTCGCCGCTGACAGTCTGCGCTGGCTGTTGCTCGCTTCCGTGGCGATCCACGCCGGCTCGGTGCTCCTGACGGCGGTCGTCGCGGCGCGCGACAACCGCGCGAAGCTCGCGATCCAGCTCGGCGGCCTCGCGCTCAACGTCGCGGCCAACTTCTGGGCAATTCCGAGGTACGGAATCACGGGCGCGGGCATGACGACCTTCGCCACGGAGAGCTTCGTCGCCTGCGGCGCCGCGATTGCCCTGGCGCGGCGTGGCGTTCTTCCCTTCCGGGGTAAGGCTCTGTTGGCCTGGAGCGCGGGGCCGGTGTTGTTCGTGATCTGCGCCTGGCTGTCGAGCTTCCTACCCCTAGAGTGACCGGACATGGCGCGGACTGAGGACGAGCGAGCGAGGGATCGCAAGCTTCTGTGGGGCGCGTGCTTCTTCGTCGCACTGCTGCCGATCCTGTTCCATCTGCCCTACGTTTCCGGCGAGCGGATCCTGTACACCGCCGACACGGCGCAGCTGCAATACCCGCGCTACAAGATCCTGTGCGACGCGCTGCAGAAGGAAGGTCAGCTTCCGCTGTGGCAGACCTGGCTCTACGCGGGCTCGCCGTTCCACGCGAATCCCGAGAACCCGACGCTGTACCCGCCGGTCCTGCTCTTCGCGCGTTTCTTCACGCCGATCTGGACGATCAACCTCACGATCCTCACGCACCTTTCGCTCGCGGCGCTGGGGATGTTCCTCCTGGTGCGCAGGTTGTGGAAGCGCGTCGACGTCGAGAGCGGATCCGGCGCGGTCGCGATCGGCGGAGCGATGGTCGCGGCCTGCGTGTTCTCGCTTTCGATGTGGACGCGCATCGATCATTTGAATTTCGTCGCGTACGGAGCGACGCACGCGCTGATCCCTTGGGTCCTGCTCGCGACGGAAGCCTTGCTCGACGGGCCGCGTCCTTTGCGCGCTGCGGGATGTCTTGGTTTGCTGCTCGGATTCCAGATCCAGACCGGCGGCTTGTTCGTCATTCCCTACGCGGCGATCTCGGTCGCGGCCTGGATTCTGTTCCTGGGACTGCTCGGCGGACGTGCGCGAGCCCTGCGCGTCGTGAGCTTCGGCCTGCTGGCGGCGCTCACCGCGGCTTTGATCGTGGGCGGAAAATTCCTTCCGTATCGGGAGTGGGTCGCCGTGACCAACCGCGCGGCGGTGCTCGATTACAGCGAGGCGGTCGGCAAGACGTTCTCGACGGGGAGCATGGGTTACTGGGATGAGGTCCTGGGGCGGGTGATCATGTTCACCTTCTTCGGAACCACGATCGCTCTCGCGCTGCTCGCGCTGCCGTTGTTGCGCAGCGGAGTGGTGCGCCTGGCCTTCGGGCTGGTGATCTGCTTCTTCCTGGTCGCGCTGGGGACGCCGCTGCACCGGTTCCTGTACGACTATTTGCCGTTGTTCGATCACGTGCGCAATGCGGACCGTGCGTGGAGCGGGGTCAACGCGTTCCTGCCAATTCTTGCAGGACTCGGGATGTGCTGGGTGTTGTCGCGGTTCGCACGCCTGCGCGAAAGGCCGCTCGCGGCGAGCATCGCGGGTGGCGTGCTCGCCGCCATGCTCGCGCCACTGCTCGCCTATTCGTTCCGATTCGAGCCCGTCCTGAAGCACCCCGAGCGCTTCAGCGAGTTGCTCTCGCGCTACACACAGTGGCCCGAAGCGGCGCGCAGAGCGGGGACCGAATGGCGCGCGATGTACGTCGACCGGACCACGCCGGAGAATCGCAACGAGCAGTTCATCTCCACCGCTCTCGAGGTCGAGACTCCCGCCGGTTACCTGGGTCACGTGTGGCCGCGCGATCTGGAGCAACACCTGTATGGCTCCAGCGCCAAGCTGACCGATGTTCAGCGCTTCCGCCGGCGCTCGACGCTTTCGGTGCGCTACCTGGTGTCGACGACGAAGGCACCGGGCAGACCGCCGGCACGGGAGGACATCTTCCCTCAGTTCGCGGACGGGGATGATGTGATCGAGAACGCCCTGGCTCGTCAGCGGGCCGTCGAGCCCTCGGTCGTCGCGGCTGTCTACGGCGACGATGATTGCAAGGTCGCCTACGCGATCCTCGACGAGGGAACCACTCCCCTGCTGGAATGCGCCACGCTGCAGTTGCGCGCCGATCGCGAGCTTTCGGCCGACGAGCGCGCCGGCATCGACCTCTTGATCTTGCGCGGCCCGTCTTCGCCCGAGGCGCGGCAAACCGTGGGAGCGATGCGCGCGGACGGCAAGGGCGAGCGCGTGATCGAAATCAGCGCCGAGGTCTCGGACGAGGAGCAGGCTCGCGTGCTCCTGCTGGTGCACGACAAGCTGGCGATCGACGCCCTGAAGCTCGAGCCCTCGATCGATCGCCTGACGCGGCGCGCTTCCGATTCGACGCTCGTGGAACGCTCGGATGCCGCGCGCGGCCGCTGGCTGGTGGTCAGCGAACCCTGGTCGATCTACGCGGGCTGGAACGTCGTCGCGGCTTCGGGGGCGTCGCTGTCGATCGCTCGCGCCGACGGGATTTCATCCGCCGTGTTCCTCCCCGCCGGAGAAAAATCGCTGCACGCCGAGTACGCGCCCGAATCCGTCAAGACAGGCCTGTGGCTCTTCGCCGCGGGCGTGATCGCGGGTCTGCTCCTGATCCTCTGGCCTGCGCGCCCCCGCTAGCTGACTGGATCTTTCGCCGTCAACGGGCAGTGGATGCGCAGCTCCTTCAGCACGACGCTGTCGACCACGTCCTCGCGATCGACGATGTGCGTGCCCGGCAGCAGGATCGAATTGATCACGCGAATGGGATTGTCGATCACCACGTCGTCGCCGATCACCGCTCCTTCCAAGGTCGCGCCAGCGTGGATGCGCGCACTCGAGGAGATCGCGTTCTTCGCGCCGCTGTGGCGCAGGAAACGCGCATTGCAATCGAGGAGATCGACCGGAAACGTGATGTTGTAATCCCAGTCGACGACCTCGCAGGCTTTCACGCGGTAGCCGCTGTCGATGAAGATCTGGATCGCGGTGGTCAACTCGTATTCGTCGCGCATCGCCGTGCGCGGAGTCTGGCGCAGGGCGTCGAAGATCTCCGGCCCGAACATGTACATGCCGCAGCCCTTGAGGTTGTTGACCAGGTAGCGCGGCTTTTCGACGACCTTGGAAACATTCAAATGGTCGTCGATGGTCACGGCGAAATTCTTCTGGATCGCGGCGGGATCGCTCTCGCGCTTGACCGCGAGCACGCCGTTGACGCCGCCGGACTCGAAGGTGCGCACCATCGCCTGGAGGTCCTTCGCGACGTAGAAAATGTCGCCGAGGAACAACAGGAAAGGCCCCGACACGTGGCGCTCGAGCTGCATGGCCGCGTGGGCGATTCCGAGCGCGTGCTTCTGCTCGACGTAGCGGATCGCGACGCCGAAGCGCGAGCCATCGCCGAAGTGCTCGCGGATCAGCTCCTGCAAGTGGCCGACGACGATCACGATCTCGCGGATGCCGACCGACTTCATCTGCTCGACCTGATGCTCGAGGATCGGCCGGTTGACGATCGGCAGCATCGGCTTGGGATAGCGCGTGTTGAACGGATCGATGCGGCTGCCCTTGCCGGCGGAAAGGATCACGCCCGTGTGACGGGACTTCACGGTGGACTGCGCGGAGTTCGATTCCATGGGGCGGGAGTCTACTGTCGGTTCGCCGGCCGCCGAAGCTGGAGCGGCTATCCCAAGGACAATCGCTTGCGCACGATCGCCCGCAACATCCGCAGGGCAGTCATCGAGATCTTGCGGTAGTTGGCCGAGTGCTTCGATTCGCCGCCCATGCGGGCGTAGTAGTGCACCGGGATCTCGATCACCCGGATCCGCTGGCGCAGGGCTTCGCACATCATCTCGGGCGAAAACGCGGGACCGCGCTCGCGCACTCCTGGCCGGATGCGGGTCCAGGTCGATTTGTGCAGGGCGCGGTAGGTGCAACCGACGTCGGTCAATCGCGGCTCCATCGACAGGTACCAGGCGACCTCGACCAGCTTGCCGACGATCACGTTCCCCCAGCGCAGCAGGGAGCGCATGTTCGCGGCTTGATCGACCATCTGCGACGTGGTGCGCGTGCCCATCACCAGTGTGTCGGGCTCGAGGTAAGCCAGGAATTTCGGCAGGTCCTCGGCCTTGAACGAGCCGTCGGCTTCGGCGAGCACGAGCACGCCGTCGACGGCCGCGTCCATGCCAGCGCGCAAGGCGCAGCCGTAGCCGGCCTGCGTTTCGCTCACGACGCGAGCCCCGGCGGCGCGCGCCAGCTCGGCCGTCCTGTCGCGACAATTGTTGTCGACGACCAGCACCTCGTCGACCCCCGCGCGCGAGCGAAAATCCGAGACAACTGCCGCGATCGTCGCTTCCTCGTTGTACGCGGGAATGATGACAGTGACGTGCTCTCGCTCGAGCATTCGCGGTGCGTGGGTTCCGGGTGAAGGAGGCGGGCCGGGGAAGCGGCGAAGTGTACCCGGAGTCAGGTGAATTCGTCCGGAGTCGTGATGGCAAGCCGCGCGCCGCATTCGCGGCGCGCGGCTCGCCATCAAGACTCCGGACGAATTCACCTGACTCCGTACTGGCTCGATCAAATCAGCAACTCCGTACAATCCCCAAATGCCCCAGCCCCGCCTCGCGCTCCCGATTCTCTTCCTCCTGTTCTCGCTCGTCGGGTGCGCAGCTCGCGGCTCGCTCGACTCCGGTGGCGGCTCCAGCGGCGGAGCCTGGATCGCGGTCGAGACGAAGAGCGGCAAGACCGTCGACCTCGACGAAATGGCGAGCAAGCTCGCGCTCTGCGACGTCGTCTTCCTCGGCGAAGAGCACGACCAGGACGTCGGCCACGCCCTGCAGCTCGCACTGACCGAACGCATCCTCGCCCTGCGGCCCAATGGCAGCTTGTCCTTCGAGATGATCGAGCGCGACGCCCAGACCGAGCTCGATCGCTACCTCGCCGGCGAGATCGACGAAGAAACTTTCCTTCGAAAAACCAAGTCCTGGCCGAACTACCGCCCGCACTACCGCCCGATGGTCGAGCTCGCGAAGTCCCACAACCTGCCCGTGATCGCGGCGAACGTGCCGCGTCCACTGGCCTCGCGCGTCTCCCACGAGGGGCTCGCTCCCGTCGCGCGCCAGGCTTTCATGCCGCGCGAAATCATCGCGGCTCCCGGCGAATACCGCCGGCGTTTCGCGATCGTGATGGGCAAGGAGCCCGACTCGACCGAGCCCGGGCTCGCGCTGTGGTTCCTCGCGCAGTGCGTCAAGGACGAAGCGATGGCCGAGTCTATCGAAAGGGCCCTGTTGACTCCTCCTTCGGGTCGAATCGTCGTGCACTACTGTGGCCACTTCCATTCCGACTATCGCCTCGGAACCGTCGAGCGCCTGCTGCGCCGCCAGCCTTCGCTGAAGATCGGCGTGGTCACGATGCGCAGCGAGGAGCGCGATCCCGCGCGCGTCGACGCGGAGCTCGCTCGCGCGGCCGATTACGTCTGGCTGGTCCGCAAATGAATTCGCCCGTGCGCGTCGGGCTCGACTACCGCCCCGCGCTGGTCAATCGCGAAGGGATCGGCCGCTACACGCGCGAGCTGGTGCGCGCCCTGATCCAGGAAGGAGCCGGGGAAAGCCTGCGCCTGTTCGGCTCGACCCTCGCGCCCTCGAAGTTCACGGCCGAAGAGCTTGGCTTGGCGGGCTCGAAAGTCCGCTCGGTTCGCTGGCGGGTTCCCTCGAAGTGGACGTCGAGCCTGCTGCGCGCCAGCTCGCGCGGGGTCGACGATCTGCTCGGCGGCGTCGACCTCTTCCACCACACCCAGCCGAACCTGCTTCCGGTGCGCAGGGCTCGCGAGGTGGCGACGATCTTCGATTGCATCTACCTCGAGCGCGAAGGCTGGCTCGCCGATGACGGCGCCCTGCGCATGGAGCGCGCGGCGCGCGACCAGGTGCGGCGCGCGAAACTGGTCTTCGTTCCGACGCACTTCGTCGCGGGCGAGGTCGTCGCGCGCCTGGGAGCGCGAGCGGAGCAGGTCGTGGTCACCGAGCTCGGCTGCGATCACGCCGCGCGCGGCGCGACGATGCGCAACGCGCTTGCATCGAAGGCCCAGCCCTTCCTGCTCAGCGTCTCGCGCGTCGACGCGCGCAAGAATCATCTGCGCATGCTCGAAGCGTTCGAGCAGCTCGTCGCGGAAGGCATGCCCGAGCGCTGGATCGTGGTCGGCCCGCGCGGGCACGGAGCAGAAGCCTTCGAAGCCGCCCTTAAGCGATCGAAGGCCCGCGAACGCGTCGAATGGCGCCAGTCCGTCTCCGACTCCGAGCTCGCCCTGCTCTACGCCGAGGCCCAGGCCTTCGTGTTCGCGAGCTTGAGCGAGGGTTTCGGGCTCCCACCCCTCGAAGCAATGGTCCACGGCCTGCCCGTCGTCGCCAGCAACACGACCTGCCTGCCCGAGGTCTGCGGGGACGCCGCGCTCCTGGTCGATCCCCTCGACGTCGACGCGATCGCCGCTGCACTGCGCAGTCTGCTCCGCGAGCCCGAGCTGGCGAGCGACCTCGCCGCGCGCGGCCGCAAGCGCGCGGCTCGATTCACCTGGCGCGAATGCGCGCGCAAAACCCTCGCTGCCTACGCGCGCGCGGGAAATTGATCGCTGACGGCTTCGCCCTCGAGTGGCACAATCTGCCGCGTGGCACGCAGAGGCTGGATCGGACTGGGACTGGCGCTCCTCGCAGCCTTCGCGCCCGCGCAGGAGCCGCCGAGTGCCCCCGCCGCGGAGCAGCGAATGGTCCCCAAGGAGACCGAGGCCACCCAGGCCGCTGCGACCGAGGCTCGCGCGGCCCTCGACCAGGCCCGCGAGCTGAAAAAGAGCGGCAGCCCGGGCGACGTTCGCGCGGCGCTGCGCGAAGCGGTCGCGGCCCTGCTCGAAGTCCCTGACCGCGAGGCGAGCGGCCAGATCGCCGAGGCCTTGACGCAACTGGGCACACTCGCGTCGCAGATGAACGACACCGAGTGCGTCGTCCAGATCTTCGAGCCCGTGCTCGCCTTCCGCACCGCGACCCTGGGATCCGACGCCGAGAAGGTGCAGGTGATCCGCGCCACCCTCGGCATGGCTTACCTGGCGCTAGGGGAAACCGATCGCAGCCGCGACATGCTCGAGATTCCGCTCGAGTGGGCGCGGCGCAGCCTGCCGCCGGACGATCCGCGCCTGCTCGACGCGATGTCGAACTTCGCCTCGGTGCTGCATTACAAGCACGACGGCGAAGGCGCGCGGCTCTTGATGGCGGATGTCGTCGAGAGGCTCTTGAAGACCCACGACGCCGACGATCCAGAGATCCAGTGGGCCTTCGCGAATCTCGGCAACATCCTCGACAAGCTCGGCGACGTCGATGGAGCCGTCGCCAACCGCGAGCACGTGCACCGCATCTTCAGCCTCTCGCGGCCCGCCGACCACGCCGACGTGATGTTCGCTCGCCAGAACCTGGCCTTGTCGCTGCGGCGCTCGGGCGATCCGATCGCGGCGCGTACTTTATTGGAGGACGTGCTCGCCTGGGACGAGAAGGTCTATCCGCCGGGCCACCTCTCGATCGAGCGCACGCGGCAGAACCTCGCCAATGCCCTGCTCGATCTCGGCGACTTCGAGAGCGGGCGGATCCTGCTCGAGGGCGTGGTCGAGCGGCTCGAGAAAAAGGGCGTGCCCAGCAATCCGGTCCTGCTCAACGCGCGCACGGGCCTCTTGTGGGCCCTCGCCGACCAGGGCCGTCACGAAGAAGCCGCCGACATGGCCGCCAAGCTCTCCGAAGCTTGCAGCAATGCCTTCGGCCCCGACAACATCGCGACGATCCACGCCAGATCGGGCCTTGCGCGCGAGCTGGACAGGCTCGGCAATCACGCGGAGTCGGTCGAGATCGGCGTGGAGCTGCTCGCCCAGCTCAAGGAGAAATATCCCGACGACGAGTACTCGCTCCTGATCGAGGAATCGAATCAGGCCGAAGCCCTGCTCCCGCTCGGGAAGTCCGAGGAAGCCGAGAAACTCTTCGAGCACGCGCTCGAGATCAGCATGCGCCGGCTGGGACAGGAACACGGCCTGACCCTGCACATCCAGTGCGCACTCGCCGGCTCGATCGAGGATCGCAAGCCAGAGCGCGCCCGAGACATCCTGCGCGACGTTGGCCAGCGGCTCTTGCCGAGCCTCGCCGCGGCCACCGCGTCGCTGTCGCCGCGCGAAGCGGAGCTGCGCGCCTGCTCGCTCTCTCCGCTCGTCGACGTCGTGATCGCTCGCTGCCTGAAGAGCGAAGATGCCGCACTGGTCTTCGAGCTGGTCGAGACTTCGCGCCAGGCATCCTGGACCGGCACGCGGGCCCTGGCGTTCCTCGATCGCGCCTGCGCCAGCGACGACGGAGCGCGCAAGCTGCGCGACGACCTGCGCTCCAAGAGCGCGCAGATGGCCGAGTTCGCGCAGAGCGGCCGCCGCGAGGAATACCAGAAAGCGGCCCTCGAGCGCGGCCTCTTGGAGCAGCGTCTCACCGCCAGCGTCGCGGGCTTGGGCCCCCTCTCGCGGATCAGCGCCAAGCCCGCGGAGATCGCCAAGCACCTGCCCGACGGCTCGGCCGCGATTTCGTTCCGGCGCTACGACATCGACATCGGCGAGGACGAGGAGGGGCGCCTCGGCTACTACGCTGCCTTCGTGCTGCGCCACGACGGCTCGCTGCGGCGCGTCGAGCTCGGGCCCGCGGCGGCGATCGAGCGCGCGCTCGAACGCTGGCGGACTGCGATCGGCATCGGCGCGAGCGCGGGTGCGCCCGAGGCTCAACAGAAGAGCGGCGTGGAATTGCGCGAGCTGCTCGTCGACAAGCTGCGCGAGCCCGCCGGCGACGCGCGGCGCTGGATCGTGGCGCCCGACGACGTCCTGCACCTGATTCCGCTCGAGGCCTTGCCGCAGGGCGATGGCGTGGTCGGCGACGAGATCCAGATCGAGCTGCGCACCCATCTCGGCGAGCTCACGGAGGAGCGCGCGAAGGATGTCTCGGCGCGCGACCTCGTCGCGCTGGGCGGGATCGATTTCGACGCGCCCTTCGCCAAGCCGAAGGAGGCGGCGCCAGCCGTCGATGCGGCGAGCAAGCCCCTTTCGCGCGGCGGAGGGTCGGAGCTCGGCGGCGATCGCATGCCTCCGCGCCCCGCGCACTTCCCGGTGCTGGTCGCATCCGGCGCGGAAGTCGCCGCGGTGGCCGGGATGTTCCGCGCCCGACCCGGTGAGACCTCGCAAGCACGCGTGCTCGCCGGCGCCGAGGCGACCAAGTCGGCCCTGGCCGAGCTCGCGCCGCGGGCCCGCTGGCTGCACATCGCGACCCACGGTTTCTCCGCGCCCGAAGCGATCGCTTCGCTCGACGCTTCGGCGAGCTCTGGTTCCAACTTCGAGCGCGAAGTCCGCGGACTTTCGCCGCGCGTGCTCTGCGGTCTCGCCCTCGCCGGAGCCAACGCGCCGGTCGACGTGGTCGAGCGCACCCGCGGAGTGCTGACCGCCGAGGAGCTCGCCTACCTGGACCTCAACGGCTGCGAGCTGGCCGTGCTCTCGGCCTGCGATTCGAGCCTCGGCGTGCGCCGCAGCGGCCAGAGCGTGGCCTCGCTGCAGAGCGCGCTGCACGCGGCCGGCGCGCGCAGCGCGCTCACCGCGCGCTGGAGCGTCTCGGACGAAGCGACGAGCGCGCTGATGCTCGCCTTCTACAAGGGCATCTGGGTCGATCACCTGCCGAAGGGCGAGGCCTTGTGGCGCGCGAAGAATGAAATGCGCCGCCGCCGTTCCCCCACCCGTGAATGGGCGGCCTGGGTGCTCACCGGCGAGAACTGAGCATCAATCCTTGCTCAAGCGCTCGCGCACCGCAGCCTCGTCGATGTCCTCGGGGTTCCACAGCACCCTGCCCTCCATCCCGCCCGCGACCGTGATCGATTCGCCGGACACGTGGCGCGAAAGGGTCGGCGACGAGAGCCCGGCGACCATGCGCGCGATGTCGACGGCGCGCGCGAGCTGACGCAGCGGCATGGTGCGCGTGACGCGCTGGATGGTTCCGCGCTCCTGCAGCTCCGGCCGCACCATGTGCGTCGCGGTCCAGCCCGGTTGCACGAGGTTGACCCGCGCGAAGGGATCGAGCAGCACGATCTCGTTCTTGAGCGATGCGACCAGGCCCTGCAGGCCGCTCTTGGCGCAGGCGTAGTCGGCGTGGTGGCGCTCGCCGAAGCGGCCCGCCGTCGAGCCGATGAAGGTCAGGGCCGCGCCGTGACCGTCGTTGCGCGGGCCGCATTGCTTCAAGGCCGCGAAAAAGGCGCGCGCGGTCCAGAGCGCGCTGAACAGATTCGAATCCAGCGTGGACCGGATGCGCTCGACCGAGGCCTCGTGCAGCAGTTGATTCTCGCGCGGCCAGGCGCCGGCGTTCGCCACGCACACGTCGACGCGGCCGAAGCGCGCGATCGCCTGGTGGAAGGCTTGCTCCACGGCGCGCGGTTCGCGCAGGTCCGCGGCGAGACAGACGGCGCGCGCGCGCCAGTCGCGAGTCGCGACGTAGGCTTCCAGGTCGGCCGCGTGGGCCGAGGCGAACAGAGCCAGCGACGCGCCCTCGGCCGCGAAGACCTCGGCCAGCGCGCGGCCGATGCCGCCGGACGCGCCGGTGATCAGGACCGTCTTGTCCGCGAGGTGGAGATCCACGCTCGCAAGGTACAGAATGGCGGGCTTCATGCGCCACCACCGCCGAGCGACCGTCGCCGTCCTGTTCCTCGCCGTCACCGCACTCGCCCTCGCGGCGGCTTGCGGCAAGGAAAAGCTCGAGCCGGGCAATCCGCGCCGCGGTGAGTCCTTCGCGCTGCAGAAATGCAGGTTCTGCCACTACATCGACGGCAATGGCGGGATGATCGCGCCGCCGATGGAGAAGTCGATCGCCCTCGCGGGCCAGGTGGTCCGCGAGTACGACAAGCGCGTCGAGGAGCTGAAGACGCGCTTCGCCAAGGCCTATGCGGCGGAGCAGGTGAGCATCGACGGGATTCTCGCGGAAAAGGACCTCGTCAAACGCTACGAACGCTGGCTCGGCGCGTACTTGAAGGACACGAAGTTCGACAACCCGATGACGAAGATGGGCAATGTGCTGATGACCGATCAGCAGCGCGCGGACGTGGTTGCCTGGTTGATGACGCGCAAGCCCGCCCTGTGAACGTTGCTCAGACGCGCACCGGTTCCAGGTCGACGCGCGTGGAATAGAGCACGTTCCCGCGGCCGAGATCGGAAAGATCCGGCGCGACGAGCGCGTTGATGCCCACGCCCTCGGGCACGTCGCAGGAGCGCGGGACGCCGTCGACGCGCAGCACACCGATCGACATGGCTGTCGAACACTCGACGTCGAGGGTCACCGCGCCGTACTCGTTCGAGAGCCGCGCGGGCTTGCCGTCCTCGACACCGATTCGCGCCGCGTCGTCGGGGTGCACGAAGACCCGCGGACGGCCGGCGCGCGCTATGTGCCGAGCGCTGTGGCTGAACGTCGAGTTCAACCCGAACTTCGACGGCGCGGGAGTCAGCCAGAACGCGCCGCGGCCCCCGCAGGCGTCGTCGGGGACGTAGCTCGGAAGCTCCGGCAGGCCCTCGGCCGCCGCGGCGGGACTGCGCAGCTCGATCAGACCGCTCGGCGTGTCCCAGCGCTTGCCCACGAGCGGCGCGGGAGTGATCGCGACCGGCTCGCCCGAGCGCAGGCGCTCGAGATTTTTTTCTCCGATGCGCTGGCGCGAAGCTTCGAGCAATTCCTCGCACAGCGACTCGGGCGTGACGTCGTAGGTCGCGGGCGGAAGCCCCATCGCTCGCGCGATCGCGGAAAAGGTCTCGACGTTGGTCCGCGGTCCCGGCTGGGGCACGCAGGCGCGCTGCGCGAGCTGCATGCGGCGATGGCCGTAGCTGCGGTACACGTCGGCGTGCTCGGCGAACATCGTCGCCGGCAGGACGACGTCGGCGCGCTCGGCGGTCTCGGTCAGGAACTGCTCGTGCACGACGACGAACAAATCTTCGCGCTCCAAGCCGCGGCGCACGCGCAGCGCGTCGGGACACATGACCGCGGGGTTGTGACCCCAGACGAAGAGGGCGCGGTAGCGACCGCTCTCCAGCTCGCGGCCGAGCTGCACGTGGGCGACGCGCGCGTCGGGTGCTCCAGCGGGACGCAGATCGGCGCGCTCGATCACGCCCTCGGCGAGCCGGAAGGTGTCGAAGCTCTCGTAATGCAGCCGATCGACACGGCCGAGCACCGCCATCAAGGAGCAGACTGCGCGCATCGACATGCCGCCGTTGCGCCGCCGCGTCCAGCCGACGCCGGTCTTGACCAGCGGCCGCGAGGCGCGTGTGAGCTGCTCGAAGAGTTTCACGATCTCTGCTCGCGGCAACCCGGTCATCTTTTCGGCCCAGGCGAGGTCGTGACCGGCGCGCACATGGGCTTCGAACTCTGCGAACCCCTGGGTCTCGCGTTCGAGGAACGCGCGGTCCGCTGCTTGACGCTCGAAAGCGAGCCGACACAAGGCGAGGGCCAGCGCGGCGTCCGATCCCGGCTTCACGATCAAGCCCTGACCGCCCCAGCGCCGCAGGGCGCGCAGCGTGTCGGTCTCGTAGATGTCGATCGCGATCACGGGGATGCCGCGCTTGCACAGGCGCTGCACCGCGGGCTGCAGGTGCTGCACCGTGCGCGCCATGTCACAGCCCCACAAGAGGACGAAATCGCACTCGTCGGTGTGCTCGAGATCGAATCCGATCACGCGACCGAGCACGTTCTCGTACCCCGCGGAGGCGGTGTTGTCGCACAGACCGCCGTCGACCAGCGTCGCGCCGAGGGCGTGCATCATGCGCAACGGGAATCTGCGCGCGACCATGCCCATCGAGCCCGCGTACCAGGCGGCGAGGATCTGGCTGCCTTGGATTCCGCGCATGCGCTGCGCGATCAAGTCGATCGCTCGTTCCCAGCTCGACGCGACGAGAACGCCTGCGTGATCGCGCACCAGCGGCGTGCGCAAGCGCGACGGACTCTGGATCAAGTCGCCGTACGAGGCCGTCTTGGAGCACAGATGCCCTTGCGAGTACCCGTGGGCCGGATTGCCGCGCAGACTGACGAAGGAGCCGCGCTCGTCGGCCTCCACGAGCACGCCGCAAGCGTCGGGACAATCGAGCGGACAGGTGGTCGGCGTGATCGACATAGGACGATCGTAGCGCGAAAGCGCGTCGCGCGTCCTGCTTCGCAGTCTCTACTCGCGCGCAGCGAGCCGGCGCGAATCGCTTGCCGCCAGGACGATCGTCTCCATCGCGGCGAGCCAGGTGTCCAGTCCGCGGTGCGCAACGGCGGCGCGCACGGCGGCGCGGTCGACCTTGCCCTGCTTCGCGCGCTCGAGCCAGCGCGTGATCGCTCCGGCGAGAGCGAGGGCGTCGCCCGGATCAGCGAGCACAGTCCCGCTGACGCCTTCGCGCACCACGCTCGCATCCCCCGCGCGCCGCGTGGTCACCACCGGAGTTCCAACGGCCTGGGCTTCGAGCAGGACCAGGCCCGAAGTGTCGCGCCAGGTCGGATGGGCGAGCAGGTCCGCGGCCGAAAGCGCGGCGGCGGCATCGATCGATTCGAAGGCATGGACGCGCGAAGCCCCAAGCGCGCGCTCGGCGCGGCGTTTCCAGCGCTCGAGCGGCCGCGGACCGGCGATCAGGAGCTGCACGTCGGGTCGAGCCTGCAACACCAGCGCATCGAGCAGCGTCGGCAAACCCTTGAGCTCCGCGTCGTGGGCGAGGAAAGCGATCAGCGGCGTGGACGATTGCAGTCCCAGCTCCGCGCGCAGCGCAGCCCCGCGTTCCGCGCGAGCCGCGAGCGAAAAATGCTCGAGGTCGATGCCATTCGGGACCAGCTCGAGCCGCGGCGCCGAGCTCGGATACAGCTCGCGCAATTCATCGGCGACGAGCTTCGACACGCAGACGATCCGTCCCGCGCCGCCGCCCTCGCACAACTGGCGTTCGAGCTCGCAGAACAGCGCGTGGCGTCCGGCAGGCTCCGACGCATCTTCGTCCGATCCTGCCTCACCAGCTGCTGCAGCGGATCCCGGCCGCCTCCGCGCCGCTTCCCTGGCCTCGAGCCCGCGCGCGTGGGCTCCGGCGTGGGGCCAGAACACGTCGACTTCCTCGAGGTGGCGCATCCCGATCGTCACGTCCGCTCCCGCTTCGCGCGCCGCGGCGGTCAAGGCCCGCGCCAGGGCTCGCTCGCGGCTCTTCCGCGACCAGCCGCCGGTGGCGACCGCGTGAAATTCCCCCGGAGCGCCTGGGCTCGCGCGGCGCGCGAAGGCGAGCACGCGATGGCCGCGTTCGCCGAGGTGCTTCGCCAGCGCCGCCAGCGCGCGCTCGGCTCCGCCGCGCTCGGGTTCCCAGCGGTCGATCAGGAAAGCCACGGTCCGACCAGGCGTCGCAGAGCTCATCGCGACTAAGCTACCACGCTCTCCATGCGAATCGGCTTCGACACATCGGCGTTGGTGCGCGCCCATCCGCCGGGAATCGTGCGCCTGGTGTCGAACGCGATGGCCGCGCTCGAGCGGCTGCCCGGGCTGACCGCGCTGCGAATGCAGCCGGAAGCCAGCGAGAATCTGCGCGTCTGGCGCCAGGTCAAGCTGCCGCTGCTCGTCCGCGAGCGCGGTCTCGTCGGCCTGCATTCCTTCGTCTCTGCTTTCGCGCTGCTTGGCCCCGGCGTGCGCGTGCAGACCATCCACGAGCTGCCCTGGCTGCACGGCGCGGCGGAGAATTCCGGACTCGGCCATCGATTCTGGGCCAGGCTCGCGAGCCGCCGCGCCGATCGGATCCTGTGCGGCAGCGAATTCGTCGCGCGCGAAGTCGGCGTCGGCCCGCTGGCGAAGCGCGTCAGCGTCTGCTCCTGGGGCGTGGACGCCGAGCACTTCGGCCATGTGCCGAGCGTCGAGGTGCAAGCTCGCGCGCGCGAGCTGCTGCACATCGCGGACGCGAGCGGCGCGGTCTTCGCCATCGGCGCTGTGCGCGCCAAGAAGAACCTCGCTGCCCTGCTGCGCGGCATGGGCGAGCGCAAGCGCCGCGGCATGCCGGCTGTCGCGATCGCCGTCAGCGGCGCGATCGGTCCCGACGCGCTGCGCGATCAGGCCCTCGCGAAATCCCTGGGCTTGGAACATGAAGTCCGCTGGCTCGGCCAGGTGGACGAAGCCTTGCTGGTCGCCTTGATCCACGAATCGAGTGCAATCGCGCTGCTCTCGCACAGCGAAGGCTTCGGCCTGCCGGTGCTCGAAGCCTTCGCCGCCGGGCGCAGCGTGATCGTTCCGCGCCACAGCGCTCCAAGCGAAGTTGCCGCGGGCCTCGGCATCGAAGTGAATCCCGACGACGCGACGTCGGTCGCGGAGGGCATCGAGCAAAGCCTCCACGACACGCCGCGCGATCCATTGCGGCGCGCCCACGCCGCGACGCGCAGCTGGTCCGTCTGCGCCGAGCGCATCGCCGAAGTGTGGAGGGAATTCGCATGAATCTGCGCGTGCTCGTCAGCGCCGTGGTGCTCTCCCAGCCGATGGGCGGCGTGCGCCGTCACAACGCCCATCTCCTGCCGCTCGCCGCGAGCCTGCTGCTCGAGCGCGGTGGATCGCTCGCCGTGCTCGAAGGCCGCGAGAAAGTCGCCTTCGACCTGCCGGACAACGTCGAGCGCATCGCGTCGAGCGTTTCCGCCCACCCCGTGCTCGTGCGCGCGACGCTCGAAGGCCGCGCCCTGCGCGCCGCCCTCGATGCCGCCCGCGAAGCCAAACGCGAGTTCGACCTCGTGCACACCGGACACCTGCCTGTCCCACGCGCCCTGAAGACTCCGTACAGCGTCACGATCCACGACTTGCGCGCCCTCGAGCTCGAGCACACGCCGATGTCGAGACGCTTGATCGCGCGCAAGCTGATCGGCAACGCCGTCGACGGCGCCGCGGCGGTGATCACGGTCAGCGAGCAGGTGCGCGAGCAGGTCCTCGCGCGCTTCCCGCGCAACGCCGGAAAAATCCACGTCGTGCCCAATGCGGCCGATCACTTCGATCCGCTGCCGAGAAGACTGCTCGACGATGCCCCGCTGCTGCACGTCGGCCACGTCGAGCGGCGCAAGAATCTCGAGCTCCTGCTGCGTGCGATGGCCGTCGATCCGGGTTTGCCGCGATTGCTGCTCGCCGGCGAATCCAAGCTGGGGGAAGAGCAGCGGCTGCGCGATCTGGCGGCCGAGCTCGGCGTCGCGGATCGCGTCGAGTTCATCGGCGCATTCGACGACGGCCTGCTGGCGGAGCTCTACGCCAGCGCAGCCGCGGTCGTGATCCCCTCGCAGCTCGAAGGCTTCGGAATTCCCGTGCTCGAAGCACAGCGCGCCCGAGTCCCCCTGGCGATCAGCCGCGCCGGCGCCCTGGGCGAGATCGCGGGCCCGGAAACGCCGAGCTTCGCACCCGATGATCCCGCCGAGTGCGCACAGGCGATCCGAGCGGCCCTCGCGACGCCGGCTCGCGAGCTCGACGCCGCGGCACTGCGCAGCGAGCGTTTCACCTGGAAGGATTCCGCCACGCGCCTGGTTGCTGCCTGGGAGACCGCGGTCCAGAAGCCTCCGACGTAAAAATCGCTGCAACGTGGATCCCTGCCAGATTCCAACTGCCCAGTGACATCGGGCTGCCACGCCCCCGCCACCTGTGCGGCTCTTCATGCATTCAGGATCCAGAGCTTGGCGCACCGCCGGTGTGCTGATCGGCCTCGCCGCGCTCGTCTCGATCCTAGTCCTGGCCGTGTCGTGGTCGGGAAGTCCGCGCGAGGGCGTCGAGCTCGATTCCCGAGGCAAGACCCTGGCCTCGACGGAGCTGGACGTCGGCATGCCGGCCGCGGAGACGAGCACCCAGGCGCGCAGCGAGCAGCCCGCAGTCGTGGGAGCTTCGATCGAGGCGGCGGTCGCGCCAGATTCGAGTGGTCTTCCGATGCGTTTCGTGCGCGGCACGACCAGTCGGCCCATCGCCGAGCTCACCGTGCGCCTCTTCGATCTCGAGCTCGAGCCGGACTCCGTGGCGGCGCAGACTTCGAGCCTGCTCGCCGAGGGTCGGACCAATGCCCACGGCTTGTTCTTCGCGCCCGAGCACCTGCGCGGCCGGCGCTTCGCCATCGAAGTCGAGGCCGCCGACGCCGTCGCGCGCTCGACGATCCCGAATCTGCTCGACGCCGAGGCCTTCACCGCCAACGCAGGGCCGATCGAAGTCCAGGTCTTCGGCGCCTGGATGCGCATCGAGGCCGTGGTGCTCGACCCGAGCGGTGCGCCCAAAGAAGGCGCGACGGTCCAGTTCGATTTCGAGAGCCCGGCCTTCGCCTTCTCGACCCGCGACGCGCCGTCGACGCGCGTGACGACGGACGCCGACGGCCTGGCGTTCCTCGATCTCGTCGATCCCGCGTCCGTCGGAGGACGATTGCGCATCAAGGCGGAGTTCCAGAAGGATCTGCGCAGCGAAACGGTCGAGCTCGCCGCGCCGCTCTCGAGCCGGCGAGTCGAGCTGCGCCTCGCGACCAGCGCCAGCGCGATCGTGCGCGTGGAGAGCGCCAAGGGAGCGCCGCTCGCCGGCGCGATGGCCAGACTCGAGCGCCTCGACGCGCCCTTCACCAGTGTCGGCCGCTCGACGGATCACGAAGGCACGGCGAGTTTCCAGCCGCTCGAGCCCGGGCGCTACGCGGCCAGCGTCGAGGATCCGTCGACCCACTCGTCCACGCGCGAAGAATTCTCGATCGCGAGCTGCCAGATGGCCGATGTGCGCCTGACCCTGCCCGGATCCGAATTGCCGCTCGCCGTGGCCGGCAGCGTGCGCGATGCCGAGGGAAAACCGATCACCTGGCTGTGGGTCTCGATCTGCGTCGACGGCCGCGAGGAAGCCCGGCTCCAACCCGATCGCGAAGGCCGCTTCGAGTACCACCGCGAAGCCTGCGAGCGCCTGCGCGTGCGCATGCAAGCCTCCTTCGACGGCCCGGTGGTCGATCCCGAGCTGGTCGACGCGGCCTTCGGCGCGAGCGACCTGGCCTTCGTGCTGCGCGACGCTCCGCGCATGGGTTTCACGGCCCTGCGCGTGGTCGACGCCGAAAGCGGATTGCCGCTGGGCGGCGCGACGGCAGCCGTGTTCCGCGACAGCGCCGCCGAGCGCATCGGCGGCGTGGTCAGCGCGCTCACGGGCTCGGCCCTGTCCCTGGCCTCCAACGAGGACGGCCTGATGTTCGTGCCCAGCGGAGCGCAATTGCCGCGCGCCCACCTCGTGGTCGAGAAGCGCGGCTACGTGCGGCGCGAGCTCGACCTGTCCGATCTTTCCTTGCTGCCCGAGCGCGAGGGCCGGCCGACGCTGGAGCTGGTGCGCGGCTACCTGCACCGCTGGGTGGTGCTCGACGCACGCACCGGCAAGCCGGTCAGCGGCGCCGTCGCGACCCACGGCATCGATCCCTTCACCGGGCTCGCGATCGAGGACGGCTCGACCTGGTTGCCCAGCGCGCCTTCGGACACACGCGGCGTGCTCGAGCTCGCCCTGCCCCAGGCGCCGGCGCGCGTCTCGATCCAGGCCCGCGGCTATCGGCCGCGCGCGGTCGACGCCGGAACGGCGAGCCAGGTGATCGGCGCAGCACTGCTGGTCGGCGACGCGGTGCTGCTCGAGTCCGAGGCTCAGCGCTGAGCGCGCGACTCAGGCGTCTTCTTCGGCGGGAGCCGTCGAGCTCGCGCCTTCGCGCAGCGAAAGGACTCCACGGTACACGCCCCAGGCCAAGGCCGCGGCGATCGCGAGCACCAGCGCGAAGACCAGGGCGCGCACCCACAGCGGTCGCTGCTCGAGATCGGTGACGAAGAGCCCGCTGCGCGCTTCCTGCTTGTGGTACTGCAGGGCGCGCTGACCCTTGGCTTGGAATCCCGGGTCTGTGACCGGGCGTGCGCCGGCGGCGGAGGGAGGCGGTCGCGCGATCGGCGCCGGCGCCGCGGGCCGGGTCGGCAAGCTCATGACCGTGGCCGAGGGTACGGTGATGTCCTCCTCGATCTCGATATCGTCTAGCTCCTCGCTCGCCGCGATTGGCGCGCGCGGCGCGGCCGCGACAACGGGTGCAG
Organism: Planctomycetota bacterium; assembly: GCA_035490315.1. Lineage (GTDB taxonomy): Bacteria > Planctomycetota > UBA1135 > UBA1135 > JADJQU01. The sequence goes on from DATHET010000043.1 coordinate 35,808, forward strand.
CCGGGGCAACGCGAGCGACGGGTGCAGCCGGAGCCTCCGACATCTGCGTGCGCAAGCGCACGAGCACCTCGCCGATCATGAACTCGCGCAGGTCGGTCAGGAACGCTCGCTGCTCGCGCACTCCGTCGACGACGAACCCATTGGTCGAGCCGTCGTCGACGATCGCCCAGACTCCGTCCGCGTGCTCGAAGTGCGCGTGGTGGCGGCTGATCGATTTGTCGCGCATCGCCACGGTCCGATCGGGCGCGCGGCCCAGGGTCGCCCCGGGAAAAACCTCGAAGGAGCGGCCGACGTCCGGGCCCGAAAGCACGAAAAGCTCCGCCCGCGGTCCGCCCTGTCTCGCTCCGGGAGTCGTGGAGTCCATCCAAGGCAGAGATTAGCAGGAGACTGCCCCGCATCGCTGCGCAGAAAGCACCGCGGGGCAGTATCACGTTGTCCCAGGAGGGGCGAGCGGCGAGACTCGCGCCAATGGCCAGCGAGGACACTCCGGCGATCGCCGCGCGCGGCTTGCGCCAGGCCTACCGCAGCGGATTCCTGTGGAAGCAGCGCGAGGTGCTGCGCGGCATCGATCTCGATCTGCCTCGCGGCGCGCGTCTGGGTCTGGTCGGGCCCAATGGGTCGGGCAAGAGCACGCTGCTGCGCGTGCTCGCCGGGGTCGAGCGGCCGACCGGCGGCGAGCTCGCGGTGCTCGGCGGCGACCACGCTTCCTCGCGGATCCGCGCGCGCGTCGGATTCCTGCCGGAGGACACGCCATTTCCCCGCGAGCTGCGCGCCCTCGAAGCCCTCGAGCTGCTGGCCAGCCTGCGCTGTGTCGAGCGGGCGACGGCAAGGGCGCGCGCGCAAGAGCTGCTGGCGGCGGTCGGCTTGGAAGCCGCGCGGCGCACGAAGCTCGGGCGCTTCTCGCGCGGCATGTTGCGCCGCTTCGGGCTCGCCCAGGCGCTGGTTCACGAGCCGGACCTGCTCCTGCTCGACGAGCCGACCGCGGGCCTGGACGCCCAGGGTTTCGCGGTGTTCGACGAGCTGCTCGAGCGCGCTCGCGCGCGCGGAGCGAGCATGGTGATCGCTTCGCACGTGCTCGCGGATCTTCAGGCCCATTGCGATCAGCTGATCGTGCTGCACGAAGGCCGCATCGCCGCAGCGGGTAAGCCCGGCGAAGTCCTGCGCGGCGAGGCGGGCGCGAGCATCGTGCTCGAAGTCGCTGGCCTCGACGAGCGCGGGCTGAATTCCCTCGAGGCTTCGGTCGCCCAGCAAGGTGGACGAGTGCTCTCGCGCGGACCTTCGACGGAGACCCTGCGCGCGCTGTACCGGCGTCTGTCGCGATGAACCGCCGGCTGATCGCGCTGGTCGCGCGGCGATTTCTTCCACCGGGGGCTTTGGCGCTTTTCGCCGCGGCCCTCGCGCTGGCGATGTTCATTCCCTGGGCGCCGAGCGCGGAGCAGGGCGCGGATCAGCTGGTTCCTGAGGTGAGCGCGGGCCTCGCGCGAGCGGGTGTCTTGCTCACGGCCCTCGCGGTGATCCTGCCCTGGTTCTGCGCGCGCGCCGCGTGGTGCGTCGGGCAATGGCGCCAGGGCGACGGCGATTGGCTCGGCACGGCCAGATTGTCGCGCGGCGGAGTCGCACTCGCGCACCTGTGCGGCGCGGGGCTTGCGCTGGCCGTCGCTCTCTTGCCCTTCGCCTTCGCGGCGGAGTTGCGAGCGGGAGACGCGGCGCCACGGTTGCGCTGGCTTGCGGATTCGGCCGTTCGCCCGGTGGTGCTGTTGACCGAGTCGGATCGCGTGCAAGTCGTCGCGCCCGTTCCGCGCGGCGGCGATGTGCTGCGCGCGCGTTTCGTGATCGCGGCTCCGGGCAACGGCGGGCCGCAAGCCAGGTTGCGTTGCGACATCGCGCGCAGCGGCGCCAGGAATGCTTCGGTCGAAGTCCTGGTGACGTCGAACGACGCGCTCGAGGTCCAGCTGGCGGGAGGTGTCGGACCGCTCGAGCTTGGTTTCCAGCGCGTCGGACCGGGCGCCGCGGTCGTGCTCGAAAGCTCGCGGCTGCAGTGGTTCGAATCCAAGCCCGCGCGTTGGAAAGGCGGCCTCGCGCTGTTCCTCGAGGCCTGGCTCGCCGGCGGCGTGGTGTGCGCGCTCGCGCTCGGCCTCGCGGCCTGGACCAGTGCGGGCACGGCCTTCCTCGCCGCCTTCTCGCCTCTGTGCTGCGCCTGGCTCAGCGACTCGCTTCCGATCGCCTGGCCGGGAGTCGGATTGCGCGGCGCGTTAGCGTTGTGCAGCGATGGTCTCGGAGCCGGCTGGCCCGCGCTGCTGACCTGGACCTTCGTTGCGATCGTCTGCGCGCTGGCGGCAGCGCTGCCCGCATTGCAGCGCGATCTCTGGAGGCGCGAGGTATGAGAGTCGCGGGCTCGCGCCGGATCTGGATCGCGGCGGCCATCGTCGCCGCCTGCGGCCTGTGCTTCGCTCCCCTGCCCGATGCACGCGACGGCGCGCGCTCGACCAGCCTCGCGGTGCGCCTGCTCGGACCGATCGCCAGTCTGGCCGCCAGCGCCCAGTGGGTCCGGGCCGACCTCGCCCTGCAGCACGGTCGAGTCGAGCTGTTCCTGGTCCGCGCGCGAACGGCCCTGCAGCTCGCGCCGGAGGACGTCGAGGGCTGGAAATACCTCGCCCGCCACCAGGCGATGACCCTGGGCTCCCCGGAGCGCGAGCCCGACCCGCAGCGGCGACTGGCCTGGATCCGCGCCGGCCTCGCCACGGCGGCCGAAGGCGAGGGAGTGGCCTCGAACCCTGGAGAGCTGGCCTACACCGCCGGCTTGATCATGCTCAAGGTCGCCAGGCTCGACGCCGCCTTGCCCTGGCCGGGGGGATTACCGGCGGTCTGGGAGGAGGCGGCAAGCCACTTCGAGCGCGCCGGAAAGCTGGGCCTCGACGCCGAAACCGCGGCCTTCCTGACCGAGTCCGCTCGCCGCACGGCCGAGTTCGAACGCGCCGGACATTGAAGAGCGCGAAAAGAAAACAACTGACCGGGCCCCGAGGCGGAGCATAGAGTTCGGCCGTTCCATGTTTCCCGAGAGCTTCAGCGACTGGGTTTCCGGCCTCTTCACGCGCTTCAACTACATCGCGCCGTTCACGGTGCTGCTGTTGTGCGGCGTCGGCTTCCCCCTGCCCGAGGAAGTGACCCTGATCGGCAGCGGGATCCTGCTGCACAAGCAGATGGTCACCTTCCCGGGGATCACCTTGACCTGCGCCACCGCGATCCTGCTCGGCGATTCGATTCCCTTCTGGCTGGGCCGCCGCTGGGGCATGAGCGCGCTGCAGCACCGCTGGATGCGCCGCATCCTGCACCCCGAGCGGCTCTCGAAGCTCGAGAAGCGTTTCACCGAGCACGGCAACTGGGCCACCTTCGTCTGCCGCTTCTTTCCCGGCGTGCGCATCCCGGGCTACTTCCTGGCCGGCACGATGCGCATGAGCTACCCGCGCTTCATTCTCTTGGACGGCCTGGGGGTCCTGATCTCCGTCCCCGCCTCGATCTACCTGGGAAAGATCTTCGGCCACTCGATGGAGCAGCTGAAATCCTCCATCCACGACCTGCACCTGATCCTGGGCTTCCTGCTGGTCACCGTGATCCTGGTCCTGGTCTGGCGTTCGCGCGCCCGCCGCAAGCCGGAGCCGCCCCCGCCGCCGGCGCCTTGATCCGCCCGGGATGCGCGGCGTTGACGAGGGGGGCCTCGCCGATACACTGCTTCCCCAAAATCATCGGCGATAGGACCTTACGCGCGTCCCAACCACGTCTGGACCCCCTCCTCCCCCGAAGTTTTCGAGAGCCCCCGCGACGCCTCGCTCGTCGTTCAACCCACCTCGCTTATGGACTTCAATTTCCTCTACATCTCCGTCGGGGCATCCGTGCTCGCCCTGGCCTTCGCCGTGTTCACCCTGACGCGAATCATGCGCCGCGATCCGGGCGACGCGAAAATGCAGGAGATTGCGCGCCAGGTGCAAATCGGCGCCAAGGCCTTCCTGCACGCGGAATACAAGTGGGTGGCGGTGTTCATCCTGCTGGTGACGCTCGTGATGGCCTTCGGCGGAGCCGCGGCGGACCTGGGTCCCAAGGCCGCGATCGCCTTCGCGTGCGGCGCGATCGCCTCGGCAAGCGCGGGCTACTTCGGGATGTACACCTCGACTCGCGCCGCGGTGCGCTGCACCCAGGCCGCGAAGACCTCGCTGGGTGAAGCGCTGCAGGTGGCCTTCGGCTCGGGCACGGTCATGGGGATGACGGTGGTAGGCCTGGCGATGCTCGGCCTGTGCATCTTCACCTTCCTGTACACGGACAATCTGACCAAGATCAGCGACGCGGCCCTGAACAGCGTGCTCGGATTCAGCTTCGGGGCGAGCTCGATCGCGCTGTTCGCGCGGGTCGGCGGAGGCATCTACACCAAGGCCGCGGACATCGGCGGCGACCTGGTCGGCAAGCTCGAGGCCGGCATTCCCGAGGACGACCCGCGCAACCCGGCCGTGATCGCCGACAACGTCGGCGACAACGTCGGCGACGTCGCGGGCATGGGCGCGGACCTGTTCGAGTCCTACACGGGCTCGATCGTCGCGGCGATGTCGCTGGGCTTCTTCATTTTCCGCAACGACCCGCACATGGTCTCGATGGTCAGCCTGCCGCTGGCGGTCTCGGCGGTCGGAATCCTGGCTTCGATCCTGGGCGTGTACTTCGTCAAGGCCAAGGACGAGAGCCAGTTGCAGAGTGCCTTGTTTCGCGGCTTGATCGTCGCTTCGATCATCACCGCTGGGGCCACAGCGTGGTTGTGCAACGGTCCTCTGCCCCTGGCCAACGTGCCTGGGACGACGACCCCGATGAACGGTTGGGATCTGTTCATCGCGATCAACGCCGGTCTCGTCGCCGGCGTGATCATCGGCAAGCTGACCGATTACTACACGTCCGCCAGCTACAAGCCGGTCAAGAACATCGCCTTCCAGTCCCAGACCGGTCCGGCTACGAACATCATCCACGGCCTGGCGACGGGCATGGAATCGGTGGCCCTGCCGGTGATCTTCATCTGCGCCGCGATCTGGACTTCCTTCCACTTCGCCGGGATCTACGGCGTCGCGATGTCGGCGGTCGGGATGCTCTCGACCCTGGGGATTTCCCTGGCGGTCGACGCCTACGGCCCGGTGGCGGACAACGCGGGCGGCATGGCCGAGATGGCCCACCTGCCCAAGGAAGTGCGCCAGCGCACGGACTCGCTCGACGCCTGCGGCAACACCACCGCGGCGATCGGCAAGGGCTTTGCGATCGGCTCCGCGGCCCTGACCGCCCTGGCCCTGTTCAGCGCCTACTGCACGAAGGCGGGCGAGCTCAGCGCTCGGCCCGACGCGGATCCCGCGCTGAAAAAGCTGATCGTCGACGGCACGATGATCCTCAACATCAACACGCCGATGGTCACCATCGGCCTCCTGATCGGGGGCTTCCTGCCCTTCCTGTTCAGCGCCATGACCATGCGCGCCGTCGGCAACGCGGCGAACAAGATGGTCGAAGAGGTCCGCCGCCAGTTCCGCGAGATCAAGGGTCTGATGGAAGGTACCGGTGTGCCCGACACCCAGCGCTGCGTGGCGATCGCCACCGAGGGCGCGCTCAAGCAGATGGTCGTCCCCGGCGTCATGGCCGTGGCCGTGCCGATCCTGATCGGCAAGTTCATGGGCGTCGAGGCCCTGGGCGGCATGCTGGCCGGCGCCCTGGTCTCGAGCGTGATGCTCGCGATCTTCATGGCCAACGCCGGCGGGGCCTGGGACAACGCCAAGAAGTTCATCGAGGCCGGCGAATACGGCGGCAAGGGCGGCGCGGTGCACAAGGCCGCGGTGGTCGGCGACACGGTCGGCGACCCCTTCAAGGACACTTCCGGCCCCTCTCTGAACATTCTCATCAAATTGATGACTGTCGTGGGCGTGATTTTCCTGCCCTGGTTCCTATAGAGCTTCCTGACAACTCTCGGGGCCGCCCTTCCGGCGAACGGAGGGCGGCCCCGACTTTTTTCTCCCCCCCGCCTCTTGCCATGCCGCCCCGCGACGCCGACAGTCAGTTCACCGAAGGAGCGCCCGTCATCGAATCGAATGAAATCGCCACGGCTGCGGCCTGGCTGGCGGACCAGAAGAAAGGTCTCGACATCCGCGTGCTCGACGTGCGCGAGCACATCAAGGTTGCCGATTACTTCGTGATCGTGACGGGCACATCGCGGCCCCACATCCGAGCGATCCAGCAGGAGATCCACGTGCGCCTCAAGGCCGCCGGCGTGACTCACGGTCGCGAGGAAGGCGGAGATCTCGGTTGGTGGGTCCTGATGGACTACGGCGACGTGATCGTGCACGTGATGCAGCCCGAAGCGCGCGAATACTACGACCTCGACGGCCTCTACCAGGATGCGACGGAGCTCAAGTGGCGCGACAGCGCCCTGCCCGAGCTGCCGCAAGCGAAGCAGCGCGCGGTCGGCGGATAGGTCCGATCGATAGAATCGTCCCAGTCGATGACTGTCCACTGGCACGATTGGGATGAAGTTGCGTTCGAGAGCGCGCGCGTCCAGGGACGTCCGGTCCTCTTGTTCCTGTTCGCGCGCTGGTGCCGCTTCTCGCGCGAGCTCGAGGAGCGCGTGCTCGGCTCCGCGAAAATTGCGGCGCTGCTCGAGCAGCACTTCGTCTGCCTGCGCGTCGACAAGGATCGCCGGCCCGAGATCGACGCGCGCTATTCGTCGGGAGGCTGGCCGACCCTCGCGGTGCTCGACGAGAACGGCTTGCGCCTTGCGAGCGACGGCTATCTGGAAATCGCGGAGCTCAGCGCGCGGCTCGAGCTGGTTCGCGCTCACTACGCCGAGCGACGCGGCGCGCTGCGGCGGCGATTGGTCGAGCCCGGCGCGGCGGCGAGCCCGGGTGCGAAGCTCGATGACGAGCCGGTCGAATGGGTCGCGCGCACGCTCCTGGAAACCGCGGATCCCGTGCACGGCGGCTGGGGCGTGCAGCACAAGTTCCCCCATCCCGAGGCGATCAATTTCGCGCTGATCCGCTGGTCGGAGACCGGCGACGAATCGATGCGCAAGCTCGTGCTGCGCACGCTGCGCAACATGCAGCAGGGCGAGATCCACGACCGCGTCGAGGGCGGTTTCTATCGCTACGCGACAGCGCCGGATTGGAGCGGGCCCCACCACGAGAAGACGCTCGATTCCAATGCGTCGCGCGCTTTCGCTTACCTCGAGGCGAATCAGGCCCTGGGCGACGAGAGTTTCGCGGCGACGGCGCGCGGCGTGCTCGACTGGATGATGGAGCGCCTCTTCGATCGCGAGAAGAAGGCGTTCCGCGGCAGCCAGGACGCGGACCCCGTCTACGCGCACCTCGCGACGCTCGGCGCGCGGCGCGAGCGCGGCGCGCCGCCCTGCGATCCGACGATTTTCGCTGGAGCCAATGCGCTCGCGGTCTCGGCCCTGTTCAAGGCGGGCGTGGTGCTGCGCAACGAGCGCTGGACCGACACGGCGCGCGGCACGCTCGAGTTCATCCTCGAGGAGCTCTTCGACGCGCGCCTCGGCGTGCACCGCTACTGGGACGGCGCGCCGCGGCTCGCGGGATTGTTGAGCGATCAGGTGCTCGTGCTGCGCGCCTTGATCGACGCGGCGCAGTACACCGGCGAGAGCCGCTGGCTCGAGCCCGCGCGCGCCATCGCCAGCCTGGCCGCCGCGAACCTGCGCGGCGAGAACGGAGCCTTCTTCGACTCGCGCGCGGACACTCAGTCGCGCGCCGGAACCGTGCGGCGCGAGCAATCGATCTTCGAGAACGCGATGCTGGCCGAAGCGCTGCTGCGCCTGGGTCTCTTCAGCGCCTCGGAGAGCGATCGGCGCATGGCCGTCGAAGCCCTGGCCGCCTTCGCGGGCGACTACAAACGCCACGGCCACTTCGTCGCCGGCTACGCGCGCGCCGTCGCCCTGTGCATGCACCCGCCGGTGCACGTGACGATCGTCTCGGCCGCGAACGATCCCCAGGCCGGTCTCCTGCGCAAGGCCGCGCTCGAGCCCTACGTGGCGAGCTGCGTGGTCCAGAGCCTCGAGCTCGGCACCGACGATCGCCTGATCGCTCACCTGGGACTCGCCGAGGGCTGGCGCAGCGTCGGCGGCGGCGCGCGCGCATTCGTGCAGCGCGGGCGCGAGAGCTACGCCGAGACCTCCGATCCTGCTCGCCTGCCCGCATTGATGGCGCGCATCGAGCGCACGGAGTAGCTTTGGCTGGGCCCCCCGTGACTCTGCTGAAGTTTTCCTGTGTCGCGCTGCTCTTCGTGTTGGCGAGTTGCAAGCGCGAGCTGCCCCCCGCGGAGAGCGTCCTCCACCTCGACCTCACGCTTGCCGACGGCAGCTCCTCGACCGCGCGGCTGGCGGCCAGCGAAGTGACCTGGGTCGAGAAGCTGGAGCCCGCGGGGGACCAGGCGGACCTCGGGTCCTGGAGCCCGCAGTACTGCCGCGTCCACGCGACACCCAACGGCGGCGGCGGAGTCGCGCTGGTCGGAATCGTCGTCGACGGCCCGCGCATGAAGCGCGTCGAGCTGACCTCGTCGAAGAACTATGCGGCGAGCGAGATCGATTTCGTCGAGCTCGAGCTTGCGCGCACGACGAGCGGCATCGCGCGGGTTTCCTGGCGCTCCTCGCTCGACGGCGCGGAAGCGAGCGAATACCCGCGCGCGGCGACCATGCTCGTGCCCAACACCAACGATCCGATCAAGCTGCGCATCCCGCTCGCCTCGCAGCCCGGCTGGGTCGGGACGATCAGCGATCTGTCGATCGCTCCCAAGGAAGACGGGACCCAGCGCTTCGATCTGATCGGCCTGCGACTGGGGCGGATCGGCTTCACGCCGGGACCCGATGCCCTTGGGCCGCTCGGAGCTTCCGCGTCGGGAGACAAGACAGCGGGCGACGGCGGTCTGATCGCTCTCGGCCGCGAAGCGCGCCGCGCCTGGCCCAGCGACTGGAACGTGCCCTTGTTCGCCAAGGCCCGCATTCCGCGCGGTGGAAAGCTGTGCATCGAGGCCGGAGTCAGCACCAACACGACCAACGTGACCGCCGAGGTGCGCTTTCGCGTCGACGCGCGCACGGACGATGGCGCGGAGTGGAAGCCGGTCGGCAGCACTTCGATCGTGCCGGGAATGCGCGCTCAAGGACCCGCGTGGGAGCACCTGACGGTCCCGCTCGCCGAGTTCGCCGGCCGCGAGATCCAGTTGCGCTTCCTCGCCGACGATCAGGGCGAGCCGAAGGAAGGCGGCAGCTTGGATCGCGCGCGTCTGTACTGGGGCGAGCCGCTGATCGAAGGCGAATACGCGAAGGACGGACGGCCGAACGTGATCCTGATCACGCTCGACACCGTGCGCGCCGACGCCATCGGCGCGTTCAAGAGGGGCGGCGGTACGAGCCCGACGCCCTTCCTCGACAGCCTGGCCGCGCGCGGCATCGTGTTCGAGCAGGCCTGGAGCGCGTGCAACTCGACCTCGCCGTCCCACGCTTCGCTGATGACTGGCCTGGCGGTCCAGGATCACGGGCTGATCGACAACCGCTCGCTGCTCGACGCCTCGAACGTGACCCTCGCGGAGAATTTCCGCGCCGCGGGCTGGCAGACGGCGGCCGCGGTCAGTGTCCTGCACTTGACGCCCGAGAAATCCGGCCTGGGCCAGGGCTTCGACCGCTTCTGGCTCGGCGACAACGATTCGGCGGCCGACGGAGCCCTGACCGGCTCGGCCGTGAAGGAATGGTTGCGCGCCTTCGGGCGCGAGGGAGCGCGGCCGACTTTCCTTTGGCTGCACCTCTTCGATGCTCACACGCCTTACGACGTGCCCAAGGGATTCCTCGAGCAGTACGCGCGGCGCATGGGCACGAAGATTCCGCCGCGCAAGGTCACGCCTGCGTCGCTGCCCGCGAATCGCTTCAGCCCCGGCGGCCAGTTCCTCGCCGACGTCACCAACAAGGAGTGGGCCGAGTTCATGTACCGCGCCTGCGTCGCTTACGACGACGAGCAGCTCAAGCAGGTGTTCGCCGTCCTCGAGCAGCACGGCGGTCTCGACAACACGTTCATCGCGGTGATCGCCGACCACGGCGAGGCCCTGGGCGAGCACGACAACTACTACCACCACACCGGGTTGTTCCGCGAAGTCATGCACGTGCCGCTGATCGTGATCGCACCTGGCGGTCCGCGCGGCGTGCGCGTCACCGAGCCGGTCTGGTCGCTCGACCTCTCGCGCACCCTGTTCAAGCTCGCGGGCTTGCCGATTCCCGAAGGCGTGCGCGGCACGGATCTGCTCGAGTTCACGGCGCTTTCCTCGCGGCCCAAGCGGCGGATCTTCTTCGAGCATTCCGACCTGCACCAGGTGGGCTGCACCGACGAGCAGCACTCGGCGATCTACACCGTGGTCGATTACCTGCAGCTCGGGCCGGAGCGCAAGATCGCGGCGGATACGCTCCAGCTCTACGATGCAGTCGCCGATCCCGGGCAACTGCACGATCTGGGTAGCGAGGATGCCGCGGCAAACGCGAAGTATCGCGAGCTGATCTCGGACTGGCGCTCGAAGGCGCTCAAGCGCACGACGCTCAAGGGCCACTTGAGCCCTGAGGAAGAGCACCGCCTGAAACAGCTCGGCTATTGATGCACGCCGTGACCGCCGACGACGCTCGATCGCGCTGGCTGGAACGACTGGGAGTGCTCGTGATCCTGCTCGCCGGCTTCCTGCCGCGCGCGCGCGATTTTCTAGCGCCCTTCGACCGCGAGTTCGAGGGAGCCCAGGCCGCCTATTTCGCGATCGGCGCCGTGAATTACGAACGCCTGGGGATCGCGCGGACCGGCGGCTATCCCGTGTTCAACATCGACCTCGGAGCGCGCGACGATCTGCGCCGCGGCATCTGGAATCATCCTCAGAGCTGGATCGTGTACGCGAATCATCCGCCGCTGGTCCCCCTGGTCGCCTGGGCGGCGGCCGAGGTCGGCGGAATCGGCGAGGCGGGACCGGGTCCGGACTGGAACGCAGCCTGGAAGCAGGGACTTCCGCCTTCGGGGATCGAGCCGTGGATGCGCGCGCCCTTCCTGGCTTGTGGCGTGCTCGCCTTGCTCGCCCTGTGGTGGGCCGTGCGCCAGGCCGCGGGAGCGCGGCGCGCGATGCTCGCCCTTGCGATCGCCAGCGCGACACCGGTCGCGATCGTCTACGCCACGCTCGTCAACTACGAGAATCCCGCGCTCCTGTGCCTGCTCCTGGCTGCTGGATTTTTCGCGCGCTGGATCCGGCGCGGCGGCCGTCGCGATCTGCTCGGCTGCGCCCTCGCGTTCGGCGCCGGATCCTTCGTCACCTTCTCGGGCCTGTTCCTCCTGCCGCCGCTCGCGCTGGTCGCATGGTCGAGGCGCGGAGCGAGGCAGGCTCTGGAATTCGCGGGTCTTGCGCTGCTCGCGGGCTGTGCACCGCTCGCGCTGCACGCCGCGTGGAGCGCCGTCGCGCAGGAGCGTCTCGGTTTCGATCCGCCGCCGCTCGTCGCGCGCGTTCGCGAGCTGTGGCAGCCCTTGCTCGATGGCAGCCACCCGTTCGGCGAGTGGGCAGGTCTGCAGCTCGAGCGCATCGCGGTGTGGTTCACCCTGCCGATTGCGCTCGCGGCCTGCGCGGGGCTCGCGATCTGGATCGCGTCGGCTATTGGCCGGCGAAAAGCAGAGGAAGCCGCGGCGGGGCACGATCGCAGCCTGGATCTCGAGCCTGCGTTGCTCGCGGGCGGCGCCTTGGCGCTCTTCGCGTTTTATCGACACACGCTCGATCCGCAGTTCACGTTCCTGATGCTGCTCGTCCCCGCGATCGCGGGCTTCGCCGCCCTGGCACTCGATCGCGTGGCGCCACTCCTGGAGCGATTGCGCGCGGGGCTGGCGCCGCTCGCGGTGCTCACTGGCTCACTCGCCTTGTTCGGGATCCTGCAGGCCGACAAGCTGCGCTTCGATTTCCGAGCCGGCGCGGGCGAGACTCTCGCTGGCCGCGAGCCGCCGCCCTTGCCGCTCCCCGACGTCAGCGGAAAAGAAATTGCGACCCTGGTCCCGTCCGGCGGCTTCGCGATCCATCCGGCCTGCCTAGGGTTGAATCTTGCAGTCTCGTACTACGCCTGGCGCAGCCTCTGGCCCGCGAATTCTCCGGGCGATCCCATGCCTGCGCTGGTCGCGCGCCGAGCAGGACTGGAAGCAGCGCCGCGCGTCCTGCTGCTGCCCAAACATCCCTGGCCAACCATCGCCGCTTCGATCAGCGAGTTCGAAAAGCAGCTCGTCGGAAATGAACCGCCCGATCGCGAGAGCGAGCACTGGCGCGCGTGGGACCTCCACTAGCCACGGTACCCGGTATTCCACCACCATCCTGAACACGCTCGATACGTATCGAGCGTGTTCAGGATGGTGGTGGAATACCGGGTACCGGGCCGCCTTTGAAGTGCGGCAGGAGGGTGGTCTCGAGCTTCTTGTAGAGCTCGCCGGTGGCGCGCACGTCGCGCAGGCAGTATTCGCCGATGTCCTCGATTTTGCCGTCGCGGTAGGCGCGGCCGACCTGGCTGCCGTCGATCGAGCCTTTCGGGCTCTCGATGTCGAAGCGCCGGCACCAGTAGTCGAGCGAGTAGCTCTCGCGCGTGCCGCCCTGGAAGCCGAGCACGTCGTAGAGGTCGCAGTGCGAAGCGATGTCGTAGCGGTACGGCACGAGCTGGATCGAGGGCCGCAAGCCCAGCTGCGCCGAGCGGATCATGAGCACGGGGCCGTCGTAGCCGCGGCCGTTGTAGCTGACCAGGCGCGGGTGCGAGCGGCCGACGATCTCCCAGAAGCGCATCAGGAGCTCGGACTCGCTGCCGCGGAAGATCTTCGAATGCGCGACCTTTTCCCAGTCGTGCTCGGGCTCGGACGGTCCTTCGAGCAGCATGATCCCGCGGTCGCGATCGAGGTCCCACATGCCGATCGCGATCACTTTTCCGAGGCCCGGAAAGAGGGCCGTGCGCTCGGGCACGCCGTCGCGATCTTCCGGCGTGCGCGCGCGGTGCAGCAGATAGCCGCGCGTGATCTCGTCGATTTCGCTCCAGGGAAACCCCGCCACTTCGATGTCGAATGCGATCGTCGCCATGGTGCGGGCGGCGATTCTACGCAGCCGCCGATCAGATCGCGAACGCGCGCTAGGCCGATCAGGTCGCGAGCTTCGCGGACTTGCGCGGCCTGGCGGCCCACAGCGCGGCCAGCATGGCCAGAGCGATCCACCAGCTGCCCTCGAGCACGCCGCGCAAACTCTGCTTCCCGACGTTCCCCACCGCGAAGCATCCTCCGCCCCCACCGCCGTCGCCGACGTAGGTGAACGACTCGGGCAGGACATCGGCCTGACCCGTCGTCGCATGGCTGACCATCACGGAGACCAGGCCGCTCGAGTGGGCCGGCACGAGCACCTCGAGCGTCTGGGCATCGACGAAAGTCACTTGATCCGCCTGGACACCGCCCGCACCCGTGATCGGATCGGCGCCGAACACGACCGCTGTCGCGGGATCGAATCCGTCCCCGTGCAAAGTCACGACCACGGCGCCCGACGTCGAAGCGATCGCGGGATCGATCGAGCTCAAGCTCGGATCGGGAGTCGCCGCGTAGCTGAACGCGGCCGTGGCGATCGCGCCGCCGGGATTCTCGACCTCGACCACATAGGGACCTCCGGGCAGGCCCGGCGCGGTGGTGAAATCCAGGCGCGTCGAGCCGCTGACCTGGATGTCGCTCTGGTCGACGCCGTCGATCCGCACGCTCGAGCCCTCGACGAAACCGCTGCCCTGCAGGCTGACCGTCGTCCCGCCGAGGGTCGTGCCCGCGAGCGGAAAGATGCTGTCGATTCCGGGCACGGAAGTGAACGTGAAACCGTCGCGCAGCCGGCCCTCGACGCCGGTCGAATCGATCAGGACCACGTCGTAGGTCCCGCCCTGGGTCGGCGCCGTGCTCAAGCCGAGCATCCCGGAATTCATCACCGTGCAGCCGCCGACCACTCCGTCCTCGTAGATGCGATCGCCGATCACGACGCGCATTCCGCTGCGGAAATTCATGCCGGTGAGCGTCAATCCAACGCCGCCGGCGTCGCTCGCGCTCGAGGGCGTGATCGAGATGACCAGCGGCGCCTGGGGGACGATCTCGATCGCGCCCGGCAAGATGCTCTGCGCGCCTGCGCTCGAGGTCGCGATCACGTCGACGTGGCCGGGAGGGGAGGCGGCGGGAACGGTCGCGGTGAAGATCACCTGATTGCCCATCCAGGCGAGCGGCGCGACGGTGATGCTCGGATCGCCGCTCGAAAGCGTCGAGCCCGGCTGCAGGACACTGCCGTGCAAGGTCAGGATGGTCGTGCGGTTCTGCGCCGCGCCGAGCGGCAAGGGATCGAAGTTGCGGCCGAGGCTGAGCATCGTGTCGGCGCCGACCAGCAGATCTCCGATCGCCACGCTCTGGCCGGTCGCGACGCTGACGATGCCGTGGATCGTCGACTGGAAATCGGTCTGCACGATGCGACCCTGGATCAGGTTCGCGAAGGAGACGGGAAAGTCCAGCGGCGTCGCGTAGACGAGATAGTCGTCGGCCGCGAGCCCGTTCAAGCGGAAAGTCCCTGCGTTCGTGGCGAGGACGGAGGTGATCGTGCGGCCCGAGCTCGAGCGCGCGACGACGTAGGCCCCGCCGACCGCCGTCGAATTGCTCGCGCGCCGCACGGTTCCGCTGATCGAGCCCGCGACGCCCGAGGGGTAGGCGTCGCGCAGGCCGTGCTCGTCGTCGCTCGCGATCGAGCGGTGCAGGTTCAGCCCGGGCGAAACATAAGGATAGAGGCTCGCGCCGACGCAGCCGGAGTGATCGAGGCCCAGGAGGTGACCGATCTCGTGGGTGGCCACGTCCTGCACGTCGAAAGCGCCGGCGTCGTTCTGCGTCGTGAAGCTGAAATCGTGGCCGTTGAACAGGACGTCGGCGTCGGTGATGTGTCCGTTCGAGCTGAACCACACCGGCGTGATCGCCACCGTGCTCGAGCCCGCGGGGAAATAGCCCGAGGTCCCGATCTCGTCGAAATACACGAGGTGCAGATCGTCGGCGGCCCAATCGGTCCGCGCGCGCGATGGCTCGGCCGTGTCCTCGATCAGGTGCGCGCGGGTGCCCGAGGCCGCGTTCCACGAGGCGATCGAATTCTGGATCGCGGTCTGGTGGCTCCTGCCCTCGATGTCGTCGGATCCCGCCGAAGCGATCGTGATCGGGATGTGCGCGGAGTCGACCCAGTAGAGCAGCCGGCCGTTGCTGGCGTTGATCAGCCGCACGTGCGCGAAGACCACGCTGGCGAGAATGGCGACGGCGAGACCGAGGACGGCGAGCAGCCTGCGCGACAAGCTACTTCCCTCCACCGGCGCGCCGATGCGAGACCGCAGCCTCGATTTCCGCGACGGCCGCGGCGTAATCGAAGACGGCGGCGAGATTGGCGTGGCTGCGCTGCTGGCTGGCGAGGTCGAAGAGCTCGAGGTCCGCGCTGTCGCGAACGAGAGTCCGCGCGCCGGCGGCGTCGCGCACGATGCGGAACTTGCCTTGAGCGAGGCCCACCGGAACGCGCAGGCCGGCGCTCGACTCCTCGGAGAGAAACAGCACGATTTCCTCTCCCGGCGTGACGCTGGGCAAGCCGGGCAGCACCAGTCCCCTGCCATCGGGCAAGACGCCTCCGGGCAGCCTGACGTCGAAGGGTCCGCGCGTCGCGCCGATGAAGTCGCGCGTCACCGCCAGGGTCGCGACGGTGCAGGGCCGGCCGCGCCGATCGAGCTCGACGCGGGTCGCGAGCACGCGCGCTTCCAACCCGATGTCCGCCGCGTCGACCAGGCCTTGCAGGTCCAGGCGGATCGCCGTGCCGGCCCGCGCCTGGAACGCGGGCGCCGCAAGCCATGCAAGCGCACAGATCGCCGCGAACGCGGCGGTAAACCGAAGGGAGCGGTGCACGGGGAGGCGGACTGGGGAATCCGCTGGCCACGGTTCGGAAGAGCAGCCGTGAAAGCTTGAGCGCCGGCCTCGGGAATCCGGGCCAGAGACTCCCGCCGGAGCGCGAGCGGGCCGTAAGCTCCGCGCATGGCCAGCTTTCGATTCCTGATCCACCCCGAGCGCCTGGCGATCGCCCGGCTCGAGCCGCGCTCGGCCCTGCCCGAATGGGCCCGCGGAGCCTTCGTCAGCTCCACGCGCACCCCAGGCGAGCTGTCGATCGTCTGCGCCCAGCGCAACGTCCCGTCCCAGGTCGTCCAGGAGCGCGAGAAGCTCGGCCTGTTCATCGAAGGCACGGTCTCGATGACCGCGGTCGGAATCATCGCCGCCCTTTCCCGCGCGCTGGCCGATGAGAAAGTGCCGATCTTCGTGATCGCGACCTACGACACGGATTGGATCCTGGTCGACGCGCAACGCTTCGAGGCGACCCGCGCGGCCCTCGAATCGCTGGGCCACACGGTCAGCGGCGAGCCACCGGCCCTCTGATCAGCGGTGGAAGCCGCCGAGCGGCGACATGTAGGTCGGGTTGAACACCGCCAGGACGTCCTTGACCTGCGGACTCGGCTTGCCGTGCACGACCATCGACTGGGGCTGCGCGAGGTCCAGGAACTTCGACGCGAACTTCGCCTGGAACGTCCGGGCATGAATCATAACCGCCCCGGAATCCGCGTAGCGCTCGAAGAGGTGGCAGGTCCGGCTGTCCTCGGAAAGGGTCCAGTCGTAGCTCAGCGTGTCCGTCTCGCCCTTCGCCGACTCGACCATCGCTTTCATCAGCGAGCGGAATTCCTCCAGCTGGCGGGGTTGGATCGAGACTTCGAGCAGCCAATAAATCGAATCGTTCACGGTTCTCTCTCCTGCGGTCCGAGCGCCGCCTCCTGGGTGAAGGGCGCGAACCACTCTATCGAGGCCCTGGCGGGTTGTTTGTGCCCGTTTTCCAGGAACTGTGCGATGATGCGCGATTGGCCAGCGCCCGGAGAACTCCAAAATCATGACTCAAGACGAAACGACGAGCGAATCGCCCAACTCCCAGACCGGCGGCTTCGCGGCGCTCGGGATTGCCCCTGAGCTGCTCGAGGCGCTCGCCACCCTCGGCTACGAGGAGCCGACGCCGATCCAGCGCGAGGCCATTCCGCCGCTGCTCGCGGGCCGCGATCTGCTCGGGCAGGCGGCGACGGGCACAGGCAAGACCGCGGCTTTCGCGATTCCGATGATCCAGCGCTGCGTCGACGGCTCGGCCAAGCCTAACCGGCCGCGCGCCTTCGTCCTGGTGCCCACCCGCGAGCTCGCAATGCAGGTGGCGGAAGCGATCCACCGCTACGGCAAGGCCAAGCGCGCCACGGTCCTGCCGATCTATGGAGGACAGTCTTTTGGCCAGCAGCTGCGTTCCCTCGACCGCGGCGTCGACGTAGTCGTCGCCACCCCCGGCCGCGCGGTCGACCACCTGGAGCGTGGCACGATCGTGCTCGACGATTTGTCGATGCTGGTGCTCGACGAAGCCGACGAAATGCTCGACATGGGCTTCGCCGAGGACCTCGAGAAGATCCTTTCGCGCGCTCCGGCGACGCGCCAGACGGCCCTGTTCTCGGCGACCCTCGCGCCGCGCATCCTGGCCATCGGCGAGAAGCACCTGCGCGATCCCCTGCGCATCGCGATCGCGCGCGAGCGCACACAAGCGGGCGAGGTTCCGCGCGTCCGCCAGGTCGCCTACGTCGTGCCGCGCGTGCACAAGCCCGTGGCCCTTGGGCGCGTGCTCGACATGGAGA
>DATHET010000044.1:0-17883 GCA_035490315.1 Planctomycetota bacterium
GGCACCGAGATGCACCTGCAGCTCGTCGACCTGGGCTTCGAGAGCTTCTCGAACGAAGCCTGGGTGCTCGACGTGCGCACGACGTGCACGAATCGCGACCTGCCCGCGCGCCTGCCCTTCGGCGTCGACCTGCCGCGGCTCTCGTTCACCGAAGGCGCGGGACCGCTCAAGGGCGTGCGCTGCCTGACGCAGCCGACGACCACGGTGCGGCCCGAGCGCGGCAAGGACGCGGTCTGGAAACTCGTCTCGCACCTCTCGCTCAACCACCTCTCGCTGGCCAACGGGCCCGAGGCTCTGCGCGAGATCCTGGGGCTCCACGACGCGCTGCAGTCGCCGGAGAACCGCAACGTGATCGCCGCGGTGCTCGACGTGAAGAGCCGGGCGAAATCGATGCGCATCGTCTCCGGCGGTCTGCCGGGCGTCGTGCGCGGCCTGGAAATCAGCGTGAAACTGGATCCGGCGCGGCTCAAGGCCAGCGGCCTGTACCTTTTCGCCAGCGTGATCGAGCGCTTCATCGCGCGCTACGCTTCGGTCAATTCCTTTGTCGAGCTCGTCGTCGCGACCGACGAGCGCAGCCAGGAGGTCCGCAGGTGGAAGCCCCGCGCCGGCGACCGGACCCTGGTGTAGCCCAGGAGCTGCGCCGCGAGCCGCAGCGCTTCGAGTTCTTCCAGGCCGTGCGCCTCCTGGAGCTCGAGGCCGGCCTTGCGCACAAGGGCGAGCCGATCGGCTTCGACACGCCGCCGGAGCGCGAGGCCCTGCGCATCCGCGCCGCGCCGAGCCTGGCCTTCCCGGCTGCTGCGCTGCGCCGCGACGCGAACGCGACGCCGGAAACCGTCGAGCTGCGCGAGACCACCCTGTGCCTGGTCGGCGCCCTGGGAATCCTGCCGCAGCACTACACGGAACTCGTGCTCAGGCGCACGCAGCAGAAGGACTTCGCCCTGCGCGATTTCCTGGACATGTTCCACCACCGCGCGGGCGCCTTCTTCTACCGCGCCTGGCGCAAGTACCGCTTCGCCTTCGACTTCGAGCACAAACGGCTGCGGCAGGACGGCGACGACGACTTCACGCGCACCCTGCGCGCCCTGGTCGGCCTGGGCACCGCAGGCCTGGGCCGCGACGAAGCTCCCTCCTGGCTGTATTTCTCAGGCCTGTTCGCCGATCCGCGGCGCAGCCAGGCCGGCCTCGCGGGACTTCTGAGCGACGCTCTCGACGCCCCGGTGGTGGTCGAGCAGTTCATCGGCCGCTGGATGGAGCTCGAGCCCGAGCAGTGCTCGCGCGTGTCCCAGGCGCCCGGATCCGACGAGTCGCGCTGCCTGGGCGTGGGCTTCGTGCTCGGCACGCGGGTCTGGGACGTGGAGACCAAGGTCCGCGCCCGCGTCGGCCCGCTCAAGCGTGAGAACTTCGTCTCCCTGCTGCCCGGCACCCCACGCCTGGCCGCGGTCGAAGAGCTCGCCCGTGATTACCTCCACGCCGAGATCGCCTGCGACCTGGAGCTGGTCCTGGCTCCAGGCGAGGCCCAGCCCGTCCGGCTGGGCGGAATGGGCCTCCTGGGCCGCGACTCTTTCCTCGAGGCGGGCGGATCGACCACAATGCCCGTCGTCGTGCGCATTTCCCTGTGCACCGACCGCGAAACGTCCTCTCCCCCCTGGACTGTCGGCGCGAGCTGACCGGTCCACCTCGCAGACGCGAGGGTCTTCCCTCCGCACCCCCGCACGGACCGACTCATGGCCCAGGTAAACCTCTCCGCTCTCGTCGGCCGACTCGACGACACCTGCCGACGCACGCTGGAAGGAGCGGCTGGGCTGTGCCTTTCGCGCACCCACTACAACGTCGAGATCGAGCACTGGCTCTCGAAGCTGATCGAGACGCCGGGCAACGACGTCGGGCGGATCCTCGAGCGCTACGAGATCGACGCGGCAAGCCTGCAGAAGGACCTGACTCGCGCCCTCGATCGCTTCAAGACCGGCAACTCGCGCGCGCCGGCGATCGCGCCGGGCGTGGTCGACCTCGCGCGCGAGGCCTGGCTGGTCGCTTCGCTGGATCACGGCGTCGCGGTGGCGCGCTCCGGGCATCTTTTGATCGCGCTGCTGGCCGACGAGACCCTCGCGCGCCAGGCCTACGAGATCTCGCGCCTGTTCGAGAAGATCCCTGAGGCCGCGCTGCGCAAGGACTTCGCCTCGATCACGGCCAAGTCGAATGAGAACGTCGAGGCCGCGAGCAAGCAGGCCAGCGCACCCGGCGGCGCGCCGGCGGGACCGAGAGCCGGCAGCGGCGCGCTGGAACAGTTCACGATCGACTTGACGGCGCGCGCCAAGGCCGGCGGCATCGATCCCGTGCTCGGCCGCGACAGCGAGATCCGCCAGGTGATCGACATCCTGCTGCGCCGGCGCCAGAACAACCCGATCCTGACTGGCGAGGCCGGCGTCGGAAAGACCGCGGTGGCCGAGGGTTTTGCGCTGAAGATCGCCCAGGGCGACGTGCCGGCGTCGTTGAGCGGTGTGCGCGTGCTCTCGCTCGACCTCTCGCTGCTGCAGGCCGGCGCGGGCGTGAAGGGCGAGTTCGAAAATCGCTTGAAGAGCGTGATCCAGGAGGTCAAGGCCAGCCCCCAGCCGATCATCCTGTTCATCGACGAAGCCCACACCTTGATCGGCGCCGGCGGCGCGGCGGGTCAGGGCGATGCGGCCAATTTGATCAAGCCGGCCCTGGCGCGCGGCGAGCTGCGCACGATCGCGGCCACCACCTGGGCCGAGTACAAGAAGTACTTCGAGCGCGACGCGGCCCTCGCGCGGCGTTTCCAGGTCGTCAAGGTCGAGGAGCCCGACGAGGAGACCGCGATCGAGATCATGCGCGGCCTGGTCGAGGTCATGGAGCGCCACCACAAGGTGCGCGTGCTCGACGAAGCCGTGATCGACTCGGTGCGCCTGTCCAAGCGCTACCTCTCGGGGCGTCAACTGCCCGACAAGTCGGTCAGTCTGCTGGACACGGCCTGCGCGCGCGTCGCCTTGTCGCAGAGCTCGACACCGGCGGCCCTCGAGGATTCCAACCGCCGCATCAACCAGATCAAGACCACGCTCGCGATGCTCGAGCGCGAGGAAGCCGCCAGCGGAACCCAGGCCGAGCGCATCGCGAAGTTCAAGCAGGAGAAAGACGCGGCCGAAGCCGAGAGCAAAGCTCTGGCCCAGCGCTGGGAGGAAGAGAAGACACTCGTCGCTCGCATGCGCGAAGTGCGCGCGAAACTGGAGAGCGAATTCGCGCCGGTGGTCGACGGAAAACCCGCGGCGAAGCTCGCCGACGCCGAGAAAAAGAGCCTGCGCGCCGAGCTCGACCAGTCCTCGAAGCAGCTGCGCACGCTGCAGGGCGAAGTCCCGCTGATCCAACCCTTCGTCGACGCGCAAGCAGTCGCCGAAGTCCTTGCCAACTGGACCGGCATCCCGGTCGGGCGCATGGTCGCCGATCAGATCAAGTCGGTGCTCACGCTCAAGGAACAGATGATGGAGCGCATCGTCGGGCAGGACGCCGCGCTGGCCGCGATCGCCCAGGCGATCCGCACCAGCCGCGCCGGCCTGACTGATCCGGTCAAGCCCATCGGCGTGTTCATGCTGGTCGGCACCAGCGGCGTCGGAAAAACCGAGACCGCGATCACGCTGGCCGAGCTGCTCTACGGCGGAGAGCAGAACATGACCACGATCAACATGAGTGAATTCAAGGAGGAGCACAAAGTATCCCTTTTGATGGGCTCGCCTCCTGGATATGTCGGCTACGGCGAAGGCGGCGTGCTCACCGAAGCGGTGCGGCGCAAGCCCTACAGCGTCGTGCTGCTCGACGAGCTCGAGAAGGCCCATTCCGGCGTGCAGGACATCTTCTACCAGGTCTTCGACAAGGGCCGGATGAAGGACGGCGAGGGCCGCGACATCGATTTCCGCAACACGGTGATCCTGATGACCACCAACGCCGGCACCGATACGATCATGTCGCTATGGGCCGATCAGAGCACGATGCCGGACGCCGAGGGACTGGGCGAAGCGCTCAAGCCCGAGCTGCTCAAGTGGTTCAAGCCCGCTTTCCTAGGTCGTTGTACGGTCCTGCCCTTCTTCCCGCTTTCGGAGAGTGTCATGAAGGGCATCATCGCACTCAAGCTGCGCAAGGTGGTCAAGCGTGTGGCCGAGGGCTACGGCGCGAAGCTCTCCTTCACGCCCGCGCTGGTCGACGCGATCGGCGCGCGCTGCACCGAGGTCGAGACCGGTGCGCGCAACGCCGATCACATCATTTCGCGCTCGCTCCTGCCCGAGCTCGCTTCGCGCTTCCTCGAGCGCATGTCCGAAGGCAAGCCCGTCCGCCAGGTCGAAGTCAGCGTCGCGCCTGACGGCGCTTTTGCCTACTCGATCAGCGGTGATTGACGACGAATCCACACTCCAGTGCGCGGCCCTGGTCGCGTTTGACACCGCGCACATTCTCTGCAACCCTACCCCGCCCCAACCCAAGGAATCCCCATGGCCGTCTACATGCTCGTGAACGGAATTACTGGCAGCTCGACCGAGAGCAAGCACATCGACTGGATCCCGATCAAGTCGTGCACCTTCCCCGTCGACCGTCCCGGTGTGAACACCAAGCCGGGCAAGATCTCCGACCGTCTGCGCTCCGCCGTGAACTTCCCGGCGATCACGCTGACCAAGGACGCGGACAAGTCGAGCCCCGCCTTGATGACCTGGATGGTCACCGGCGCGACCAAGCCGGTCCAGATCGCCTTCTGCAAGGAAAAGGGCGACGAGATCCTGCTGATGAGCCTGACCGACACTCTGTTGACCGGTCTCACCGCGACCGTCAACGCGGACGAGCAGCCGTCGGAAGAACTGAAGCTCGACTTCACGAAGATCGTGATGAAATTCACGACCTACAACAAAGAGAACAAGTTCGATAAGGCCATCGAGGTCAACTACAACCTCGGAACCGCCGCGTCCGACTGAATCGCTCGCGATCTGTGTCTGCACCGCCATGCGGCGCGCGAACCGTGCGGGTTCCCTGAACGGGAATCCGCCAGGGTCTGTGCGCGCCGCTGGCCGGTCAGACCCATTCGAGGACCATCGCCATGTTCATCTACATGCAAGTGGACCAGATCAAGGGCGTGGGCGACGAGCCGCGTCCCGACTGGATCTGGCTCGACCAGTGCACGTTCGGATTCGAGCGCAAGGAAACCAGCACCGAGAAGTCCTCGGAAGCGACCGACACGAAAGTGCGCGCGGTCGCCTCGAGCGTGGCGATCACGAAGCCGTCCGACCTCTCCACGCCGTCCCTGGTGTCCTGGATGGCGAGCGGCGAGCCGCGCAAGGTCAAGATCGAATACTCGCTGGTCACCGACCTGCCCTACGTCGAATTCACGCTGACGAACGCCGTCTTGAATTCGTACTCGGCCAGCTTCGAGGCCAGCGGCACCGGCGGATCCGTCATCGAGACCCTCTCGATCGAGTACGAGGACATCGAGCTCGATTACTGGGAACAGGGTCAGACCAACGAAGACGCGGCGCTGTCCTCGTTCAAGCTCGAAGCGGGCGCCTGAGCCGCCCAGCAAGGAGGATTCCGTGCCCATCTTCATGAAGATCTCCGGTGCGGAGGGTGATCTGACCGGCGCCGGCATCGCTCCCCACGACGACTGGATCGTGCTGGACAAGTTCACGTTCGGCGGCGGCGCGGGAGCTACCACGACCGGCACCGGCGCCGAGAAGACGCGCACCGTCGACTTCGGCTCGACGGTCATGGTCTACCGCATGGTCGACGTCACCAGCCCGCAGCTGATGAACTGGGTGCGCGAAGGCGACCAGCGCACGGTGATCATCCACCACTGCACACTCGAGGGCTTCAACCTGTATTCGCTGACGCTGACCGGCGCCGAGCTGACCAAGTACGACGTCAACAACCAGACCGAGTACGGAATCCCCGAGACCTTGACGCTGCAATGGAAGGGCTTCGAGCTCGGCACCGCCTCGGTCGGCGCGGATGGAGTCACCCAGGCCACGGCGCCCGGCTCGCCCTACGTCTTCGAGCCCGCGCCTCAGGTGGCGCAGGCGCCGACCGTCGAGCCCGAGGCGACGCCTGGCGAGCAGAGCGACAAGGCCTTCGACTCCGCCGGCCTGGCCGCGATGGCGACCGACGTGGCCGATTCGGTCCACACCGCGCCTCTGGATTCGTCGGCGATCGCCAGCAACGCCATTCTGCACTCGCTGACGCGCGAGGATCCGCGCGCGCCGCCGCAGCAGGTGAATCGCACGCTGGTGGTCGACGAGGTCAACTCCAAGCCCTTCTCGCTGCTCAGCTTCCACGGAAGCGAAGGCGTCTCGAGCCTGTTCGAGTTCACGCTCGAGCTCTCCTCCACCGAAGCCGACATCGCGGCCGCGGACATCGTCGGCCAGAAGATCGGCTTCCGCATCCAGGACGTCGACGGGATCGAATCCGAAGCAAGCCCCGATCGCAACTTCCACGGACGCGTGCGCCGCTTCTGGGCCGGCGAAGTGCACGACGACGGCTCGCGCCGCTACCGCGTCACGGTCGTGCCCTGGCTGTGGATGCTGACCAAGCGCAGCGACTGCCGCGTCTTCCAGCAGAAGTCGGTGATCGAGATCGTCGAGCAGGTGTTCTCCGACGCGAGCTTTTCCGACTTCGAGAAAGGCAGCGTGCTCGAGACCTATCCCAAGCTCGAGTACTGCGTGCAATACCGTGAGACCGACTTCGACTTCGTCTCGCGCCTGCTCGAGGAGAACGGGATCTTCTACTTCTTCCGCCACGAAGCCGACAAGCACGTCCTGGTGCTCGCCGACGACAAGACGGTGCACACGATGTGCGAAGTGAAGGACGTCGTGCACTCGACCGGCGACTATGCCGACAAGCGCGTCTACTTCTGGGAGCACCGCTTCGAGATGGTCGCCAAGAAGTCGCTCTTGCGCGACTACAACTACCTGACGCCCGCCGAGAACCTGCAGGTGGAGCAACCGGGATCGGTCAGCCTGCCCGACAACGCCAATCTCGAGCTGTTCGACTATCCCGGGGCCTACACGAAGAAGGCCGACGGCGACAAGCTCGCCAAGGCGCGCATCCAAGCCGAGGAAGCGCGATATGACATCGCGGTGGGACGCGGCAACTGGGACGCGCTCGAGGTCGGGCGCATGTTCGAGTTCAAGGACCACGAGGTCGACGCCGAGGTCGGCAAGAGCTACATCGTCGCGCGCATCGAGCACCGCGCGGATCAATTCAGCGACGGCCCCGCGCCCGCGGTCGATTACCACTCGACCTTCTCCTGCGTGCCGAACACCGTGCTGTTGCGGCCGTCGGCGAGCCGCGAGCGCCCGCGCATCCAGGGCCCGCAGACCGCGGTGGTCGTCGGGCCCGCCGGCGAGGAGATCGCCACCGACAAGTACGGCCGCGTCAAGGTGCAGTTCCACTGGGACCGCAAGGGCAAGAAGGACGAGAACAGCTCCTGCTGGCTGCGCGTGGCGCAGTCGATCGCGGGAGCGGGCTGGGGCGCGCAGGTCTTGCCCCGGATGGGCCAGGAAGTCCTGGTCCAATTCCTCGACGGCGATCCCGACCGGCCGCTGGTCGTCGGCACGCTCTACAACGAGACGGCCTTGCCGATCGACCTGCCGGGGAAGAAGAACCAGACCCTGCTGCGCACGCGCTCGACGAAGTCGGGCAGCGACGAGAACTTCAACGAGCTGAACTTCGACGACACCAAGGACTCGGAGAAGGTCTACCTGCACGCCGAGAAGGACATGCTTCGCGTCGTCGAGAACGACGACACGCTGACCATCGGCAAGGATGGCAAGGGCAGTCGCGTCGTCACGATCGAGAAGGACTCGACCTCGACCGTCAACAAGGGCAATCGCGTCGAGAGCCTGACCGAAGGCAGCGACACGCTGACCATCGAGAAGGGCGACCGCACGGTCGAGATCAAGACCGGCAAGGAGACCGTGACGATCAAGGGCGATCGCACGGTGACCATCCAGTCGGGCAAGGACGTGCTCGAAGTCACCGCCGGCGATCAGAAGGTCAAGCTCGGCGGCAAGGGCGACATCGAGGCGGCGACGGGCTTCACGATCAAGGTCACCGGCGGCAAGGTGACGATCGACGCGTCGCCGGGAATCGAGCTCAAGGCTGGCTCGAGCACGCTCACGCTCGGTCCCTCCGGCATCGAGATGAAAGGCCTCTCGGTCAAGATCGAAGGCAGCGTCGAGAGCCAGGTCAAGGCAGCGATGGTCACCGTCGAAGCCTCCGGAATTCTCAAGGCCAAGGGCGGCCTGACGATGCTCGGTTGAGCAGGCGACCATGAAGCTCCCCACGCTGAAGAAGATCTCCGACAAGCAGGGCGCGGCCGTGCCCAAAGGCCTGGAATTCAGCCCGCTCGCCATGGCCCTCTTTGCCCAGGGCGAGAGCGCGCGCGCCTGGCTCGAAAAACTGGACAGCGCGGCGCTGCACGAGGACGCGATCCGGCTGCTCGCGGGCGTGCTGCCGCGGCGAGATTGCGTGCACTGGGCCCTGGCCTGCTCGCAGGAGGCTCTGGCGAAGACAGCTAGTCCTACGCAGCGCGCCGCGCTCGACGCCACCGCGCGCTGGACCAAGGATCCGAGCGACGCCAACCGGCGCGCCGCGGGCGCTGCGTCAGAGACCGCGCTGCTCGACAACACCGCCGGCTGCACGGCCCTCGCGGCATTCATGGCCGAAGGCAGCATCGCGCCGGCGGGATTGACTCCCGTGCCGCCCGCGGAGCACCTGTGCGCCCTGTCTTCCTGCGTCGCGATCCAGCTCGCCGCGCAGATGGACGGCGCCCTCGCGGCCGCGAAGCACCTGCAGCGTTTCTTCGAGCTCGGCGTCAAGCTCGCCGAAGAACCGACTCCGTGGGAGACGGCGGCGACCGTCCGCGCTCCGGCTCCGACCAAGAAGCGCTGAGGTCATGTTCTGCGCCTGCGCACAATCCGTCGCGGCGCTGGGTCCGCTGTTCGCGCCGGTCCCGGCCAACGTGGCGGCGATGGGCAACGTGTCGACCAATGCCGGCGCGACCACGGCGCTCAACGCTGCGCTCGCCGCGAATGCGTCGCTCGCGGCGGCGTCTTCGCTCGGCGCGACCGCGGGCGTCAACGTGCCTTTCCAGGCCAGCGCCATGGCGAGTCTGACCGCGCTTGCGAATGGACTGGGCGCGCTGCAGGGCGGGCTGAAGCTCCCGCTGACCGGCTCCAATTGCAGCGGCTCGCTGGCGCAGCTGACCGAAGCGATCCTCAGCTCCAAGCTGGCCAAGGCCCTCGGCGGATTGCCGATGGGCTCGCTCTCGGCCCTGCAGGCGCTGGAAAAAGCAGCGGGCGCGATGGCCGCGGCCAGCGCGATGGGCGTCGCCATGGGCAGCGCGAACGCGGCAGCAGAGCTCAGCGCCATGGCGAAGGCTTCGACCTCTGCCGCGGCGGACGCCTCTGCATCCGGCGGCGCTTCGGGCAGCGCTTCGGCCTCGGCCCAGGCCTCGTTGAACGCGGCGGCCTTCATGACCATGAACGCCGCGCTCCAGGCCAATCTCGGCGTCGGCGTCGGCACGCCGGGCGGCGTCGATCTGCTCGGATCAAAACTGGAGATGCTCGGCGCCAACGCGGGAGGCCTCGACGCGCTCGGCGACGCCCTCGATCCGAAGCTGCTCGCCCAGGCCCTGGCGCTGATCAATTCGATCGCGGCGATCAAGAGTTCGCTGGGCGTCAACATGTTGACCGCGGGCGCGGGCTTCCAGGTGCAGCCCAAGCTCAAGAGCCTGGCGATGTCGGCGGGTCCCAGCTTCTCGATGTCCTCGTCGAGCTCGGCTTCAAAATCGATGAGCCAGTCGATGGCCAAGTCGATGAGCAAGACGGCGCAGAAGGCGTACCAGAACGGTCTCGGCAATCTGCTCGGCGGCCTGCCCGGGCTGCCGCCTTCGACGCTGCTCTTCGCCTACCTGGCCGGAAAACTCGGGGCCCTCGGCATCGGCCTGGTGCAGCATTCGCCCTGCGGTCCGCTGTGTCTGATCCCGCCGATGCCCTGTCCCTTCGGCCCCGCGGATTTCGCCGCGGACATCGCCAGCGAGGGCGAGAAGCTCCAGGCTCCCAAGGCCGCTTTCGAAGCCTCCGCCAAGGCCAGCGCGGGCGCGGGGAGCGCGAGCGCATGATCTGCATCTGCTACCAGCGTCAGCTCGAGCTGCTCGCCGCCTTCCAGAGCCTGTCGTCGAACGTCGGCACCAATCTCGCCGTGCCCGCGGACCTGATGCCCTCGGTCGGCTCGATGAACAGCGCCATGATGAACGCGAGCGCGGCACTCTCCGCCGCGCCGGCCGGCGGACCGGAGGCCGCAGCGGCTTCGACGGCCGCGACCTCCGCGGCCTTGAGCGCGAGCCAGGCCTTGGAAGCGGCTTCGCAACTTTCCGCCCTGGCCTCGGCCGCGGGCGCCGCGAACGCTGGCCTGGGCGTCGACATGACCTCGCCTTCGGGAGGCGCTTCCTGCGCCAGCCTGATGTCGATGCTGCCCGAGCTGATCAAGACCCTCGCGCAGTTGCCGCTGTTTTTGCAGCCCAAGCTCGGAGAGCTCGCGCAGGTCGGCGAGCTGGTCGAGAAGATGAAGAGCTCCTTCGACGTCGACCTCGACGCGCCTTCGTGGGCCGAGGACCTGAGCGACTCGGTGCAGGAGAAGCTCGACGAAGCCAAGCAGCAGGCCGAGGACGCGGCGAAGGAAGCGTTCGCCGCCGCCGGCGGCAAGGCGCCTAAGCTTCCGCCCGACCTGTTGGAGGTCCTGTCCTCGTCGACGACCGAGTCCGTCAACGAGTCGATCTCGAACACGGTCGCGAGCACCAACGCCTCGGTGCAGACCGGCCTCGGAGTCGACCTGACGGCGCCGGGAGCTCTCGATGCCTTGGGAAAGAAGCTCGGCGCGGTGAAAGGCTCGATGGCCGGCGCGTCGGGCTCCGGCGAGCCGCTGGACCTGGCCCTGGTCATGAAGGCGATGCAGACCCTGGCCTCGATCGATGTGCTGCGCCGCACGCTGGGCATCGACGTGCTGGCTCCCGGAGCGGGCGGGAGCCTGCAGGCCCTGCTCAATTCGCTGTCCTCGAATCTCGCCGCCTCGGGGGCGGCTTCGGCGGCGACTTTGAACAGCGCCGCATCGACGGCGGCATCCCTGGGCGGCGGAGCCGGCGGCTCGAGCTCTAGCTCCGCAAGCAGCAGCTCTTCCGCGGGAATTTCCACCAGCTCCTCGATGGGCGCGACAGCCGGAGGCGCGGCGGACGCGGCCGCGAGCGCCGGCCTCGCGGCACTGGCCTCCTCGCCCCTGGCGAATCCCGCCCTGGCGCAGATGATGGCGGGCATGCCCGGCATGCCGATGCCTCTGATGCTCTTGACCGCGCTCTCCGCGCAGACGAAGTCGACGCTCGGCATCGAGTTGATCGCTCACGGGCCCTGCGAGTGACGCGGGACCTCGAACCAGGAAATCACCATGGCTAATCCCGCTGCACGCCTCGGCGACATGGTCCTGCAGGACGCGCCCCATTGCCACGCGCCGATCCACCCGCCGGCGCTCGTGCCCACGCCGCTCCCCCACCCGGCGCTGCCGCTGACGATCATCAAGGGTCAGCCCACGGTGCTGATCGGCAACATGCCCGCCGCGCGCGCGACCGACATGACCGGTCCTTGCATGGCGGCCGGATGCGTGCCCGCCGGCCCCGGCCTGATCGCCATCGGCTCGGCGACCGTGCTGATCGGCGGCCTGCCGGCGGCGCGTGTCGGCGACATGACCATGCACGCCTCCTGCGTCGCGCCGATACCTTCGCCCACCGGAAAGATCCTGCCGCCTGGGTGTCCGACGGTGTTGATCAACTAGCGATGCGGCGCGGACACTTCGCACGGCTCGCGCCGGTCTGCCCGGTCTGCGCGGAGCATTCGCCGCTGGTCGTGCTGCGCGAATCGCGCGCGGACGAGCAGACGATCCACGAGGGAGCTCTGGTCTGCTCCAACCAGGCGTGTCTGCGCGAATATCCGATCGTCGACGGCCTCGCGTTGGTCGTGCGCGATCTGCGCGCCCACCTCGCCGAGCAGTGGACCCAGGTCCAGGCGCGCGAGGATCTCGACGAGAGCACCGAGAGTTTGCTCGGCGACGCCTGCGGCGGCGGCTCGGTGCTCGACAGCCTGCGCCAGCACGTCAGCAACTACGCCTTCGATCACTACGGCGAATTCGATCCGCGCGAGACGCAGCGCGATCCCGCGCCGGGCTCGATCGCTCGTCTGCTGCACAGGCTGCTCGACGCGGCGGGCGAGCTCGTCGCGGGTCCCTTGATCGACGTCGGCTGCTCGGTGGGCCGCACCAGCTTCGAGCTGGCGGAGCGCACCCAGCGCGAAGTGGTCGGCGTCGATCTGCACCACGCCAAGCTGCGCCTTGCCGCGCGCGTCTTGCGCGAGGGCCGCGTGGTGTACGCGCGCCGGCGCGTGGGTCTGGTTTACGACCGGCGCGAGTTCGGGGTGAGCTTCCCCACTTCTGCGCGTGTCGATTTCTGGTCCGCGGACGCGGTGGCCCAGCCCTTCGCTTCAGGTTCCTTCGCGGCGGTGGTCGCGCTCAACCTGCTCGATTGCGCGCGCTCGCCGCTGGAAGTGCTCGCGGAGAGCGCGCGCCTGCTGGCACCCGGCGGAAAACTCGTGCTCGCCTGTCCCTACGACTGGTCGAGCAGCGCGACGGCGCCGGAGAGCTGGATCGGCGGACATTCCCAGCGCGGAGCGGGCGGCGGCGCGAGCGAGCCGTTGTTGCGCGCGCTGCTGACACCGGGAGCGCATCCGCAGTCGCTGCCGGATCTGGACATCGTGCAGGAGCTCGACGACCTCGACTGGCACGTGCGCTTGCACGAGCGCAGCAGCGTGCGCTACCGCGCCCATGCCTTGATCGCGCGCAAGCGGATGCATTAGCGACGGCGAATGTGAGGGGGCTCGCGGCCCCCGTCCTTCACAGGATCTTCGCCTTCTTGAGCGCGGCGATCATGTCCTTGCCGGTCTGCTTGGGAGTGAGCTGGCTGCCCACGTCGTTCAGAGCCTTCTCCATCGACGCGGCCTTCAAGCCCAGGGCGTCCTGAAAATCCTGCGCCAGCTTGGGGGGGATCTTGAGCAGGGTCGTGGCCTTCTTCTTGTCCACGGGCTTCATGCTCAGGCCCTTGATCTCCATGGTCAGCTTGGAGATCGAGCCTTCCAACGTGGTGGTCGAATCGAAGCTCTGCTTCAGCGCAGGCAGATCGCGCGCGAGCTGGTCCTTGGCGTTCTGATCCAGACCGCTCGACTTGGACTTCTCGGTGAACTTCTTGAATGCCGTCTCGACGTCCACATGCTTCGGATTGCCTTCGCGCGCCTTGGACGCGGACGCGATCCACTCGTTCAGCTTCGGCAGGTCGCGATCGGCGATCGAGGCCTTGGCTTTCTCGAGGAAACCGGTGAGCTGCTTCACGCGCCAGTTGCAATTCGCGACGTGCTGGTCGAGCAGCTCTTCCATCTTCGCCCATTCCTCGCCGAAGCGATTCGCGCTGCCGGCGACCTTGGCCAGGGCGTCGTTCATCTTGTCCTGACCGGCCTTCAACCGGACGAAATTCTGGTCGAGCGTGGTCGAGAGCTTGCTGACCTTGCCGATGATCGTCTCGACGGCCTTGAGATCGTCCGCGGTCTGAGGCTTGAGCTTCTTCAAGTCTTCCTTCAGCTTGGTCGCGCGGTTGACGAGCGAGCCGGCGTATTTCAAGTGCTCGACAAACGGCTCGCGGTAGAGCTCGATCATCGCTCCATCGCCCTTCTCGATCGCCTTGCCGAGTCGGTCGACGAGGCCCTTGAGCTCGGGCAATTGGGTGTCGTGGTCCTTCTGGAGTTGATCTAAGGCAACGCGCAGCTTGGAATCGATCTCGGTCTGGATGAGTGTCTTCGGGCTCATGGTGATTGTGGGTTTACTTGGCCGGCCACTTGGCTTTGATGGCATCCGTGACCGAGGGGACTTTCTCGCTCTCGAAGTGGTAGATGTCCGTGCGTCCTTCGGGAACTTCCTTCATGTTGAGCTTGATCGCGGTGTAGGCCTTGGTCGGCAAGCCGGTCTTGGCGATGTCGACGGCGCGACCGAGGAAGTGCTTGCTCTTCTTGCCGACCTTCTCGGTCGCGAGCTTCTTGAACGAGTCCTCCGCCTTCTTCTTGTCGGCGGCGGTGGCCTTGGGATCTTCCTTGGCCGTCACGAAGAACGCATCGAGGGCCTTGCGGTCCGCGTCCGGCAGCGTCGTCGCGACATAGACCTTGCCGCGGTTGAGCTTGATCCAGTTGGTGAACATCGCCACGCCTTGCTCATCCGGCGTGCGCTTGCCGCTGGTCACGGTGATGGTGGCGCCGTAATGCAGGGCGACGGCGTCGAGATAGTCGGTGATGTCGCTGGCAACTCCCGCCGTTTTCCCGGTGACTCCTGCCATGATTGCGTGACCTCAGGTTCGATGTTTGTGTGGGATTCCCTGGTCCCCGTCGCGTGCCATGAGCGGATCACGGCCTGGCGTCGGACCTCTGCTTTCGTGCTTCGCCGCGACTCTACGCTGCCAGGGGCGGGCGTCAATGTCTCGAAGCTGGGAGCGCGCGGGCCGAGCGCCTAGTCCGCCCTTCCCGATCTCGAATTCCGGTGCTACCGTCGCCGCCCCATGGTGGCGCGCGCGCACGATCCATGACTCGGGAGCGGCAGCTTTCCGCCCAGGTCCGCGGATCATCCGGGAGCCTGGAGAGTGCGACGTATGGAGCGTTTCGCGCGTCCCCGCATGGCCATTCCAACGCAACAGGGAGGATTTTGACTCGTGGGCAGCAAAAAATTTACGGTCGAGCTGAAGAAGGCCGAATCCATCAAGGAGATGGTGGCGGCCGTGAAGTCCGCCGCCAGCGCCAATGACATCGACTTCAAGGGCGATGAGAAGAAGGGTTCTGGCGGCCGGGCCGGCGCGAAGATCTCTTATGTCGTGACCGGCACCAGGGTCGACATCTCGGTGGAGGACTCCTGGAGATCCAGGCTCGCCAACTGGGATGCCGCACGGCTCGAGAAGGAAGTCAGGAAATGGATCGGGCCCTACATCAAGTGACGTCGTTCCAGAAACAAGCGCCAATCAACCAACAAGCTCAACTCAACCAGGAACAGGAAACAACATGGCTGCCAACCACACCGTCAAGCTCGAGAAGGGTGCGACCGTTTCGAGTCTCTTCGAAGGCGAGATGAAAAAGCACTTCAAGATCAGCGGCAACGACAAGACCGGAGAGCTGATCGCGTCCGACGACGCGAGCACGAAGATCGCCTACAAGGTCCAAGGCGACTCGGTCACCTTCACCGTGACCAAGTCCCCCCGGATGTTCAACGACAAGGACCAGAAGTCGATGCTCACCGGTCTCTTCAGCTGACACCTGTCCCGGTATTCCACCGCCATTTTTACCATGCGGGCATGTAAAAAATGGCGGTGGAATACCGGGACACTTTCTCACCACTTCAGCTTGATGCCGATGTAGGTGAGCTTGAACTTGTCGAAGTCGAACTTGACCTCGGGCGTGATCACCACGCCGTCGCCGAGCGGGATGCCCTTTTCCTTGATGATCGTTTTCATCCAATCGGGCAAGAGCTGCAGCTCTTTCTTCGGCGCGTCCTTGATCTTGCTGTCGAGGCCCATCAAGTCGAGCTTCAGCTCGAGCGTCGCCTTGTCGACGTCCGCGCTGCGTTGCTCGAGTTCCGCCACCAGCTCGTTGATGCGCTTCTGGTCGGCGACTGTCGGAACGCCGGACGCCCGCAACTTCTTCAGCTCGGCGCGCGCGGTCTTGGCCTTGGCCCCGATGGTCGCGAGCTTCGCTTTCCAGCGATCCATCGCGGCTTTGACGGCGGTCTTGTAGTTGTCGACTCGGATATCACCCATGGGTATTTCTCGTGCAGGGACTTCGGGATTCGGTGCGTTGAGGTTCGCGGGCTGAAAACGATCCGCCAGCGCCCCGCGAGGCGCTGGCGGTAAAACGAATCGTGGATCGGGACTCTAGAGTCCCATCTCGACTTCCTTCTGGCGGATGTCCTTCTCGCGCTGCTGGCCGGCTTGCTTCGCGCGCTGCTCGGCCTTGCGACCGACGCTGTCGGGAACACCCGTGATGACCCACTCCAGCTTCTCGCTGCTCGGAGTGGCGGCCTTGATCACTTCGCGCTCGAAGCGCTGGACCATGTCCTGGTAGATCTTGACCTGGACCTGTTTCGACTTTGCCGCGGAGGGCAGACCGAAGCGCGCTTCGAGGAGCTTATCCATCTCGGTGGGATTGGCGCGGATGAAGGGCTCGATGAAGGCCGTCAGCTCGGGGCTGAGCCGCTTGCCGGAGTTGACCCCGTCGATGACCTTCTTGCACTCGGGCATGATCAGCTTGGTGACCACGCTTTCCATCGCGGTCGCGGCGTCGGTCGCGCCTTGGATCAGGGCCTGGACGGCCTTCTCGAGATCCTTGCTGCTGTCGCCGATCGACTGCGCGCGCTTCTTCAATTGACCTTCGGCCAGCTTCTGCATCTCGCTGACCACGCGCTTGGCGATCGGATCTGCGACGCCGGCCATCAAGCCGCCGACGATCCCGCCGCTGACGACCATGATCAAGGGCCCGAGCAGATCTCCGGCGGTCAGCTCGCCCTTCAGATCGTCGAGCTTCGACTTCGAATGGACCTGGAAGGCGGTGCAGGCAGCGACGACCTGGCGACCGAAGAACGCGGCGTTGGCCTTGCCGTTGATCGTGACGTTGGTCGCGGCCTGGATGACCATGTTCTGCAGCATGATCTTGTCGTTCTTGTCGGTCGCCGCGGCGATCTTGTCGGCCTGGAGCTCCTCCTGCGTCTTCACGGATTCCGCGCACATCTTGCTCAAGAACTCGGCGGCGGCGGCATCGCCGATCTTCTTGTTCGTGTTGTTCAGCCCCAACCCGATCGTGAAGACCTTCTTGAGATCGGCCATGCGCTCCGTGTACTTCTCCTCGGGACGCGCCTCGTAGGTCTTGAGGACCGCGGCCAGTCCGTTGTCGGCGATCTTGACTTTGCTCTTGGCTACGACTGCTTTCCAGCCGCTCTCGGTCAGGTACTTGCTCATGGCGAAAAACTCTCCAGGTGAGATGCGTTGTCGGGGTGCTGTGAGGAATGCGAGACGGACGAGGGCTTCGAGAAGAAAGCTGGTCGCGTCACGAGCGCGGGCTTACTGCGATCACGCACCGCTGTTCGATCCGGGTTCAGAATTTGTCCGCTGCTCGAGGTCGATCGACAGCGGAGAGTAACGCCGTGCTGCTCTTCTGCCGCCGCGCATCGAACGCGCCCGCCGCGTCGAATTCCCGAACTCGGGAGGCGGGACGCCCCAGAACCAACTCGGTACCTGCTTCTGAGTAGTGCTCAGACCGGCATGGGAACGCCGATGTCCTTCAGCACCTGGAAACAAGTCTTCAGCGAGGATCCCGCCAGCGAAACCGCGTCGCCGGCACCGCCGAGCTTCGTCACGACAGTCTGCAGCTTGCCGTAGTCCGGCAGCTTCTGCGCGCTGTACGCGAGCCTGATCTCCTCCGCCGCCTTGCTGCACTCCGCGATCGCCTTCAGCTGGTCGGAGGCCTTGTCCATGTTCGCGACCGCGCTCTTCACCGCCGCGTCGACTTCGCTGGACTTCGCATCCCTGGCCTTGAGCGCGAGCTCCGCCAGGCTGGCCTTCTGCTGCTTGATCGTCGCCTGCAGATCGAAGATGAACTTGTCGAGCTGGCCGACGTGCTTCGTGATGTTGCTGACCGGTGCCGTCAGCGTGGCCTTGAGCGCCTTGGCCTTTTCCGCCAGCCCGGCGTAGCTGGTCTCGCTGCGCTTGTAGGCCTCGATCGCGTCCTT
>DATHET010000045.1:0-2692 GCA_035490315.1 Planctomycetota bacterium
CAGGCGCTTGAGCAGCACGACCGCCGCGCCGTCGCTGAAGACCGTGCCGCGAGCTTGCGCATCGAAGCTGCGTGTGGCGCCGTCGGGCGAGAGCATCGCTCCTTCCTGACAGAGGTATCCGCTCCGCGGCGGGCAGCTGACCGACGCGCCGCCGGCGAGGGCCATGTCGCACTGCCCGGCACGCAGGCTGGCGAAGGCCTGGGCGATGGCGACCAGCGACGTCGAGCAGGCGGTGTGCACGCTGACCGCCGGTCCCGTCAAGTTGAGCCGATTGGCGATGCGCGTCGCGATGTAGTCCTTCTCGTTGGCGAGCATCACCTGGAATTCGCCGAGCTTTTCGATCAGATCCGGCCGTTGCATCAGGTGGCGCTGGAAATACGTCGCGTTGTACATGCCCGCGAACACACCGACCGGCCCGGTCGTGCCATCCGGGGCATGTCCAGCGCGCTCCAGACACTCCCAGCACAGCTCCATGAAGATGCGCTGCTGCGGATCCATCAGCTCCGCCTCGCGCGGCGAGATGCCGAAGAAGGCCGCGTCGAAGAGCTCGACGTCGTCGATCACGCCGCGTGCCTTCACGTACTGCGGGTCGCCCGTCAGGGAGGCGGGCAGGCTCGGATCGAGCTCGCCTTCCTTGAAGAATCGGATCGTGTCTCGACCGGCGCAGAGGTTCTCCCAGAACTCCTCGATGTCTCGCGCACCGGGGAAACGGCCCGCCATGGCGATGATCGCGATCGGCTCGCGATCGGAATCACCCGCGTTCCTCGAAGGACGGGCCATGCGCCGCGGATCGAGTCCCGTGTCCTGCGCGGGGCCATGGGCGGCGAGCGCCAGCGCTGCGGCGGTCGGTTGGCGGAAGAAGGTGTTGGTCGACAGTCCGCTCAGACCCGCGCGCTGGAGTCGTGACAGCACGCTCAGGACGAGCAATGAGTTGCCGCCGAGCTCGAAGAAGTTGTCGGCGCGTCCCACGCGCTCGAGGCCGAGCACGACCGCGAAAGCCTCGCAGATTCGGTGCTCGGTCTCCCCCAGCGCCTGCTGGAAAGGCACCGTCAGCTCGGGTCGCTGGGCCGAGGGTCGCGGCAAGGCTCGCCGGTCGAGCTTGCCGTTGGACGTGATCGGCAGCGACTGCAGCCACACGAAACCCGAGGGCAGCATGAACTCCGGCAGACGCGAGCCAAGGTGGCTGCGCAACTCTCCCGCCGGCACTTCGCCGCCACGTCCGACGATGTAGGCGAAGAGCCTCCCGTTCCCCGCCGAGTCCTTCACCGCGACGACCGCGCAGGCTTTCACCTGGGGGTGCGTCGAGAGGGCCGCTTCGATCTCGCCGACTTCGATCCGGAATCCGCGAACCTTGACCTGATCGTCCGTGCGGCCGATGAACTCGAGATTGCCGTCGGGCTGGTAGCGCACCAGATCGCCCGTGCGATACAGCCGCGTGCCGGATCGGCCGAACGGGTTGGCAACGAAGCGCTCCGCGGTGAGCTCGTCGCGCTTGAGGTAGCCGCGGGCCAGTCCCCGACCGCCGACGTACAGCTCGCCCACGATGCCGATGGGTACGGGCTGCATCCCGGGAGCGAGCACGTAGACCGAGGTGTCCGTGATCGGCCGCCCGATGGGAACGGAGCGTGCGTCCGACGGAAGGTCCCTGGGGATCGTGTAGGTGGCCGTGAACGTCGTGCACTCGGTCGGACCGTATCCGTTGATCAACGTGACGTCCGGCAGAGCCGCGAGGGCGCGGCGGACGTGAGCCACCGAAAGGGCTTCTCCGCCGATCAGCAGCTGCTGGAGTCCCTGCAGACAGCTGGGATCGTCGTCGATCACGGCATTGAACAGCGCCGCGGTCAGCCAGGCCGTGGTGACCGACTTGCCGCGGATCGTGCGCGCCAACCCGCGCGCCGTCGGAAGCTCTTCGTCGTGCAGCACGCAGCAGCCGCCGTTGAGCAAGGGGCCCCAGATCTCGAGCGTCGAAGCGTCGAAGCCCAGGGGTGCGGCGTGCAGCACGCAGTCCTGGGGCGAAAGTCGGACGTACTTCGCATCGATCACCAGGCGCAAGATCGATTGATGCTGGATCAGGCTCCCTTTCGGAGTGCCCGTGGAACCCGAGGTGTACAGGACATACGCGAGGCTCTCGCCGTCCGCTGGAACGCCCGAGCGGGGCTTCGGCGCCCGTGCGCCGGCAGGCAGCTCGTCGACCAGCAGGCAGGCGAGCGCAGCGGGGAAAGCGCGGCGATGTGCCCGGTCCGTGACGAGACGCTGGACCGATGCGTCCTCGAGCATGAAGGCCAGGCGTTCGGCCGGATAGCTGCTGTCCAGCGGCAGATAGGCCGCACCGCACTTGAGGATGCCGAGCAGCGCGACGATCGCCTCGGGCGAACGATCCAACGCGACGCCAACCGTGTCGCCGCTCGACACTCCCGACGCTTGCAGGTGCAAGGCGATCCGATCCGAGCGAAGTTCGAGCTCGCGATAGGACACGCGCTCGTGCTTCCACGCCAGTGCCGGGGAGTCGCCACGAAGCGCCACTTGACGAGCGAACATCCCGTGCACGGTCGACGAGGGATCCTGCGCGGACAGAGGCGGATTCCATTCGGTCAAGAGGCGGCGGCGCTGCTCAGGCCCCAGGCTGTCGATTTCGCCCCGGCTGGCATCGGGGCGGCCGAGCAAGTCCGATGCGGTTTGAAGGATGGCCGCG
>DATHET010000046.1:0-2249 GCA_035490315.1 Planctomycetota bacterium
GAGCTCGACCATGTGCTTGCTGATCGCCAGCCCCAGACCCGCGCCTCCGAAGCGTCTCTGCGCCGAGGAGTCGGCCTGGCTGAAGCGGCGGAACAAGAGCGGGAGCTGATCCGGCTCCACCCCGATTCCGCTGTCGACCACGCTGACCAGCACCGAGTCGTTCGACTCGCGACCGACTTCGATGGAGACGTGGCCGTCCTCGGTGAACTTGATCGCGTTGGTGGAGAGGTTGAGCAAGACCTGGCGCACGCGGTTCTTGTCTCCGATCGCGAACCTGCAGTCGGGGGACACGGCGTGAACTTCGAGTGTGAGTCCCTTGGCTTCGGCCTGGCCCCGCAACAGTCCGGCGACTTCGTCGACGACTGTCGTGAGGTCGAAGGGAACGCATGTGATTTCCAGCTTGCCTGCGGCGGCTTTCGAGAAGTCCAGCACGTCGTTGAGCACGTGGAGCAGGGCTTCCGCCGAGGAGCGCACGATCTGGGCGTGGCTCTTCTGCTCTTCGTCGAGCGACGACTCGAGCAGCAGGTTGACGAAGCCGATGATGCCGTTCATCGGCGTGCGCAGCTCGTGGCTCATCGTGGCCAGGAATTCGCCCTTGGCGCGGTCGCCCGCTTCCGCGGCCTCCTTGGCCTGGCGCAATTCGACCTCGGCCGTCTTTCGGTCGGTGATGTCCTCCGCCACGCCGACGATGCGATAGACAACGCCCGCCGCGTCGAGGATCGGGAAGGCCCGGTCGCGGATCCAGCGCATCTCGCCGTCCGGCCGGTGGATGCGATAAACCTGGTCGTAGGCGCCGCCAATGGCAGCCTGCAAGACCCGATCCTGGTCATCTGGATGGATCGACTCCAACCACTGCCGAGGCGAGGCATACAGCGACTCGCGCGTCCTGCCCCACACGCGTTCGTAGCCGGGGCTGATGTAGAGGATCTCGTCCATGGACGGAACGGTCATCCAGAACGTCTCGTCGATGTTCTCCGTGATCTGGCGGAAGCGTTCTTCGCTATCGCGCAGGGCCACCGCCTGTTGCCGGGACTCCAGGAGCAGGACCACCTGCCGCGCCAAGGCTGCCAGGGCGTCGCGTTGCGCCTCCGAAAGAGTTCGAGGCACTTGATCGGTGACGGCCAGCGTGCCGACCGCGAAGCCGTCCGAGGTCACCAGCGGCGCGGCCGCGAAGAAGCGCACGAAGGGCGGCAACATCAGGGAGGGATTCGCCTCGAAACGCGCATCGAGCGACGTGTCCTCGACCACCATGATCTCGCCCGGATGTTCGATGGCGTGGGAGCTCAGCGACCGCTCGCGACTCAACTCGAGTACCTCCGTGCCGACTGTCGCCTTGAGCCAATGGCGCTCGGCGTCCACGAAGCCAATCACTGCTACCGGCGTTCCGCACACGGTCGCGGCCAGCCTCACGATGTCGTCGAAGGCCGGCTCGCGCTCGCTATCGAGGATCCGGTAGCTCCGGACGCGCGCGACTCGCAGTGCTTCAGTGGCAGCGTCTGTTTCCATCGTGAGTCATGTTCGGAGCTTCACCGGGCCTCCGCCCATCCCTGAGGGGAGAGCGCAGGCCGAGAGGGGTCGGCACAGGTTGTCCCTGGTCATCGGCGGGTCGGGCAGCGCGGGGCATGGGCACTTCTACCCATGGAGCTTGTCGGTATCCTTGTGGCGCACGACTTGCAGGACCTGCAGATCGCTCCAAGGGCACAGGCGACTCATCCAATCGACTGAAAGAAAGAACTCATCATGGTCACCAAGCTCGACCGACCGCTGAAGCGCGAAGTGGTGATCGACCGCGAGCCCTGGATCGTGTTGATCACGCCGACCGGGCTCAAGCTGACGCGCAAGGGCAAGCGAAACGGCATCGAGCTCGAGTGGAAGGCGATGACCAGCGGCGAGGCGGCCTTGGCGGTGGCCCTGAATGCATCGCTGCTGCCGAAGAGCGCGCGAAAACGGAAGGCCGCTGGCTGAGTGTTCCGCGAACGCGTTCGCGAGCTCTTCAATTCCGGCGCTGGCGGGATAATCTCTCGCTTCCCAATCCTTCCTGGAGCCAGAGCCGATGACCACGAACACTCCCTCCCCCGATCTCGCCGCGATCAAATCCCGCCAGCAGGCGACCTGGGCCACCGGCAACTTCGGCGTGATCGGGACCACGCTGCAGATCGTGGGCGAGTCCTTGTGCGAAGCCGTCGATCTGTTCTCGGGCAGGAGCGTGCTCGACGTGGCCTGCGGCAATGGAAATGCCTCGCTCGCGG
>DATHET010000047.1:0-11619 GCA_035490315.1 Planctomycetota bacterium
TCTGGCTGCACCTGGGCACGATCGGGCCCAAGCGCGTCGACATGAGCGAGGACGGCTTGAGCGCGAAGCCGCCGTACAAGCTGGTCGACAACCCCGACACCTGGCTCGAGTTCGCCGACCTCGTGTTCATCGATCCCGTGACCACGGGCTACAGCCGCGCCGCGACGGGCGAGGACGATTCACAGTTCCACGGCGTGTCCGAGGACGTGCGCTCGGTGGCCGAGTTCATCCGCCTGTACACCACGCGCTCGAAGCGCTGGCTCTCGCCCAAGTTCCTCGCCGGCGAGAGCTATGGCACCACGCGCGCCGCGGGTCTGGCGGGCGAGCTGCAAAGCCACCACGGCATGTACTTGAACGGCATCGTGCTGATCTCGGCGATCCTCAACTTCGAGACGGCCGAGTTCGATCGCGGCAACGACCTGCCCTACGCCCTGCACCTGCCGACCTACGCTGCCACCGCCTGGTTCCACCATCGCCTCGCGCCTGAGCTGCAGCGCGATCTGCGCGCGACCCTCGACGAGGTCGAGGCCTTTGCCCGCGGGGAATACACCCTGGCGCTGATGCAGGGCGACCGGTTGCCCGCGGCCGATCGAGCGAAGATCCGCACCAAGCTGGCGCGCTACAGCGGGCTTTCCGAGGCCTACGTCGCCTCCACGAACGAGCGCATCGAGATCTCGCGCTTCACCAAGGAGCTGCTGCGGACCCAGCGGCGCACCGTCGGCCGGCTCGACAGCCGTTTCCTGGGCCGCGACTACGATGCCGCGGGCGAGGGGTATGAAGCGGACGCGAGCTATTCAGCGATCCAGGGGCCGTTCACGGCCGTGCTCAACGACTACCTGCGCGGCGAGCTGACTTACGAGAGCGACCTGCCCTATGAAATCCTGACGGGCCGCGTGCATCCCTGGAAGTACAGCCAGGCGAACAACCGCTACCTCAATGTCGCCGACACGCTGCGCCAGGCGATGAACCAGAATCCGCACCTCGAGGTCTTCGTCGCCAGCGGGTACTTCGACCTCGCGACGCCTTACTTCGCGACGGAGTACACCCTCGACCACCTCGGTCTCGAGCCCGAGCTCGCCGGCCACGTGCACCGCAGCTTCTTCGAATCCGGGCACATGATGTACATCCACAAGCCTTCGCGGGAGAAGCTGACCCGCGACGTCAAGGCCTTCGTGGCGGCGACCGACTGAGACCCGGCTCCTGACCCTGGCGAGTTGCCAGGTGTCAGGCGTTCCACCGAATCAGGCGGCCTGGCGCTTCTCGCGCATGATCGCTTTCGCCTGGAGGATCCGTTCCTTGGGCGTGCGGCGCAGATCCCAGGTCACGCCGACCTTGGACAGGCCCCACACGAACCACTTGGTAGGATCGAGGTGGAACCAGCGCACGCCGTTGCGATAATCGCCTTGGAAGCGGTGGTGGAAGTTGTGGTAGCCCTCGCCGAGCGTGATCAGGGCGGTCACGAAGTGGTCGCGCGCGCTGTTCTCGTCGGTGTAGGGCTGGGCTCCGATGTAGTGGGCGACCGAGTTCACCGCGAAGGTCGCGTGGTACTGCACGACCAGGCGCAGGAATCCCGCGACGAGCAAGGCACCGATCGGATCGCCCCACAGGAAGCCGAGGCACAGGGGCATCAGAGCGCCGAAAGCGACGGCCAGGGGCACGTACCAGCGGTGCTGCCACTGCACGAGACGGTCCGCCATCAGGTCGGGCACGTGGCGGAAATCCGGTTGCTTCGCCTTGGCGAGCACCCAGCCCATGTGGGCCCACCAGAAGCCGCGGCGGATGTTGTACGGGTCTTCTTCGTGGTCGACCTTGCGGTGGTGCAGGCGGTGATCCGCCGACCACTTGAGCGCGGAGTTCTGCACCGAGGCAGCGCCGAAGATCAGGTAGAAGAGCTTCAGCATCCAATTCGCCTTGTAGGTCGGATGGCTGAAGAGCCGGTGATAGCCGCCGGTGATCCCCACGCCGCAGAAGGCGAAGTAGGCCAGGGCGAGTCCCACGGTCCACCAGGAGAATTGGCCCCAGATCATCCACGCGATGCCGGCGAGGCCGAGCAGGTGGGTGACGGTGAGGAAGGCGAGATTGGTCCAGTCGACGGGGCGAGGTGCTGCGATCGGTTCGGTGCTGTTCAAGTCGGTGCCCTTGGCCTGGGTTCTGGGAGGAGAGCGAAGCCCTGAGCTTTCTCCGACGCTGCCGGGCGCCGAGCTCGATCTGGATGGTCCGCGCCTGTCTGAAGGCCGCAGGATCCTAGCGGACGAAACTCCCCGGTGAGAGGGGGAAACTCCGATGCTTCGAGGAAGCCCCATGACGGATACGTCGTCCAGGCAGGCAGGGCTCCTGAATCTTCACGAAACCGTCTTCCCGTACCCGGTATTCCACCGCCATTTTTAACGCGCCGCCCGTCCGCAGGCCCTCGGCCGCATGAGAAATGGTGCTTTGCGGGGACGACTACTTGGCTCGCGCCACGGCCAGGGCTTTCTCGATCTCGGCACGCATCGCGGCGTCGTCGGGCTTGACCTTGCTCGGGTAGTAGGCAACGGCCTTGCCGTCGCGGCCGACCAGGTACTTGCCGAAGTTCCACGCGGGCAGCTGACCGGTCGCGCCTCCAAGGTACTTGAACACGGGCGATTGTTCGGGGCCGGCCTTGGTCACCGACTTCGAGAACATCGGGAAGGTGACGTTGTACTTCTCCGTGCAGAACTTGCGGATCTCCGCGGCAGCGCCGGGCTCCTGGCCGCCGAATTCGTTGCTCGGGAATCCCAGGACGTGGAATCCCTTGGGCGACAGCTCCTTCTCGAGCGTTTCGAGCCCCTGATACTGAGGCGTGTAGCCGCACTCGCTGGCGACGTTCACGACCAGCACGACGTCTCCCTTGTACTTCGCGAGGTCGACCGGGCCTGCGTCGAGGCTTTCGACTTTGAATGTATGCAGCGTCATTTCAGCGGGGGCCTCGGACTTGGTGGCAGCGACCGTCGGGGACTGTGAGCAGGATGCGAGCAGCGGCAGGGCCAGGGCAAGGATCAGCGTGAGCTTGTTCATGAGAAGGTGACGAGGTTGGATGGAGCCTGTCCGGGCCCCGCGAGTGTACGTTGCCGTCCTGCGATCGCGATGATCCACCTCGAAGCCCACCCTCTGCTGGCCCCGCGAGCCCTGCGCAGCGTATTTCCGGCCGCCTTGGAGCGGCATCCTTCGCCGCCCTGGCTGCAGGGGCTGCTCGCCCTCGACGCGTCAGTCCCGC
The DNA here is from genome assembly GCA_035490315.1 of Planctomycetota bacterium. Classification (GTDB taxonomy): domain Bacteria; phylum Planctomycetota; class UBA1135; order UBA1135; genus JADJQU01. The sequence continues at coordinate 3,236 of DATHET010000047.1, forward strand.
TCTTGTGGAGCGAGGAGCTGCGCGCCGCGGTGCGCGACATGCTGCGCAAGAGCGGATACAAGCCGACCGGTCGCGGCAAGCCCGCGAGCGAATACCTGCGCAAGACCGCCACGGACGGCGCGCTCGGCGGAATCAACTGCGCGGTCGACGTCTGCAATGTCGTGTCGCTGCACTCCGGCTTTCCGATCAGCGTCGTCGATCTCGCTCGAGCGCGCGAGCCCTTCAAGATCCAGGTCGCGCGCGGCGCGGAGTCCTACGTGTTCAACTCGTCGGGACAGACGATCGACCTCGACGAACTCCTGTGCCTGTTCGACGCCGAAGGCGCTTGCGCGAACGCGGTGAAGGATTCGCAGCGCACGAAGACGCAGGGCTCGACGACGGAGACCCTGTCCGTGGTGTGGGGCGTGGTCGGGCACGAAATCGCCCTCGACAAGGCCTGCGCCTGGTACAGCGAACTGTTGGCGCGTGCCGGAGCGCGCAGCGAAGCGGTCGCGTTCCAGCCTTGAACGCACGAGCTATCCTCGAGCTGCATGCATCTGCTCTTGATCTGCGCCTGATCGAGCTCGGCGACGGCCAGGTTTCCGACCGGAAGCAGCGGTCCGCCGCGCGCTTCGTTTCCATGCTGCGCGAAAGCTGAATCTGTGCCATGATCGAGTCAGCCATGAGCCAAAACCGCTTCATCTGGTGGGTCGGAGTCCTGGGTTGGGGAGTCACGACCAGCGTGATCTTCGCAGCGATCCTGTCCTCGCTGCGCGAACAGCCTTTCCTGCCGTACTGGGGAGTCAGCCTGTTGATCTTCCCCCTCGCCGGTTGTGTCTGGGGCTTCGCGATGTGGGACAAGCTGGCGACGATTCGCGCTGCCGGTGCATCGGCTGCCGCTCGAGTCGGTCGCAGCCGGCGCGATTCCGAGTAGGCGCGCGACGAAGCAGGTGCGCTCGGGTCGGATCGGGCCGCCCTGAATTCGGCCATCGGCGCTACGATCTCCTCAGCCGAGGAGGAGCCATGCATACAGCCATTTGGATTCGCGCTGCCGCGCTGCTCGTCGCCGTCGCCTCTCCGGCCCAGGCGGGAACCTGGATCGTCGATGCCGCGAACGGCCCGGGAGCGCACTTCACCGACATCCCGCCCGCGATCGCGGCCGCGGTGCCCGGGGATCTGATTCTTGTGCGCGCCGGCGGGTATTCGTCGTTCAATTTGACCGAGGGCTTGACCATCCTCGGCACGCAAACGGGTGGCATGTCGAGCACATCCATCAACTGGATGCCGGTTTGCACCATTGCCATTCCGGCGGGTGAGAAGGCGCTGCTCGCCGATCTGTCGTTCAGCGGTCAGCTCGTGGTCAACCAATCCCTCGGCAAGGTCGTTCTCGATCGCGTCGAGGTCCAGAGCGGGTTGCAGATCAACGACTGCGCCGACATTCGCCTCCACCGGCACAAGGGAGGGCAGGTCACGGTTTTCAACTCGCACTACGAGATCGCGTCCTCGAGCCTGATTGGAGTCGACGGTTACAACGGAGGTAATGGCCAGACGGCGCTCTTCATCAGCGGCGCGAGCAAAGGCATCTTGGCGCGCTCCATCTGCAGAGGAGGGAGAGGAGGCGACATGCAGATCGGTGTGCCGGGAGACGGAGGAAACGGTGGGCACGCCGTCTGGGTGTTGACGTCCCTGCCGACGCCCACCTTGCTGATCGCAGGTGGTGGCGTGGGAGTGCTCCAAGGCGGCAACGAGGGCTATGCCTACGTCGGGAACCCCGGGGGCCCCGGCGCCGATCTGTACAACAACCGGTGTGGGGTCTGGCGCTCCGGAACGGCGTACGCGGGCCAGTGGCCGCTGTGGTACATCCCCGGACCCGGAAGCTTCGACATCCAAATCAGTCCCGACGATCCCACGCTCGAGATCGTCGGCATTCCGCTCGCGAACACCGCCGTGCAATACAACGTGCACGCGAGCCCCGGCTCGGTGGTGCGTCTCGTCCTCGGCGCCACGCCGACGATCGTGCCCACGCCTGGCGTTCGCGTCGAAAAACTGGTGAGCCAGGATCAGGTCCTGTTCCTGGGTGTCGTGCCGCCGAGCGGCGTGCTCTTCCAGCAGGCCTTTTTCCGCTCGAAATACACCACGGGGGAAGTGTTCTTCGTCCAGGCCATCCTGTCCGATCCGGTTGCCGGCGAATCGCGGCGCACGAACTCCGTGCCGGTGATCCTGCGCTGAGCGAAATGGGTCAGCCCCAGTTCGCCCATTCCTCGTTGGCGCGCTCGAGCTCCGCCTCGCGCTCGGCGACGTCGAGCTGCAGCTCGCGCACCCTCGCTCCGTCGCGGTAGACCTCCGGCGAGACCAGCTTCTCGCGCAGCTGCGCGAGCTCTTCCTCGAGCGCGATGATCCGCGCCTCGAGCTTCTGGAACATGTAGGGGTTGCGTACCTTGCCCGGCGCCGACTTCGGCTTGGGCGTGGGCGGGGGCGGCGCTTCGACGACTTTCGTCTCGCGCTGCTTGGCCACTTTCGCGGCGGCTTCGGTCTCGCCGCGCTCGGCTGCCTTGCGCGCGCGGTACTCCGAGTAGTTGCCCGCGAACTGGCGCACCGCTCCGTCGGCAACCTCGATCACGTGGGTGCACAGCCCGTCGAGGAAGGCGCGGTCGTGGCTGATCGCGACCATCGCGCCGTCGAATTCGCTGAGCATCTCCTCGAGGGCGGCGCGCGCGGCGAGGTCGAGGTGGTTGGTCGGCTCGTCGAGGGCCAGCCACGAAGGCTCGGTCAGGACAAGCTTGGCCAGAGCGACGCGCGCGCGCTCGCCTCCCGACAGGGCGCTGACCGGCTTGTCGATCTCGGTGCCGCGGAACAGGAAGCGAGCGAGGTGCGAGCGGATCTCCAGGTCGGTCTTCGCCGGATGCTCGCGGCGGATCTCGAGGTAAGGGCTCGAGGTCTTCGGCAGGTCGGCGGCGTCCTGGTCGTAGTAGCCGCAGGCCGACTTGTGGCCGCGCTCGATCGCTCCGCGGCGCGGCGCCAGGCGGCCGGCCAGGATCTTCAAGAGCGTGGACTTGCCCGATCCGTTGGGACCGACGATCCCGATGCGCTGGCCGCGGCCGATGCGCAGGTCGACGCCGCGAAACAGAGTGCGCTCGCCGAAGCCCGCTTCCAGATCATGGGCATCCAGGACCAGCTCACCGCCGCGCGCGGCCTTGGGCGGATGGATCACAGGCCGGCGCACGTCGTTGAACGGCTGCTGCACGCGCACCAGGTTCTCGAGCTTCTTCTGCCGGCCCTTGGCTTCGGCAGTGCGCTGCGAGCCCATGTTGCGGCGGATGAAGTCTTCTTCCTTGCGCAGGAAATCCTGCTGCTCGTCGAAGGCGCGCTGGTCGGTCAGGAACTTGAGCTCGCGCAGCTCGACGTACTTCGTGTAATTGCCGCGGTAGAGCGACAGCTTGCCGCGCTCGAGGTCGAAAATCGTGTCGACGGCGCGATCGAGCATGCGCCGGTCGTGGCTGACGACCAGCACCGCCCCCGCGAGACCTGCGAGCCAGCCTTCCATCCATTCGATGCCTTCGAGGTCGAGGTGGTTCGTCGGCTCGTCGAGCAGCAGCAGGTCGTGGCCAGCGACGAGCTCGCGGGCCAGTGCCGTGCGGCTCTTCTCGCCGCCGGAAGCGAATTGCGCTTCGCGATCCCACAGCTCGCGCGCGAGACCGATGCCGGAGAGCACCGTCTCGACTCGGCGGTCGATCTCGTAACCGCCGCACATGCGCAGGCGTTGCTCGAGGCTCTCGTGCTCGTGGATGGCGCGCTCGAGCTCCGGGCCAGCGAGGTGGTGCAAGCTCTCCGTGACGCGCGCGAGGTCCTCCGCGAGCTCGCGCGCGAGCTTCATCCCGCCCTCGACCCAGGCTCGGATCGTGACTCCGGGCGGGAAATGCGGCGTCTGCGGCACATGGCCGAGGCTGGTCCCTTTGCGGATCGTGATGCGGCCGGCATCGGGCTTCTCCAGCCCCTCGATCAGCCGCAGCAGCGTGGTCTTCCCTCCGCCGTTGCGCCCGACGAGACCGACCTTTTCGCCGGGATCGATCTGTGCCGTGACGCCACGCAGCACCTCCTGCGCCCCGTAGTGGCGCTGGACGTTTTCGAGCATCACGAGACTCACGGCTGCGCTTCGACCTGCGAATTCTCGCGAGCGCCACAACCGTCGCAACCGTCGTGAGCGTCGCGACCGCGCTCTTCGCGATCGCCACGCTTGTCGGTACGAAGCCAAGCTCGATCACGACACCCGGTTTCGCGCGCATGGCGCACGAAACCGAGTGTCGTGATCGAGCCTGGCTCCGTACCGACCATCACGGATCCTTGGTCACCGGCGCGGCCGGTGGAGTGGGCGTGGTGGGCGCGAGCTGCAGGATCATCTTGACCACGGTCCCCCAGTGCGAATCGCGCAGCGCGATCTCCGGCTGCACGAGCACCACCGCGCCGCGCGTCGCGCCTTGCATGCCGGTGGGGATGACCATCTTGCGCAACTTCTTGTCGATCGAATTCCCGATCATGCGCGCGCGCTGGGCTTCCTGCGGCGTGCCGTCGCAAGTCACGTAGGTCGGCACCGTGATCTTCTTCGCTTCCATCGCGATCGACCAGCCGGGAACGTCCTCGGCGGGCGAAAAAGCGAACACGGCGTCGGCGCAGGCTGGATCGCGCGCGGCCGCGACCAGGACCAGCGCGGCCGAGGTGCCGCTGCCCAGCGCGAAGATCTTGGACTTGGGCTTCAGCTCGCGCGCCCACTTCAGGGCCTCGACCACGTCCGCGAAAGCCTCTTCATTGGTGAAGGCCGTCTTCTTGAGCACGCTCGCCGCGCTCGTCGCCGTCTCGTTGGCCACGCCGTCGGTGGCCTTCCCGGTGCGCAGATCGACCGCCATGGTGAAGCAGGCGTACACGTTCAGGCGCGGCGCGATCTTCGCGAACTCGGCCCGCGAGCCGTTCTCCATGTGGAAGCAGACGAACACGGGCCGCTCGTCCATCCCGAAGGGCAGGCTGTAAAAATCGGCCGTCAAGGTCACGCCGTCGGACGTCAGGCGCGTGAGTTTCTCGAAGGCCGGCTCTTCCTTGACAGGCTCGGCGGGCTCCTGCTCGGGCGGAGCGGGCTCAGGCGGCTTGGGCGGTGTCTGGGCAGCGAAGAGAGCCAGGAGGGCCAGGAGTTGGATCAGCATGAGAGCACCTCGCGAAAGAGAGTCAGCAGTGTATCCTCCCGCGCCGTAGTCCCTGAGCCGGAGCATTTCCATGCCGACGATCTTCACACGCATCATCCAAGGCGAGCTGCCCGGCCGTTTCGTGTGGAAGGACGAGCGCTGCGTCGCCTTCCTGTCGATCGAGCCCCTGCGGCCGGGGCACACGCTGCTCGTCCCGCGCGAGGAGATCGACCACTGGATCGACGTCCCCGACGCCCTGCACGCGCACCTGGCCAAGGTCGCCAAGGAGCTCGGGATCGCCCTGCAGGCAGCCTTCAAGCCCACGAAGGTCGGCGTCATGATCGCCGGCCTGGAAGTGCACCACGTGCACTGGCACCTGATCCCGATCCACGAGCTCGGCGACCTGAATTTCGCCCGCGCGGACAAGAAAGCCAGGCCCGAGGATCTCGACGCGGCGGCGGATCTGTTGCGCTCCGAGATCCACAAGCGCGAGTAGGCCCGAGCGCTGCGCGGTCAGTGGGCGGCGGATCGCTTGGGCCGCGCGTTCCACAAGGGCAGCATCAGCAGGGCGCCGAGCACCGCGAACCCGATCATGCTCGGTCCCCACGAGCCCCAGCCGTAGGTCTCGAGCATCCAGCCCATGCCGTAGCCCATCACCGAGCCGCCGATGTATTGCATGCCGTCGAACATCCCGGCCGCGGTCGCGGCGGCGCGCTTGCCGCCGAAGTCCATCGAGGCCGTGCCCGAGAGCATCGAGTGCACCATCGAGATCGCGAACGAGTTCACGATGAAGGCCGCGATCACCAGCTGGATGCTCGGCGCTCTCCAGACCACCGCGAGACTCGAGATCTGCAAGACATAGCCGATGAAGGCCACCGGCGCCCTGCGCGAGCGGAAAACCCAGTCGGACATCGTTCCCGCAGCGAAGGCGCCTGCGATCCCGGCGACGACGATCGCCATCGCGTTCTTCTGGAAGATCGGGTTGCTGAGCTCGAGGTGCTGCACTTCCTGCATGTAGCGTGGGAACCACTCCTCGAATCCCTTGCGCACCAGACCCGTGCAGAACTCGGCGCAGGCGATCGTGATCGCGATCGGATTGGTGAAGATCTTGCGTGCGACGTAACGCAGCGTGATCGCCTCCGTGTCGCCGCTGGTGGCGTCCTGCGGATCGAAAGGCGGCAGTCCGGCGTCGGTCGGCGCGTCGCGCACGACGAAGAAGGTCAGCAGCGCGAACACGAACACGATTCCGGCCGGCAGGAAGAATTTCCATTGCCACGGCAGGGCGACGACCGCTCCAACCGTCATCAAGGCGTACACCGCGGCCCTGCCGCTCTGGATCATCGAGCCGAAGATCGCCGAGAACACGCCGCGCTCGCTGACGTGGAACCAGCCCGAGTTTACCTTGATCAGGGAGAGGGCGCTGTACGACTGGAAGTACATGTTCAGCGACCAGGTCGTCGCCAGGTAGCCGAGCAGCAGCTCTCCCGTGCCGAGAAATCCCAGGTAGGCGCCCAGGCCGAAGGCGAGGTTGAACAGGCAGGCCCCGCTCGCGCCGATCATCATGGCGCGCCGTCCGCCGAACCGGTCGGCGATCGGGCCGTTGAACATCGCCGACAAACCGTACAGCAGCGTGCTGAACGTGATGATCGAGCCGATCTGCGCCTTGTCCCAACCGTACTGGTCCGACAGCGACTTGTTGGCGAAGGCGAAGTTGTAGCGCGCCATGTACATGGCTGCGTAAGTCAGGCCGAGCACCAACCAGTTCTGCATGCGCCGCACACGGAAGCGCGAGCTGTGAATCGGTCGCGGCGGCAACTCGTCCATGCGGGTCAAGGTACGCAGGCGCACGCGCGATCACCATTCCCGAGCAACTCCGACGCTGCGAAAGTTGCGCCGCCGTCCTGAGTCCTGGATCATCGCGCCATGGGTTCCCCGCGCCTTGCTGATGTTCTTTCGCGAATCGATCGCGTGTGCAGCGCGGGCCGCTTGCCGATCGTGGTGTTCGACCTCGATTCGACGCTGTTCAGCACGGCCCCGCGCAACTGGGCGATCCTGCAGGAATTCCTGAAGACTCCCGGCCGCGAAAAGCTCGTGGCGCAGGTGTCCTCCCTGACACCAGAGGACATCGGCTGGAACATTCAAGATTGCCTGCGCCAGCGCGGCGTCGGCGATCCGATCCTCTGGGCGGAATTGAAGCGCTTCTGGACGGCGCGTTTCTTCCGCGACGAGTACGTGCTGCACGATCGCGCCCTGCCCGGCGCCGCGGCCTTCTTCGAGGCCTGCCACACGCGCGGCGCGCTGATCTACTACCTGACCGGCCGCCACGTGGGCGGGATGGAAGTCGGTACGGTAAAGACCCTGCGCAGCGAGGGCTTTCCCTTCTGGCGCGGTCGCTGCGTGCTGCACCTGAAGCCTTCGTTCGAGATGTCGGATTCCGCGTTCAAGGACGATGCCATCGCGGACCTGCGCTCCTACCGGGGAGAGGTGGTCGCCAGCTTCGAAAACGAGCCCGGCAACGCGAACATGTTCCTGCGCGGCTTTCCCGAGGCCCTGCATTTTCTGCTCCTGACCGTGCATTCGCCGCAGGCCGAAGCGCCCGATCCGGCATTGATCCCGAGCACGGATTTCGTGCTCGAATAGCTGTCGAACCGTCGCCAGGCTCGATTCCGACATGTCTGGGATCGCCGCCGCGGGCAGCGATGCCAGACATGTCGGAATCGAGCCTGGCGACGGTTCGACACCTTGACCAAATCGAGCGAGGCCACCTATCCTGGCGCTCCAGGGAGGGTCGCCCGGCAGGCATCCGCCGCGGTCGTTCCTCGGATCCAAGTTTCGCGGTCGTGCGCACGATCGCTAGTCGCCAGCAGTCCCGCTTTTCGTTCGATGGCCAATCGGCTCTACGTCGGCAATTTGCCGTTCTCGTTTACTCAACAAGACCTCGAGCAACTCTTCTCTTCGTTCGGAGCGATCCGTTACGTCGAGATCATTTCAGATCGCATGACCGGCCAGTCGCGAGGCTTCGGCTTCGTCGAACTCGAAACCGCGGAACAGGCGCAAGCAGCGATTCAATCGATGCACGGGCGCGACATCCAAGGTCGCGGCCTCACCGTCAACGAAGCGCGCGAGAAGAGCGCGCGTCCCCCGGGCGGCGGCGGCGGAGGCTTTGCGCCTCGCGCTCCGCGTGAGGGCGGCGGCGGCGGCGGATACTCGGGCGGCGGCGGTGGTGGCGGCGGC
>DATHET010000048.1:0-78107 GCA_035490315.1 Planctomycetota bacterium
AGTGGACACGTCATCGAGCCAGCCTTGCTGCACAGAGCACTCCTCGCGTTGCACGCGTCGCCTTAGCGGTACCCGGTATTCCACCACCATTTATTACACGTGTCGTAACCGGCGCTTCCTGCTCAGCTGCGCAAAACGTGCCATCCATGGACGTGGGATGAAAGCGATCACCCGATTGGCGAAGTGGGTCGGCATCCTGCTGCTGGCGCTGTCGACGCAGTCGTGCCTGAGCAATTCGGTCAGCGGATGGGCCCTCGACGAAGCCCCGCGCTCGGACGTGATCGGCGTCATCGACGGCAATGGGGCGGGAGATGCGCTGATCGTCCAGCTGAGCAACGAACCGAGCTTCTACGATGGCCTGTATTCCATACCGATCGTCGCTCGGGAGAGAAAGGAACGGGTTGGCGTGAATCCCTCTCCTGTGCGATTGGTGGGCGCGGACGCGGGCGCCTTGGAGTCGATGTCGGACGATTCTTCACGAATCGCGCGCCTGGATTCCGCGCAGGCAAGGTTGCCGGATCGAGTGATCGCAGTGGACGGCTATGAACGAAGGGACGGCGCACTGCGCAAAATCGAGAGCGCGGACCGACTCTATTTCGTCAGCGTGGAAACACAGATTGACTTCGCGCAGAACACTTTCACCCCCGTCGCCGTTCAGACTGGTCGCACCGACAACGGCGACCTGGATGAGCGCGGCCGTGCCTACCTCCCACCAGCCCGACGCGTCGATGGGCGAGCAATCCCGGTCCTCATCGCGCTGCCCTTCACTTTGACCTTCGACATCCTCACTCTGCCTTACCAGCCGATACTCGAATTCACAGCGCTAGAGCTCGGTCTCCGGTAGCGGAGTTGGTACCCGGTATTCCACCACCATTTATTACACGCGGCCGCGTGTAATAAATGGTGGTGGAATACCGGGTACCGATTCAGTCGAGTCCGGATTTGTTGCGCGGACTGGAGCTCGACGCGGCGTGGGTGAGGGCGGCTTTGACGAGGTCGTCGCGGTCGGTGTCGGCGGCCTGGCCTTCGTAGGAGAGGATCAGGCGGTGGCGCAGGCTTGGGAGGGCGACGGCGTCGACGTCTTCGCGGGTGACGTGCAAGCGACCGCGCGTCAAGGCGCGGGCCTTGGCGGATGCGAGCATCGCGAGGCCGCCGCGCGGGCTCGAGCCGTGGCGCACCGAGCTGATCACCAACGCGGGCGCCTCGCCTTCACGCGCGGCCGTGGCGAGCACGACGCGCGCGATGTACTGAACGATTTCACTGGAAGCCAGGGCCTGGGCGCAGAGTCCGCGCCAGCGCAAGAGATCGGCGGCGGTCGCGATGCGCTCGCGCGCGGCTGGAACCTGCTTCGACGCGCCGTCGAGCACCGCGGTCAGCTCCCTCAGGTTCGGCTGCGGCACGAGGATCTGGAACAGGAAACGATCGAGCTGCGCCTCGGGCAGCGGATACGTGCCTTCCATCTCGATTGGATTCTCTGTGGCGACGAGCAGGAACGGTTCGGGCAATGCGCGCGTCTCGCCAAAGCTCGTCACCTGACCCTCGGCCATCGCCTCGAGCAGCGCCGATTGCGTGCGCGGCCCCGCGCGGTTGATCTCGTCCGCGAGCACGACGTTCGCGAAGATCGGACCGGGCTCGAAGCGCAACCTGCGCCCGCCCTTCTCGTCCTCGTCGAGGATGCGTCCGCCGAGCACGTCGCCCGGCATCAGATCCGGCGTGAACTGCACGCGCGCGAAGGACAGCTCGAGCGCGGCGGCAAAAGCCTTGACCAGCGTGGTCTTGCCAAGGCCCGGCACGCCTTCGATCAGCGCGTGACCGCCGCACAGCGCGCACAGGATCAACTGCTCGACGATCTCGGGATGGCCGAGGTAGCGTTCGCCGATCGCGGCACGCCAACGCTCGACTCCGCGCGCGAGATTCTCGAGCTCGCGCTCCACGGTCTTGGAATCGATCGGGGTTTCGGCCATCAGCGCTGTTTTTCGATCCATGGAATGATTTCGGCCAGCTCTCGGATCCCGGGCAGTCCGAGCGCCGCGTGCCTGCCCTCGGGGTCGAACAGCAGGGCATGGATGCCGCACTCGCTCGCCCCGTGCACATCCTGCACGGGATCGTTGCCCGCGTGCAACGCTTCCCCGGGGGAGACGTTCAAACGCGCCAGGGCGCGCTCGAAAATGGCGCGATCGGGCTTTTCGACCTGCTCGAGGGCCGAGATCAGGACCGCGTCGAAGTGCTCGAGCACTCCGAGCCCGTCGAGAATCGCCGACATGGAAGGGCTCCAGTTCGACACCAGGGCGAGTCTGCAGCCGCGTGCCCTGGCGTTCACGAGCAATTCCCGCGCTCCCGGCGTCAAACGGAAATTGTTCGCGTCGGCGAAGGCCGCGAAGAGCTCTTCTTGCAAGGAAGGAAGGGCCGTGGGGGCCATACCGAGCTGGCGGACGAAGACGTCGGCGATGAAGGCCTCGAACCAGGGCTTCGAATAGCGCCAATGACCGTCGACGCGCAGGGGGAGCACGCGGTGAGCTTCGCCCATGCACCCACGCATGGTCGCGGAGTCGACGATCAGCCCCCGCCGAGTCCCGGCCCGGGCGTACATCGCCTCGCGCGAGGTCTTTTCGCAAAGCAGGGTGCCGCCGGCGTCGAGGAGCAGCGCGGTGATCGCCATGGGCGATAGGCTAGCGCGCCGGGCACTCGGGGAGTTTTCGCGAACCGCGATCGTCCGCCCCTTTTCCATGCACAGGGTCAATGCCAAGTTCCGCAGGCGAGCCGTCCGCGCACTCCTGCTGGCCCTTTTCGCCGCGGGTTGCGCCGCGCCCGCTCCTTCGACGCTCGAAATGGAACGCAAGCAGGAGTTGACCAGCGCCCGCCGAGCGACGCGCGAGTCGAGGTGGCGCGACGCTGCAGCGCTGTGGCGCGAAATCCTGCAGCACGCCGACGCGAACTCCCGCGAAGCCTGCGTGGAAACGGCGCGGGCCTTGATCGAGCTGCACGATCCCGCCGGCGCGCAGCGCATGGTCGACCTTGGCCTGCGCACCTTCGCCGACGACAGCGGCCTGCACGAGCTCAAAGCGCGCGCGCTCGAAGAACAGGGACTCGAGCACGCGGCGGAAACTGCCTACGAGCACGCGCTGCAGCTCGCGCCGAATGACGACCGGATTGTTTTCGCCCTCGCAAACCTGCGGCACGAGCTGGGACTCAACATGGCCGCGCTGCAACTGCTCGAGCCGCGCTTGACCTCCGGCAAGGCGAGCGCGCGCGAATTCGAGCTCGCGGGATGGATCTATCGCTCGCTGCATCGACAGTCCCAGGCCTACGTCAGCTTCGATCGCGCCTTCGCGCTCGCCCCGCCCTCGCTCGCGCAGCTGCTCTCCGCCGCGTCGATGTACGCAGACGAATCCGTGCGCAGGAAAGACGCGCGCGCCGCGGATTTCTCGGCGCGCTGGGCGAATCAAGCTCTCGCCATCGATCCGCAGGCGACAGCGGCGCATATGATCCTCGGAATGCTGGCCGAGGACGCGCAGCGCGATGCGCAAGCCGCGGAGTCCTACCGGCGCGCCGTCGAGACCGATCCGGCCAGCGTGGAGGCCTTGAGCGCTCTCGCGGCGGTGCAACAGCGCCGCGGCGAGCTCGAGGATTCGAAGGCCCTCGCTCAGCGCGCGCTGGCTCTGGAAAAGGATCCCGCGAAGCGCGCGGAGCTCGAAAAACTCGCAAATCCACCCGCGCCTGGCGGCGGATGAGCAAGATACTGGGATGAGCCGCGGAGCCAGACTGGCGACTGGAGCGCTCATCCTCGCGCTGTGCGTGCTTGCGCTTCTCTGGTCGTTGCGAACTTCCCGCGCGGGCGACGAGATCCTGGTGGAGTCTTCCGCCTCGGCTTCGCCGCAGATCGCGACGCACACGCAACCACCCGAGGTCGATCCCGAGCACGTCCCCCCGGCGCGCGAATCGCAGGAAATTCCCGCGGAATCCCGCTCGCTCGCGGCAACGGACCCGAACGATACATCGATCTCTGGGCGCTTCGAACTCGCGGATGGGAGCCCACCTCCGGAACTGAGGTTCTACCTCGTCTCCGAATCGTTGCCCGAGCAGGAGTGGTTGCAGGCGAGGATCACCGCTGGACCAGCCGGAAAGGAAATGCGTTCTCCGCGTTGGATCAGCGGACGGAGTGCAGCGGATGGTTCCTTTCGCGTCGACGACGTGATCCCAGGGACTTATCGGCTCCAGCTCGGCACCTTCGTCGAGCTCGGACCGACGCCAGGCTCGTACAGCGTTCCCTCGCACGGTGTCGTTGTGCGCCTCCACGGGTATGTGTTGCGTGTCCACACGATCGGGGACGATCAGCGACCCATCGCGCGCGCGACGGTCTCCTGCGAATACGCACAAGACGCCCGCATACTTCCCGGCGGTCAGCCCCTGCGACTGAATCGCAACAGCGCCGAAGACGGGACCGCGATATTCTGTCTGTCGGCGCCCGGCGAGTGCATGCTTCGCGCGACCGAGAGCTCGAAGACCTCGGAAGCGCAACTCGTCCCGATTCGCGGCTCCTCGTTCCAACAGGAATGCACCCTCGTTCTCAGGCCGGGCCCCGAGGCCAGCCTGCGCGTCACCCTGCGAAGCTGTGACGATCCCGAGCTCCGGGTCTCGGACTACTGCATCAACTTCATCGATGACCAGACCGAGGTGCGAGCCATCCGCCTGTGCTCCGAGAACGCCGGTCCAGACGGCGTGTTTCGACACCTCCCTCCGGGCAGTTACACGGCCGAGGCGGTCCCGCGCTACAGCGGCGCGCCCGCGTTCTACCGTGTGGAATCGCCGCCCAAGCGCGTGCCGATCGTCCTGGTCGACAAGCAGCAGAGCGACCTCGAATTCTGCGTGAAGCTCGGCGGGCGCATTTCCCTGCTGGTCAAGCCCGAGGAGGAATCGAGCTCCCACGAACGCATTTCCGCAACCGTCGAGATCGCGCAGCCCGGCGGGCTCCAGAAGAAGAGAGTGGATTTCCGCAAGCCCGATGCGACCGGTTTGACGGTCGGTGGCTCGATACCATTGGTTGAGCGGCAGGTGAGCGAAAACGTGCTCGATCCTGGCATCTATGACCTGTCGATCAGCGCTAAGGGCTTCCGGCCCGCGCGCAAGACGGTCATCGTGCACGCCGCTCAGGTGACCGAGATCGAGATCGCGCTCGAACGCGCGCCTTGAGCGGCACGTCCGCGCCCGCGCTCAGCGCACGAGCTTCGCGACGAGCTGATCGAGCTTCTCGGTCAACTCCTTCGCGAACTCCTCGCCGAAATCCATCTCGAGCACGTCGATCTCGGGGAAGGTGTAGCGGCCGCTGGAACGGCTGAAGGGGATGCCGTACTCCCACTTGTTGCCGTCGGAGGCGTGGATGATGACTTCGATCTGGTCATCGCCCTCGACCTCGGCGACGGTGTACTTGACGACTTCGTAGTTGGCCATCGGTGTGCGACACAGCGTAACGTGCGCGGCGCGCCGCAGGAATGGGCTCGGGAAGAAGTCGCACGGACTGTCGTTCGCCCTTGTGGAATCGCATCCGCGCGCCGACCATGATCGGGGAAGATCGGTAGGTGGTGGTTCCCTAGGGCCTTGCGCTCGCAATTTGATGCACACGCGTGTCCTCCTCCTGCTGCTGCTCGTTCTCGCGCTTGCCGGAGCGCTTGCCTGGCGCGTGGGCATCAATTCCGACTCGATCGAACCCGAAGCGCCGACAAGCGACGCTCCAATCGACTCGACCGCTCACGATGTCACCCTCGAGGCGCCTGCAATGCCCTCCAATGACTCACGTCGAGTCAACGAGGCCACGCCCGCAACTGCAGTCGCCAACGCCCGCGCGAAACTGATCATCCACTGCATCGACCAGACCACGCGCGAAGCCTTGAATGACATGCAAGTCGAGGTCAAGCCGCGGCAAGCGGCGACTCCTCTGCCTGGAATCGCAACGAGGCTGACTGACGTCTCCTACCTCGGTTCCTGCGAAATCGAAGTGCCCTCCGACGTCGACCTCGACGTGCTCGGCCGCATGGTGCGGGGCGAGCACATCGACGCTGTGGCATTCGTCGAAAAGCTGGAGGCCGGCGAGCGCCGCGCCGTCGTCCTCGAGTTCGCGATGGAGCCGAAGACGATCATGCACGTGCGCCTCGTCGATCAGGAGGCCGGCCTCGGCGTCGCGCGAGCGCACATCGAACGCGCCTATGACGAGCGGCCGAACCTGGAGAGCGGCCCAGGCGGCCGTTTCGTGCTCAGCTTTGCTCCACCGACTAGGCTGTCGACTTCGACCGAGCGCAACGGTCTCGTCCCCCGCGCATTCTGTCGCGTGCGCGCCGAAGGCTACGGCCTCGCCGAGTTCCGCTCGTCGGAGGGTCACGAGCGCGAGGACATCGCGCTCGACGTCCAGTTGACTCGCGAGGCAACGCTCACGGTCACCCTCTCCAACAGGAAGGATCAACATGCACGCGCCTACGAGATGGTCGTCACGGTCAATCTTGCCGACCTGGTGCAGAACAACTCTTCGCAGAGCCTGGTCTACGACAAAGGGACGATGCTGCTTGGAGCGCCGTGCGACATCGCGGGCACCATGCACCTCGCCGGGCTTCCTGCGAATGTTCCGTTGAGCTTCGCGCTGTTCCGCGCAAGCGAACCTTTGCGCGCGCATGACGCGACTCTGAAATTCAAGCCTGGCGAGGAACGAGCGCTGCAGATCGATCTCGGCGCTGCATGCCACGTGCGCGGACGCCTGATCGACACGAGAGGCGTTCCCGTCCCCGACCTTCAGGTGTGGATCACGCCGGACGAGGGTTTCTACCGCGCACAATTCGCGGCAGCGGACGGGAACCACTGCGTCGCTCGAGGCAGGAGCGATTCCGCGGGAAACTTCGATCTTGGTCAGATCGCCGTCGGTCATTTCCTGGTCGGTCTCGCGCCGATCCCCTACTCGCAGAAGGACAAGGAGGAGTCGCTCGGCCAGTCCGCGATGAACCTCGCGGTGGAGATCGCCGAAGGCGAGACAGCGGAGGAGCTAGAGCTGCGCGTCTGCCGCGGGCTGTTCATTCGGGGCAGCGTTCGCAAGCCGGACGGAAGTGCGATGAACGGCTCTCGAGCGCGGATCTCCGCCAGCTCGCCGGAGCGGCACGCAGCGGTAACGACGTCGCTCTTCGACGGAGATTTCATCCTCGGGCCGCTGGTCGAAGCCAGATACACGCTCGTCGCCGAGGGCAACAACGACCTCGCGAGCTCGCTTCCGGTGGAAGCTGCCGCGGGGACGACCGACGTCGTGCTGACGATGCGGGCAGGCGCTTCGCTTTCTGGTCACGTGGTCGAGCGTGCCGGCGGCCCGGGCGTGCGCGCGATGATCCTCAATCATGCCGAGGGCGCGCACGTCATCACCTCGAGGCAGAGCACCGACGACCAGGGCAACTTCCGGTACGCGATGCTGAACCCAGGCCGGATGTCGCTGACGGCCCACACTTCGGACGGCCGCGTCGGAGTGTTTCCCGCGCTGAACCTGGCCGCCGGCGAGGATCGGCGCGACGTCGAGGTGCTGCTTTCTCCAGGCGCGAAGCTCAGGATCCGGTCCACGACCGACGCAAGAATCACGGGAATCGCAGTCTTCCAGGACGGGGCGCTCGTCGCGTTTCCGGCCATGGACGACCCAGGAGCCGCGGGACTCTCCGTACCGTCGGGAGAATTGACGGTGCGTGTGGGCATGGAAGGAAAGACCTGCGAGAAGACGCTGCGAGTCTCGGCTGGCGAGGGTCGCGAAGTCGAATTCCCGTAGCGCATCACGCCTCGAGCATCTTGCCCCTTGCTCTGCGCTGATGCTGGCAGTCATGCTCGGCGAACGATGAGCCTGCACGAGCATCCTCCCGCGCTGCAATCTCCAGCCCCTGGCTCGCGATGAAGCAGAAGCAGCTCTGCGTCAATTGCGGCGCGAAGAGTCTCGGCCGATTCTGTCCCGCTTGTGGCGAGCGGCGGATCGAGCCCGGCGATCTCGCGTTCAAGAAGATGTTTGCCGAGTGGCTGGACGCGAGCTTCCACCTCAACGGAAAGCTGCTCGTGACCGCTCGCAAGCTGCTCCTTTCGCCCGGCTTTCTGACCAAGGAGTGGATCGCAGGCCGGCGCACGCGCTACTCGAAGCCGTTTGCGATCTTCCTGGTCGTCAACGTGATCTTCTTCCTGATCCAGCCGCACACGCACGTGCTCGGATACGGGCTTGCCGGCTACGTCGACCAGAGCATGCCGCGGAATGCTCTCAGGCGAGAACTCGTCGCCGAACACGTGCAAGCGAGCGGCGAGGATCCAAAAGCCTTTGCCGCGCGCTTCGAGACGAAGCTCATGGCCCAGAAGAAGAGCCTGTTCCTGGTCATGATCCCGATGATCGGCGGAGTCCTGGGCCTCCTTCACTGGCGCCGCCGGCGAACCTATGTCGAGCACCTGGTGTTCTCGATCCACCTCTTCGCCTTCTTCCTGATTGCGCTGGCAGTGATCGTCATGCCAGGGTTCCTCCTGCTCAAGCTCGCGCTGCCGCACATGGGCTCGGCGGCGAGCGTCGTGAACGCGCTCTTCGAGGGAGAATGGCCGCTCGTGATCATTCTGTCCGGTTTCCTTGGCTTCTACCTCTTCCGTGCGCAACGCCTGGTTTACGGCGACTCGCGGATCGGCGCGGCCTGGCGCTCCCTGGCTGTGGTCGTCTCGGTGATCTCGCTGATCGTGGCTTTCAGCCAAATCGTGTTCTACACGACGCTCTGGATGCTCTGAGCGCGCAGGCGCGAAATCGATTTTCACGATTCCTGGTAGGGTCGCAGCTCGGGCGGCACTCTTCACCCGATGGAATCGACTCCGGTACGCATCGAGGAGCTGCTCGCCCATGCGAGCTGGGTCCGCTCCCTCGCGGCGCGACTCGTGCGCGATCAGGCGACGGCGGAGGATGTGACCCAGGAGGTCTGGGCAAGCGCCTTGAGCTCGCCGCCGCGCGAGCGATCGAATCTGCGCGGCTGGCTTTCCGCCGCCGTGCGCAGCACGGTCCACTCGATGCAGCGCGGGGAGCAGAGGCGGCGGAACCGCGAGGAGATCGCGCATGTCGCGCGCGAGCAGGCAGGACCGGCCGAGCTGTTCGAGCGCGGGCAGCTGCACCGCGAGCTGGTCGAGCAGGTGCTCGCGCTCGAGGAGCCGCTCCGATCGATCGTGCTGGCGCATTGGTTCGAGGGCTCGAGCGTCGCCGAAGCCGGCCGTCGACTCGGATTGAGCGAGCGCGTCGCTCGCCTGCGGCTCGACGCAGCGCACGAAATCCTGCGCCAGGGCCTGGATCGCAAACACGGCGGCCGCGAATCCTGGAGCCTCGCGTTCCTCGAGTGGACCCGATCGAAGGCGGCAACCGCGGGCTCTTCCGGAGTCCTTGCGGCAGGAGGAATCGTCTTGGCGACAAAGTTGTTGACCGCGGGTGTCGCTGCGCTGGTTCTCGCGACGCTGGCGTTCGTGATGTGGCGGCGGGATGAACCGAACAAGGGTGGCGGCGAGAGCCTGTCCAGCGTGACCACGACTGCGACTCCCCTGCAGTCACCGCCGGATGGAGTCGCGCCGCCGATGTCCGACGAGAATCGCAAAGCGCTGAGCGCTCCGCCGCTAGTGAGTCCAGCACCTGCCGCGGCCGAAGTGAAACCGCGCTGGCTCGTGCGAGGTCACGTGAGCGGAGAATCTGTCAACAGCCTCGAGCGGACGACGATTTCCGTGCAGTTGCTCGGCCAGTGGGCGATCGAAGGCAAAGTCGAAGCCATTGCGTCCAAGGATGGCGCGTTCGAGATCGAATTGACTTCGATCGTCGAGCGCTGGCTGCGCGACGGCTTGCCGAACGAGCTGCTCCTGACGGCCGTGCATCCGCTGTGCCTGATCAGCGAGTCGCGGGTTGGCTTCGAAACCGCGGAGCTCGATGCGAGCGATCCGAACCTATCAACGCATCTATTCCGCTGCGAAGTGACCCTGACCACCGGAGCCGTCGTCACGGGCCGCGTAATCGTGCCGCCTGACTGGACACTGCGCGCTGAGGAACGTAGTGGGAATCCACCCCGGTTGAAGGTGAGTCTCTTCGAGCTTGGAGCCGATTCGCATCGAACGCGCAGGCCATTCGAGCTCACCGAATGCGACGCGCAAGGACGCTTCGCGCTGCACGCCAACCACACCGGGACCTTCGACATCATCGCGACCACGCTCGGATTGGAGCCCGAATCGAAATCCGTCGATTTGATTCTGGGCAAGTCCATCGAGCTCGCGCCAATCACCCTCACCCGCGGCAGCTCGATTTCCGGCACGGTGCTGCGCAATGGGCGGCCGATCGGGGCGGGAATCGAAGTCTACGCGGAACTGAAGGGCATGCGGAATTGGGACAGCGTTCAGCTCCTGAGCGGAGGTTTCGAAGAGCTGGGGCAGAGGGACGGCGAGATCCGTCGCACCCGTCCGCAGGCATTCACCGATGCGGACGGGCGCTACAGCCTCGATGGTCTCGCGCCAGCCGAATACGAACTGCGTGTCGTGTCCCTCCCCAAGACTCAGGTTGGGCTCGGAAGCGTGCGCCGTGTGGAGCGCACCGTTCTCGCGCCACATGAGAATGTCGATCTCCGCTTGCTGCCGCCGCTCATCCGCTTTTCCTGCACAATCGACGGGCTGGCCACGTCAGACCGCGAAAGGCTCGTCGGGGAACGACTCAGCATTGTCCCGCTCGCGCCAGACGGTCGGGCCCTCGAAGTGGAGGCCTCCGACGTGGATCTGTGGGGATGCCAGGGAAACATCACAGTCAATCCAGCCGTCCCGTACGAATTTCGCCTAGCTGCCGGTCGGTTCGAGCCGACGCTCGTCTTCGTTCCAGCGCTCACGCTGAGCGAGGAGCGAGACGTGAAAATGGACCTGAAGCCACGCACGGGAACCTGCACGCTTGTGGTCCGCTTCGCGCTGAACCCGGGCGATGAAATCGACGAACCGCAATTCGCGTTCGTCGATCCGCAGGCGGCAGCCGATGCCGAACCGAAATGGAGGACAGTTCCACGCGGGAAAGACGGCGCCTACGTGCTCGGGAATCTGCTCGCGGGCCAATTTGTCGTCCAGGTCCAGCCTTACGGGCCCTATTACCGCAGTATCTCCAAGGCACCGTATCTCGGCGCGGAGTTTTCGATCGAGCTCCTCGTTGGGAAAACGGCCCAATATCAGCTGAAGCTCGAGCTCGGCAGTCGCGTCCGTCTTTGCGCGAAAGACGAGCGCGGGGGATATGTGCGCGCGGCAATCGAGCTGCGAAATGCCGGCGGAGACAAGCTGCAAACCGAGTTCTATTGCACCACTCCGACCGGGGGTTATGGCTGCGGCTGGTACCTCTGCGAGCAAGGGATCAACGATCACCCGCCGCTTCCGGCCGGCCATTACGAGCTGAAACTGACGGCTGACGGCTTCGAGGACGCGACGGCCTCGTTCGATCTGATCCAAGGGGAGACGACGACGCTCGAGATTCCCATGCGACATCGCTGAATTGCGATGCGGCCCTGAAGCGAAAGCGCTCGTGGCCTTGGAGTTTCGATCCACGCGCGTGCATCCTGTCGCGCCATGAAATCGAGGAATCCCCGCCCGACCGTCGCCTTCGTCACGTACTCCGGGCAGCCGCAGCTCTACGCGGAAGAAGCGGAATTGCCCGCGCTCCTCGCTGCGCGCGGCGTGCAGGCCGAGCCGGTGATCTGGAGCGATCCGAGCGTCGACTGGAAGCGCTTCGACGCGGTCGTGATTCGATCGACCTGGGATTACTTCGAGCGCTTCGATGAGTTTCGCCCGTGGATCGATCGGATGGAATCGCTCGGAATCCCGCTGTTCAATTCCGCGGCGCTGGTGCGCTGGAATTTCGACAAGCGTTACCTGCGCGAGCTCGAAACCCGCGGGATTCGAATCCTCCCGACCGTCTTCCTCGAGCCCAACACGCGCGCCGACCTCGCCGAAATCCTTTCCGCACACGACTGGACTCATGCCGTGATCAAGCCCGCCGTCTCCGGCGGCGCGTACCGGACGCACCGATTGGAAGCGAGCGAGGCCGGCGTCTACCAACCGCATCTGGAGACGATCCTCGAGAGCTGCGGCGCGCTCGTGCAGCCGTTCTTCCCGGAGATCGTGAGCGAGGGCGAGTGGTCGCTCGTCTTCTTCGATGGCGCCTTCAGCCACGCAGTCCTCAAAGTCCCCGCGCCGGCCGAGTACCGCATCCAGCCGCACTTCGGCGGGCGCGCCGAGCATGTGGAGCCCGAGCCGTGGATGCTCGGCCAGGCCCGCGAGGTCCTCGCCGCGCTGCCCGAGGCTCCGGCCTACGCGCGGATCGACGGGCTGCGGCGCGGCCGCGAGTTCTTCCTGATGGAGGCGGAGTTGATCGAGCCTTACCTCTTCCTGGCCACGGCGCCCGGGGCGAGCGCGCGCTACGTCGACCTCGTCGCGAATCTGGCTCGCTGATCGGGGACTATTTTTTTCCCGGAGTAGTCCGCCCACTCCCAGGCGGACGAGCGCCTTCAGGAGTTGAACGGAGCGAGCGGCACTTTCGTCGCGGCTCCTTGGCATTCCCCGTCGCGTCAGGAGACTTCCATGCGCTCTGAAGATTTACGTCCGATTTCCCGCCGAATTCCGCGGCTCGCCGCGGCTTTCGCGGTCGTGGCCTTTTTCACTCCCGGCATCGCTAGCGCCCAGAGGTTCTTCGGGGAATGGATCAGCCCGGGTGTCGATTTCTATGTCTCGACCACGGGTGTGGTCGGCAATCCAGGAACTCTTGCTTTGCCGTTTCCATCGATCACGTACGCACTTGGGCAAGTTGTATCGGGGGGGCATCTCGGCGTCCGTCCGGTCACCCTCAACGTGCTGACGCTGGGCAACGGGACGTTTGACAATACGCGAGAAACCTTTCCGATCGTGCTTCCCGCGCACGGCATCTCCATCGAGGCCTATTGCTTGAACGCTCCTCTG
The DNA here is from genome assembly GCA_035490315.1 of Planctomycetota bacterium. Taxonomy (GTDB): domain Bacteria; phylum Planctomycetota; class UBA1135; order UBA1135; genus JADJQU01. The sequence goes on from DATHET010000048.1 coordinate 12,976, forward strand.
ACGACCGGCGTGTCGCCGGTCGTGAATGCCGCGGGATCTGGCTCTCGCGACACGTTCCTGTTCAGCACGGTCGGAAACTCGGCGTTGCCTGACTCGGTGCTGCGCGGGCTCGACATTCGGAATGTGGCCTCCTTCAATCCCCTTGTGACCAATCGCACCGAGGTCCGGATCGACGTGGGCGGGGGTGCGACGGTTGAACGTGTGGCACCGGAAATCAGGCAATGCACCATTTCGGGCACCGCGAATCTCGGCATCGACATCGTGGGTGCGGGCAGTATCAACCTGGAGCCGGTGATCGAGAGCAACCTGATCTTTTTCGTGGGCAGCGCGGCGGCGCAGAGTACAGGTGTGCGAGTGACCGGTAGCGCCTCACCGACTTCGCCGCTCATCCGCGCCAACACGATCCAATCCTTCCAGACGAACCTCCACATGGTGGGCGGCGGGGATCGCAATGCGCCGCGGGTCCAGTCGAACTTCATCCAGGTTGGCAGGACCAATGTCCGCTGCGACGATTGCGCACCCTACATCGTCGGCAACACGATCGCTTTCGCGTTCACCACGACGGCCACCGCGCCGATCGGCCTCGAGTGGACCAGCTCCGTTTTCAAGATGACCTTGGCGAACAACCTGATCTGGAATCCGCAACAAGGCACATCCATTCCCACCGAGCTGTCGGGGAACCTCGGCATTTTCGTACCGTTCGACCTCCAGCGCGCGGCATGGTTCAACTACGACGGCGCCAACACTTTAGCTACCTGGGGTTACCTCCCGAACTACGGGCCGATCACAAGCTCCATTCCCACTCCGGATTTCGTCGGCGGGAACGCGGGCGCAGGACCCGCCGCAACGGACCTTCACCTCAATCCGACCTCGCTTCTGCGGGAACTTGGGATGAACGTCGAATCGACTCCTGGCACTGCCATCGTGCCGATCTGGATTCCCGTTGCCGGTGCGACGAACGCCATTTTCGTTCGTCGGGACCATGCCTTCGACATCGACTTCGAAGCGCGTGTCAGCGGCTTCAATTGCGAAGTCGGAGCCGATGAGGTCACGACGGCAATGTCGCCTGTGACGAGCTCGCCGACCCGCGGCGCGTCGCTGGTTGGTCGTGTCGGATCGCCCAGCGGTATCGATCTCGACCGCCTCGGCAACTTGCGGCAGACGGCTGGCGGAGTCTGGTCGACGGATGTCCAGATCTTTGGCACCTCCGGCGACCTGGTCATCCTGATGTCGGGCGTCGGCTTCAACGACTTCATCACGGATCCGATGTTCCCCGGCGTTCCGCTGGAAAACACCGCCGTGTACCAGAACCTGCTTGGCAGCGGGATTGTCCTTCCCGGTATGGTTACGGCGTCGAGCCTCTCAGTCGCGCTCGGCGCGGGCTCGGTCACCGTGGGTATCGCGACCATCCCCCCTTCCGGCGTGCTCAACATGACGGTCAATTTCGGGGCGTTCAGCATGGGATTCCGCGAGGCCGAAGCCCATCTCCAGGCAATCGTGCTCGACCCGACGGGCACCCTCGTCCAGTCGACGAACCGCCTGCCGATCGACCTGAACGAGTAGGCGCGCTGGCCATGTGACGCGGCAGCCCAGTCCCGATCCAGGCAGGAGTCGGGGCTGGGCTGCGGCTCGAACGGGCCGAGGCCGGGGCCGGTGGGGGGTAGATCGAGGTTGTGCGGAAAATCTCCGAATTCTTCGCCGATTCCCGAAGCCGCCCGCGCCTCAAGGGACAGGGGCATGAAGCTCCTCGATCCTTCCAACTGGCCTAATCCCGTGGTTCGAGCAAACATAATAGTCGTGGACGCCACGACCCCCTTCGTCGCCGCGCTCGAGGCAGCGCGCCGCGGTGACGCAGAGGCGCTCGAGATCCTGACCGAGCGTTTCTACCCGACGGTCCAACGACTGGTGCATCACCGTCTCGAGCAGGACCTGCGCAGGAGTCGGCCCTGGCTGACCTCGCGCTTTAGCACCGGCGACGTGGTGCAGGACGTCTTCATCGGAGTGCTGCGCGACCTGGACGCATTCGCCGGCGACAACGAGGGAGCCTTCGTCGGATACCTCGCGATGGTCGTGCGCAATCGGATCATCGACGCGGTTCGTTTTCACGAAGCGGAATGCCGCGACGGGCGCCGCCTTGGGGCCCTCGACAACCTGGTCGATCTCGCGGGACCGACCAGCGATCCGGCCTCCGAAGCCGCCTCGGCCGAGCAGATGGAGCGAGTGCGCCTCGCGCTGAAGGGCTTCGAGCCGCGCGAGCAGCTCCTCCTGCGCGCTCGGCTCGAGAATCTGGCCACGTTCAGCGAGCTCGCCGATCAACTCGGCTTCTCGACCGAGTCGGGCGCGCGACGCGCCTTCTATGCGGCTCAGGCCAGGCTCGCCCTGGCCTTGAAGGAAGCCTGAAAGGGCGCGCCCCGACTTCCATGGACTCCTCGGTCACTCCTTCTGGCCTGCTCGAATCCGTTCTCGCGCGAGCTCTCGAGCTGCGCGACGAAGGTTGCGCCGACTGGGTCGAGCTCGCCTGCAAGGATTGTCCAGAGCTCGCTCAGAGCGTGCGCGAGGCGGCCAGCGGAACGGACTTGCTGCCGAAGTACTTCATCGATCCTTCGACGGTGGACTCTGGCCTTGGCCGCACGATCGACGGACGATTTCGATTGAGCAAGCGGATCGGCGCCGGCGCGATGGGCGTGGTCTACATGGCCGAGGACCTCGAGCTGCTGCGGACCGTGGCGGTCAAGATCCTGCGCCACGGGCTGAAGGATCCCGAGGAGTCGATGCACCGCTTCTCGCGCGAGGCCGCGGCGATGGCCTCCGTGCAACACCCGTCGGTGATCACGATCCACGATCGCGGCCGCACGGACGAGGGCGAGCACTTCATCGTGATGGAGTGGATCGACGGCGCGCCGCTGAACGACATCGTCGAGGAAGCGAGCCGCAAATCAGACAACGCGCGGATCGAGGACACGGCCTGGATCCAGCGCAGCTTCGGTATTTCCTCGCGTGGAGAATCGAGCTACCTGCGCACGGTGGTGCGCTGGGTCGCGGATCTCGCCACGGGTCTCGAGGTCGTGCACGCGGCGGGCGTCCTGCACCGCGACATCAAGCCCTCGAACGTGCTCGTGCGCAAGAACGGCAAGGCTGTGCTGCTCGACTTCGGCATCGCGCTGCTCGACGGCGATTCGACGCTGACGCGCGGCGTGACCAGCGTCGGCACGCCTTCGTACATGCCGCCCGAGGCGCTGGTCCGCGGCCAGAATCGCAGTCCCGCGAGCGACGTCTACAGTCTGACCGCGACGCTCTACCATCTCCTGGCCTTGCGGCCGCCCTACCAGGGCACGCCTTCCGAGGTGCTGGCTGCGATCGCGACGCGAGAGCCGGTTCCCGCGGTGCGCCATCGCCCAGGCTTGCCTCGCGACCTGCAGGCGATCCTCGAGAAGGGCATGCACCGCAAGCCGCGCGCTCGGTATGCGAGCGCGGGCGCGCTCGAAGCGGATCTGCGGGCCTTCCTCGATTATCGGCCGGTCGTCGCGCGGCCGGTGACGGCGTTGACCCGCGCGACGCGATCGCTGATGCGCTCGAAGGTGGCGCGCGGTGCGGCGCTGGCGCTCGGAGTAGTCTTGCTCTCGAGCGCGGCATTCGAATTGAATCAAGTACGCCAGACGAAGCTCCGCGCGAAGGCGTTCGCGCTCGAGCGTCAGTTCCCGCCCAATTTCACCACGGTCGGCAAGACCAACCGGGTCTACCGTTACGAGGCGGACCGCGCGCATGTCCAGGCCCTGCTCGACGCGGCCGCGGAGACGGGCGTGGATTCGACGCGCGTGTATCTCCTGCGCGCCTCGTTTCGACTCGACCACGGCGATCCGGCTGGCGCGGCGCGGGACATGGGCGTGGTCGCGGAGGAGGTCGACACGCCGTACGCGAGCGAGCTCGCCGCTCGGTATTCGGCGCTCGGTCCGGACGCGCGAGGCGCGGATGCCGTCGATCTGAAAGACCTGCCCGAGCGCGAGTCGGCGCTCGATCGCTATCTGGATGGATATCATTGCCTGCGCGCGGGGAACGAGGCGGCAGCGCTCGAGCGCTTTTCCGATCCCGACGTGCGGAAGATCGCGCACGCGGAAGAGATGCGTCTCGCGTGGACTCCGTTCCCGGTCGTGGATACCGATGACGCGTACCGACGCGCGCACGAGGCCTACGACGACACGCTGCGACTCGAAGCGAAGCTCGGCGGCCGGACATCGACCACGGCGCACACCGCCGGGCGCATGCTCGACGTGATGAGTCGGTACGACGAAGCACTCGTCACGCTGCAAGAAGGAATCGCGCTCGCCGATCGTGCCCACACCATACGGATCAATGCCGGGTGGGCAGCCTACGGGCTTGGCCTCTACGACGAGGCGCGCCGCCACTTCGAGGTGGCGATCGACTTGCGCCCGAACGATCCGAAGCCGCTGAAGAATCTCGTCGGTGTGCTGATCGAGCAAGGCGAGTTCGAAACAGCCTTGCAGCGCATCGCCAGCGCGCCGCTGGATGAAGGATACCAGCCGCCCAAATGGCGACTCGTCCAGCAGTCGCGGGTCGAGACTCATCGCGCGCTTGCGGAAAAGCAACGCGGAGCGACCGCGACTTCCAAAGCCAGCGTGCAGCTGGCCGTCGAGCACATCCGTGCCGCGCGTGAACTCGGCGCCATCGACAAGTTCGTCGAAGCCGCCGATCTCGCGATTCTCGACGGACTCGTCGCCGGGAACGATGAGGCAGTGTTCATCGGAGTTGCACGCTCGCTCCTCGCGGATCCTCACAACTGGTGGCAGATCCAGGATCTCCTCAAGAGCATGCCCGTCGACTTGAGCGCCGATGCCAGCAAGGCCGTCCGGCGCGTCCTGGAGGCTCTCGTTCAGCGGCTCGCGAGTCGCCACGTCGAGCCCAAATCGCCGGCCGTTTCCGATCATTGACCCTTCTCCAAGCTCACTCCGCTTTTTCAATTCCAGCTCCCCAACCAATACTCAGACGATGTCGCTTAAACCCATGAACCTCCTGATCCTCGCTGTTCACGCTTCGATCGTCGGCTGCCTGATCCCGAGCCCAGCGATTGCGCAGGTAGGGAGTCAGTACCTACTGACTCAGATGCAGGGGATGTTTTCGAACTCGGCAGTAGGCGTCACCTTCAAAGATCTGGCAGGCGTCGAGACTCTGGGCATTCGATCCGCTGGAGTCGTCAACAACGTTGATCCGGCAGATTGGGACGCAACCCGCTTCGGTCCAGCGAGCTTGATTCACCCCGACTATTCGAAAGTGGAGCTGCTGAAAGGCATCAATTTATTGTCTCCCAGCGGTCCTCCCGCGCAGACGCTCGGCTTCGGCGGCTTTTCTACGGGAGGAGACGTCTGTCCGCACATCGACAATCAGGGCAAGCTCGTCTTCACGAACACCTGGTATTTCCTGTCGATTACTGTCGGCGCCCAGCCGCTGGGGCACGTTTATGGAAAAGCGGGAACCGCGCTTAACAGTCTTACCAAGCCGAAGCAAGCGTTCATCAGCTATTACGTGGAAGGCAGCACTGGGATCGACTTGGTCCTCGTCAATTCGACCGTAATCGAGCAGACAGGCACCCAACTCGGTTTTCTTCCCACTAGCGACGTCGAAGTCACAGGGATCGATTTGGGGATGGGCGCGATTTCCTCGGATCAGTTCGGAACGCGAACGAGGCTGTTCAGCCCGGTCCGCGACGAGCTCTATTTCACGCCCACTCCCGAGTGGGTTGCGCTCAACAACACACACAAAGTGGGCGGCGCTGTCCTCAATTCCAAAACGATTTACCGCATGCAGTGGCTGGCCACCGGGACCAACTCTTGGGCCTGGTCCGCGCCGACGGTCGCAGTCACTCCGGACGAGTTGTTCGGGGTCGGCAACCACGCGAACAAGGTGATCGACGCTCTGTCCGTCCACAGCAATCTGGTGGGCACGGCTTTTACTCGAGTCGTTTTCTCGACGACGCTCGCGAGCGGATCGCCTGGCGAATTGCTCGGCTACGACTCCGCGAACGGGTCGCCGGCCATGCCCTTGCGAACCCCCATCAATAATGTGCTGGTTGCCGAAAGGATCGGCCTCCACCTCGCCGGCGACCCGGAGGGAATCGACAACGTGACTGGCACCTGCGGCGGCGATCCGGACCCCGATTCATTCGATTCGGTGATCGGTTATCCCATCACCAGGTTCGACCTGAACGAACCAAAGCCGCTCGGTATGGCTGTCTACCGTTCGATGACGCCTGCGTTCGGCGACCGGGTAGACATGCAAGTGAGCGGACTTCAGGTGCCGACGACGGGCAATTATGAAGTGCGCTTCCAGGTGGGGTCGTACTACCCAATCATCGGACAGACCCCGTACTGGTTCCCGATCGGGAGTGTTCCTGCCCTGTCGACATCAACGACGGCGAACTTCACCTACCCGGGTGGGTATGGCCCCTTGGGAAAGGTGAGCGTCACAGCTGGATTGTTCCTTGTCGGCGCCAGCAACCCCATCAAGACCAGTCTGGTCTCCGTGTTGGACTACTGAGTATCGCGGCACTCTCCAGACTCGAAGCAGACGCAGTGGTGAATTCCATGCCCGACCCGACGACATCCTGCAGTCCCTCTGCAATCGACTTCCCGCGCAAGCTCGACGCCGCGCGGCGCGGCAACCGCTCGGCCCAGGAGGCGTTGTTCGAACGCTACTACTCCCAGGTCGAGCGGATCGTGCACGCGCAGCTGAGGCGCGGCTTGCGAGGGAGGCGGCTGTGCCTCGCGTCGCGCTTCAGCACCGCGGATGTCGTGCAGGACGTCTTCCACAGCCTGCTGACGAGTCTGCGCGGCTTCAGCGGCGCGAGCGAGGGCGAGTTCGTGGCCTGGGTGGTCAAGATCATCCGCAGCAGGACGCTCGACACGATCCGACATCACGGTGCGTCCTGCCGCGACTATCGGCGCAGCCTGGGTAACGTCGACGAGGATTCCATGGCCGGGCTGGCCGCGGCTCGAGCGACCGAAACCGCTTCGTCGACGCAGGCGGATCTCCTCGGGAGCTACACCACGGCCCTCGAATCGCTTCCCGAGCCGGCGCGGCGCCTGCTGCGGGCGCGGATCGAAGAGGGACTTGGCTTCGAGGCTCTCGCGCGCGAGCTCGGATATCCGTCGCGCTACGCCGCACGGCGCGCATTTTTCGCGGCGCAGGCGCGCTTGATCATGCGCCTGAGGTCCGCGGGCGCGGCGCTTCCAGCCGCGCCTTCACCGGCTTAGCGCTGCGTCGGAACCCAGACCTCGAAGCTGTGGTTGGGGTGGGTGTCGAAGCGCTCGCTCAACGTCCAGCCAGCCTCCGTCAATTCGCGCTCCATCGCGCCTTCCGCGAGCTTGTGCTCCGGCGGCGGTCCGACCGGCAGGGGACCGGGCTTGTACTCGAGCAGGGCCAGGCGTCCTCCGCGGCGCAACACGCGCTGCAGGCGGTGCATGTACTCGACGCGGTCGTCGATGTGGTGGTAGGTGTCGGCTAGGAAGATCAGGTCGCAGGAGTTGGTCGGCAGGTGAGGCGTCGAGTACGAAGCGAGCACGGGCACGACGTTCTCGAAGCGGCCGGCGAGCAGCTGCCCGCGCAGCGCGTCGAGCTGCTTGGGCTCGACGTCGACCGCGTAGACCACGCCGCGCGGCACGGCGCGCGCGAAGCGCAGCGAGAACACGCCTGGTCCGCAGCCGATGTCGGCGACGACCGCGTCGGGCGCCAGCGCGAGCTTCGAGAGCACGCGCTCCGGATCGAGGTCGCGGATGCGATCGTTGGACTCGAGGCGGGAGATGTACTCGGCGACGTCAGGCGGGCCGTGGCGATCGCGATTTCCCGCGACACTGTCGACGCCGGACGGCGAGGCCTTGCAGGCAGCCAGCGCGCAGCCGAGCAGCGCGCAGGCCGCGAGTTCACGGAATCGCACGCGGTTCCTCGCTCTCGTTCAGGAAGAAGTAATACAGCTGGCCTTCCGCCATCGTGTTTCCCGCGCGCTGCTCGGCTTCCGGTCCGATGCCGAAATACAAGTCCGCGCGGCCCGCGGTGCGGATCGCTCCGCCGGTGTCCTGGTCGAGCATGAAGCGGCGGTAGGGGGGCGAGCGGACGATCGGTTTTGCTTCCCAGGGCCAATACCAGCTCTTCGCTTGCTTCGGAGTGTCGACGAAGACCACGCCGCCGCGCGGGAAGAGCGTCTTGTCGGTCGCGAGGCTGCGGTCGCCCTCGACCTGGAAGCCGAGCGAGCCGCAGGGGTTGCCGTCGATCTCGGTGAAGAAGACGTACGAGTCGTTGCGCGCCATGTAGCCGCGCAGCTTCTCGGGATTAGCACGGCCCCACTCGCGGATCTTCGAAAGGCTCATGTCCTTGGCCTTCAATTCCTTGGCGCGGATGAGCTCCTTGCCGAGCGACGAATACTCGCGACCGTTCTTCGCCGAGTAGCCGAACTTCAATTGCTCGCCACTGGATGTCTCGATGACCGCCGAGCCGTTGACCTGGGCGATGAACACGTCGAGCGGATCCATGAGGTAGACGAGCTCCAGGTTCTTGCCCTCGAGCAGCGCCGAGGCTTCGATCTCGCGCCGCGCCGGATAGGGCTCGACGCTCCCGCTCGCCGTGCGCCGGCCGAGGATGGCGCCCTTCTCGCCCTTGACCAGGTCCGGAGGCATGGCATAGAGCGGGTATTGATAGGTCGCGTCCTTCGTCCGGCTGCCCTCGAAGATCGGCGTGCAATAGGCCGTGTACAGGAGCCCGCCGCCCTTCGCGTTCCAGCCGGCGCTCTTGTAGATCGTGAATTCCAGGTCGAGGCGGTGCGTGAATTCCTCGGCGCTCTTCGATTGCAGGAGCAGCTCCTTGAAGCGCACGACCGAATCGCGCGCGCGCTCGAAGCTGACGCCTTCCATGGGGAAGAAGGTCTGGGACGAAGGCTTGCCGAACCACTCGATCGAGCGCTCCAGCGGGATCAGCAGCTGGTCGCGATGCTCGAAGCCTTCGCTGAAATCGGGTCGCGGCTCTTTCGCCGACAGTTTCAACAGCGCGGGAGCGCCTTCGGGCAGCGGCCGGCCGTAGTCCGGACCCTTGCAAGCGGCGAATGGCAGAAAGAGAGCGAGCGATGCCAGGCAGGAGAGAAGTTTCATCAAGTTGCGTTCGCGTGTTTGTGGTGCAGCATCAGATTGCGCACCGGAGTGAACCAGCTCAGCAGGAAGCCGAAGATGAAGACGTGATCGCCGCGGTGCAGCGAGTAGGCGAGCAGCAGGCTGCAACCCGCGATCGTCAGCCACCAGAATGCCGTGGGGAACTCGCTCTTGCCATGGCGTTCTGCGTGGCTCCACTGCACCACGAAGCGGCCGACCCACATCGCCTGGCCGAGGATCGCCAGCGCGAGCCAGGACCAGCTCGCGGTCTCGCGGCCATGGGTGCCGATCAGATCGAAGGCGTAGGGGCCGGTCGCGATCACGATCCCTAAGAGAACCAGGTAGAAGGGCGACAGACCCTGCCGCTCGACTCCGCGGCTCTCGATGCGCAGGTTGCGCAGGTAGATCAGGAGCGTCACCACGTAGCCGGGCACCATCACGACTTCGCCGCGCAGGACGGAGTAGGCGGTGAGCAGCACGGCCCCGGCGCAGGAGAGGTACCAGAAGACCCGCGGCGCGACCGGGCGGCGCGCGCGCTCGGAGGCCAGCCACTGGGCGATCACCCGCGCCGCGAAAAAGCCCTGGCCGAGCCAGCCTGGGAGCTTGACCCAGGCCTCGGCGTGCAGGCCCGCGCCGACCGCCGCCTCCAGACTTGCCGGGAGGATCTCAACGCCCATCCCGGACCTCGCGGATCGGCAGGCGGATCAGTCGCCCGCGCATCCAGCGCACCGCGAGCAGGTCCTTGAAGGCGCGCCAGGCGCGATTTCCGACTCCGTACTTGGAAAGGCCGGCCGTTCGCGGGTGGTGCGAAACCGGGTGCTCGATCACGGAGTAACCGTGGTAGCGCAAGAGCGTGGGCAGGAAGCGGTGCATGCCCTCGAACAGGGGGATCGACTGGATCGCCGGGGCGCGAAAGACCTTGAGCGAGCAGCCCGTGTCGCGGATCGCGTCCATGGAGATCCAGTTGCGCACCCCGTTGGCGATCCGCGAGCTCGCGCGCCGCACGAAGCTGTCGTGGCGCTTTTGCCGGTATCCGACCACGGCGTCGTGGCCGTCGAGCAGCGCGATCATCGCCGGCAGGTCGGCCGGATCGTTCTGCATGTCGGCATCGAGCGTGGCGATCAACCGTCCGCGGGCCATGTGGATCCCGGCGGCGGTGGCCGCGGTCTGGCCGCAGTTCCGGGCGAAGAAGACCCCGACGACCCGCGGATCCTCGGCGCCGAGCTTGCCGATCAGGTCGGCGGAACCGTCCTTGGAGCCGTCGTCGACGAGCAAGAGCTCCCAGTCCGTCGCTGTCCCGAAGATCTCGGCCACCCGCGCGTGGAGACGGCGCAGGTTGCCTTCTTCGTTGTACACCGGCGCCACGAGCGACAGGTCGCAGCTCCGAGCCTGGCGACTCTGCTGCTTCTGGATGAACTCGGCTGGGATGAGCACGCTCCCACTATTGTCCTCGCGCGCTTCATTCAATGCGAGCAACGCAAGGCTCGCGTCGAGGTGCTTCGTTACCTCGACATGATCCACGAAACTCGACGTCAGCCTTGCCCGTCGTCGGACGGGTGCAGATTCAAATTGCGCGGCAGGAGCATGCAGAAGCGCGCGCCGCCTTTGGGCGAGCGGCTGACCTCGACCTCGCCGCCTTGCGAATCGACGGCGGCGCGCACGATCGCCAGGCCCAGGCCGTAGCCGATGCGGCGACCCTTGGCCTGGGGACCGCGGAAAAAGGGCTCGAAAATGCGGTCTTTCAATTCCTCGGGAACACCGGGACCCGCGTCGTCGACCGTGACCACCACGCGGCCGTTCTCGCCGCGGACCTGCACGTCGACCTGGCTGCCGGGCGTGCTCCATTCGATGGCATTGGCGGTCAGATTGCGCATGGCGCGCAGCAGGGCTTCGCGGTCGCCGTAGACCCGCGTGTCGCCCTTGGACTCGAGCTTGAGCTCGACACCGCGCGCCGTCGCATAGCCCGTCTCGCGCGCGAGCCGCAGCTGGGCTTCCGGCGCGAGGTCGAAGCTCTCGCGCGTCTGGGCCGAGGCGTCCGCGCCCTTGCGCTGAGCGCAGATGGTCACGAGGTTGTCGACCGCATCGGCCAGGTCGCGCAACTCCTGGAGGTGGCTCTGCAGCACGCGCCGGTATTCCGCGGCGTCGCGCGGCGTCATTAGCGCGACCTCCGTCTCGCCCATCAGGTTCTGGATCGGCGAGCGCAGCTCGTGAGCCAGGCTGGCGGTGAACACGCGGTTGAGCTCGGTCTCCGCGCGGACCTTGCGCTGCATCTCCTGCAAGGCCGACACGATCTCGCGGATCTCGCGCGGCGAGTCCTTCAGCTCGACCTGCATTTCCTCGTCGGGCCCCGACACGTTGCGCGCGCTGGTCGCCACCATGCGCAGGGTGCGCGACACGCGGCCGACGAGCACGTGGCCGACGCCGAAAATGGTCGCGATCGTGATGAACACCAGGATCAGGCCGATTGCGCTGTAGCGCCGCAGCGCGGCCAGGCTGCTCGACCCGTCGATCACGCAGCCGAACAATCGGTCCGCGCGGCCGACCTCGACCAGGCCGCGCATGTCCTTGGGAAACTTCTGGACCTCGGTGAGCAGCTCGGGCGCGGGGGACACGGGTGCCGAGGCGAAAAGGCTCTCATCGCCGAAGGACGCCCAGACTTTCGATCCGCCGGGCTCCCAGATGCGCCATGCGATGCGCAGATTCGGGTGCTTCTTCTGCAGCAATTGCGTGACCGGCTCGAGCACTTCCACCGCGTCGACGCCCTTGATGTCGTAGGCGCTGCTCAGCTCGTCGATTTCCTCGTGCAGCAGGCCGCCCAGTGCCTGCTCGGCGGAATGCGAGACGTACAGCGCGCTGACGAGCGTGATCACCAGCACCAGGATGCTGGTCGTGATTGCAAACAGCTTCGTGAGCCGCGAGGCAAGCGACCACGGAGCGTGTTTCACACTGCAGCCTCTTCGTTCCCTAGCCGATAGCCTTCACCGCGCACGGTGTGGATCAAGGCCGAGCCCTGGCGATCGAGCTTGCGGCGCAGGCGGCCGATGTGCACGTCGACCACGTTGGTCCCCGGGTCGAACTCGATGCCCCAGACGTTGCGCAACAGGTCGCTGCGCGAGAGGGTCTCGCCTCCGGCGCGAACCAGGGTGAGCAGCAGGTCGAATTCGCGCGGCGAGAGATCGAGGGCCTTGCCGGCGCGCGTCACCTGGCGGCGCACGAGGTCCAGCCGCAAATCGAAGGCTTCGATCGGGGGCAGGGCCTTGCGGCGGCGCACCGCGACTTCGATGCGAGCGAGGAGCTCGTTGAACGCGAAGGGCTTGATGACATAATCGTCAGCACCGAGCTTCAAGCCCTTGATGCGCTCCTCGACCGTGTCGCGCGCCGTGACGAAGATGACCGGCGTCTCCCGGCCTTCCTGGCGCAGCTCGATCAAGAGGTCCCAACCGGTCTTCACCGGCATCATCACGTCGAGCAGGATCAAGTCGAATCCCTGCTTGTCCGTGCGTAAAACCTCGAGCGCCGTCGCAGGATCTCCGGCGGTCACCGAATCGATGCCGGACTCGGCAAGGCCCGTCGAAATATAGCTCCGGAACTTCGGGTCGTCGTCGACTACCAATAAACGCATGCTCTGAATGGTCCTTTTTTCCGAGCTTCTCTGCACAACTCGACTGTCGAACAGTCTAGCACCCCGGGATCACGTGACCGTGGATTGTCCCGCGGCCACCCATGCCATATAGCCGCCTTCCAGGTCGCTCAAAGGCCCCAGTCCGCCTCGCTCCATCAGGCTGACGGCAATCACGGAGCGGTATCCGCCCTTGCAGTGGACTGCGATGCGCCGATCGCGCGGCAGCTCCGCCAGGCGTTTTTCGAGCTGGGGCAGCGGTATGTGGGTAGCCCCGGCCAGATGGCCGGCGTCCCATTCGGCCTGCGCGCGCACGTCGAGCACCAGCGGCGCGTCCTTGCGCGCGAGCTCCGTGGCCAGGCCGGCGGGGGAGAGTCGCAGGCTCCGGCGCAGAAGCTCGGGCCGGTGGCGCCAGGCTTCCGCGCCATGCTCCAGGAAACCGGCGATGCGATCGAATCCGATCCGTCCCAGGCGCACGGCGGCCTCGCGTTCCCGGCCTGGCGGAGCGACGAGCACCAGCTCGCGCGCGGGATCGATCAGCGCGCCGACCCAGCTCGCGTAGGTTCCAGACAGTCCCACGTTGACGCTGCCCGCGAGGTGTCCCGCCGCCCAATCGCTGGGTTCTCGGGCATCGAGGATCAAGGCGCCGGCCGCCGCGCGGGCCAGGGTCTGGTCGAGCGTCAGCGGCTGGAAGCGAGCCAGCAGATTCTCCTCGAGCGTGACGCGTTTGCGTCGATTCAGGTCGGCGTCGAAGGCGAAATACGCCGGCATGGAGGGCTGCTCGCTGGTGAGCTGGCGCACGAAGGCTTCGCGCTCCATCGGCTGCAGGGCCCAGTTGACGCGCTTCTGCACGCCGAGGGTCGAGGAAGTGTCCTGCGAGATGTTCTTGCCGCAAGCCGAGCCCGCGCCGTGAGCCGGATAGACGATCGTCGAGTCCGGCAGGGGCATGAGCTTCTCGCGCAGCGTGTCGTACATCGAGAGGGCGAGGTCGCGCGACGACAAGCCTTGCGAAGTGAGCAGATCCGGCCGGCCGACGTCGCCGATGAAGAGCGTGTCGCCTGTCAATACGGCGTAGGGCGTCTTCGGATCGCGCGTGCGATCGAACACGAGGATCGAGATCCCCTCGGGCGTGTGACCGGGCGTCTCGAGGATCTTCAGTTGCACGTCGCCGAGCTCGATCGTCTCGCCGTCGTGCACGGGCACGAAATCGAAGTCGGCACGCGCCTTCGCGCCGAGGTGGATCTTCGCTCCGGTGCGCGCGGCGAGCTCGAGGTGGCCGGCGACGAAATCGGCGTGGAAATGCGTCAGGAAGACGTGCTCGATCGACATCCCGCGCTTGTTCGCCTCGGCGAGGTAGGCGTCGACGTCGCGCTGCGGATCGACGATCGCCGCGGTGTGCGTGCGCTCGTCGCCGATGAAATACGAGGCGTGCGAGAGGCAGGCGAGGTAGGTCTGTTGCAGGATCATGGCGATCGGGCAGCAGTATACTCCCGCCGCGATGAGTGAGAGCAGCGCGCCGAGCAAGCCGGAATTCGCTGCTGCGATGCGCTTCTGGTGGAAGCTGGGCTGGATCAGCTTCGGCGGCCCGACGGGCCAGATCGCGCTGATGCACACCGAGGTCGTCGAGCGGAAACGCTGGATCGACGAAGGCCGGTTCCTCCACGCGCTCAATTACTGCATGTTGCTGCCGGGGCCTGAAGCCCAGCAGCTCGCCACCTACCTGGGCTGGATGATGCACGGCACGCGCGGCGCGTTGACGGCGGGAATCCTGTTCGTGCTGCCCGGCGCGATCCTCTTGTGGATCCTGTCCTGGATCTACGCCGCGCACGGTGAGGTGCCTTGGATCGCCGCGGTGTTCGAAGGCTTGAAGCCCGCGGTGATCGGCATCGTCGCCCACGCCGTGCTGCGCATCGGAAAGAAGGCCTTGAAGAATCACGCGATGTGGTGCGTCGCGGCCCTCGCCTTCGTCTGTCTGTTCTTCTTCCACGCGCCGTTTCCATCGATCGTCGCCCTCGCGGCGGCGATCGGTTGGATCGGCCAGCGCTTCGCGCCGCGGGTCTTCGATGTCGCGGAGCAGCACTCCGCGGGTGAAGCCCATTCCTCGCAAGCTCCGCCGCAGGGCGCGCGCGCCGGCTGGTCGCGAGCGGCGCGCGTGACGATCTGCTGCCTGCTCCTGTGGTGGCTGCCCGTCGCATTGCTCGCCGCGTGTTTCGGAACGCACTCGACCTTCGTCGCCCAGGGCGTGTTCTTCAGCCAGGCGGCGATGGTGACCTTCGGCGGCGCCTACGCGGTGCTTCCGTACATCGCGAGCGCGGCGGTCGAGCGCTTCGGCTGGCTCTCGACGGGCGCGATGATGGACGGTCTGGGCCTGGCGGAGACGACTCCGGGTCCCTTGATCCTGGTGGTGCAGTTCGTGGGCTTCCTCGGCGGGTGGAATCATCCCGAGGGACTTCCCCCTTGGCTCGGCGGCCTGATCGGCGCCGCGATCACGACCTGGGTGACCTTCGTTCCGTGTTTCCTGTGGATCCTCCTGGGAGCTCCCTACGTCGAAGGCCTGCGCGGAAAACGCGGACTGAGCGCAGCCCTCGCATCGGTGACGGCCGCGGTCGTCGGCGTCGTGCTCAACCTGGCGTTCTGGTTCGCGATGAAGGCGCTGTTCCACGGTGGCGAGCTGAGCTGGAGCGGCCTCGACCTGGCCTCGCTGCTGCTCGCCATCGGAGTTTTCGTCGCGCTCGCCCGCTGGAACGTCAGCGTGCAAGCCGTCGTCGCCGCCGGCTGTCTCTTCGGGCTCGCGCGCCACTGGACCGCCTAGCGATCGCAGGTGTTACCCTGGCCCATTCACCCACGACTCACTCTTTCCTGGCGATCACCTCGACGGCCTTCGCGGTCGAGACGCCTGGGCTCCCCTCCGCCAGCGCTTGAATTCGAATCCGCAACCGATCGACGCCGAGCGGCGTGAACCGAAGTGGCTCGCGACCTGCCAGCTGGCTGGGTTGTGGCTGATCGCCGTCATCGGCGCGGCCGCGGTGTTCCGCGTCTACCACGACTTCATCTTCGAGGACGCGTACATCACGTACCGTTACGCGAGGAACATCGCGGCCGGACTGGGATTCGTTTTCCAGGAGGGCGAGCGCGTGCTCGGCACCATGCCGCTGTACACCCTGGTGCTCGCCGTGGGCAATGTGTTCGGCGCGGACATACCGACCCTCTCAGGTCTCTTGTATTCGGCCTCGATCGCCGCGATCGCGATCCTGGGCGGCACCATGCTCCGCCGCCTGGGATCGCCGAACGCTGCCCTGTTGTTCGCCACGGCCTGCGTCTGCGGGTTCACGCAGTGCCTGAATTACTTCGGCATCGAGACTCCGTTCATCACGGCTTTGATGCTCGCGGCGGTGCTCGCGGTGCTGTCGCAGCGCGACGTGCTGGCTGGCGTTTTCGCCGCCCTGGCGTTCCTGACGCGCTACGACGCGGCGCTTTTCGCGATTCTCTTGTTCCTCGCGCTGTGGATGAAGCGCCGGCGCATCCCCTGGGACGCTGGGCTCGTGGCCAGCGGGATCGTGCTTCCCTGGATGCTGTTCGCGCGGATCTACTTCGGCAGCTGGACGCCGAACACCCTGGCGGCGAAGGCCGGGTCGGTGGACACCTGGGACTACCTCGTGCGATCCGCGTTGATCCAGGCGCTGAATGTCTGGACTCCGCTGCAGAAACTGGGCGGCGACCTCGCGAGGGGGATCGGAGTCTGGCGCTGGGCCAACTACGTGGTGCTGGCCGGAGCCCTGGTCCTGCTCGTGCGCCTGTGGCGCGGCGAGAAGCTTTACTTCCTGTTGATCGCCTATCCGATTGCCCTGTGGGTGGGCTACGCCTTCGTCGCGCCGCCGCTCGGGTTCTCGTGGTACTTGATTCCGGCGTCGTACATGTTGCTGCTGGCGGGGATCGCGGGGTGGAGCCTCGTGCTTCGCCGGCCGCCTTGGATCCGCGCTCGCGGGCTCGCGGCCCTCGCCATCGCCGTGGTCGCGCTTTTCCTGCAACCGCGCACGCTGGCGAAAGCGGAGAGCTCGATCACGGACACCATGTTCACCCGCGCGCGAGTCGGCGCCTACGCCACGATCGCCGACTGGATCCTCGCCAACGATCTCGGCGAGCTGAAGCTGCTCACCCTCGAGCCCGGCTATCTGACCTACCACAGCGGCAATCCCGTGATCGACGGCGCAGGGCTGGTGACCGCGGGCGTGCATTTCTTCGGTCCGAAACGGACGGAGTTCACCGAATTGATCGAAGCGCACAAGCCGCCGCTGATCGTCGCCCAGATCCCGTTCCGCCATGTCGATTACGTCGTCGCCTACTCGACCTTCCCCTTCTTCCAGCTGATGCTGCGGCGCGAGGACAATCGACGACTCTTCGACAGCCTGGCGTCGAGTTTTGCCGACGCGGGGATGCAGCCGCGCCCCGACCTGCTCCGGCATCCCTTCGAGCTCGACGTGCGAGCGGTCAGCAGCGTCATCTGGCCGATGAGCGGCGGCGAAGTGCTCTATGTCGGCCAGCTCTATCCGCTGACGATCGACGGCGCCCCGGTCCCGCCGACCGACGCCTATCTCTTCGTGCCCGGGCCTTCGATGGGAGCGGAGACGCCGCCCTTTTCGATCGACTTCGATCGGCTGGCCTTCCGTTTCAAGGCGGACGACGGATTCACGACCGTGGTGCAGCTGGTCATCGACGGCAAGGTCGTGCTCCAGGAGACGGGCGACCCCGACTCGGTTGCCTCGACCGAATTCCCGGAGCTGTCGTGGTCGGTTCGCGCCTGGCGCGGCCGCACGGCTCAGCTTCGATTCGTCAACATGTCCAACAATGGAGCGCGGATCGCCGCCGATCACATCCGCTCGGTCAGCCTCGAGAAGCTGCGCAGCTTCGACGACTTCGAGGCCGCGGACGGCTTTGCCCAGCACTGGCGCAATCCGTCGGTTCCGCAGCCGACGGACCTGAGCGACGTCGCGCGCGACTTCGGCGTCGAGTTCCAGGTCTCGGGCCATGCGGCGACCACGTACGGCGCCGCGGGCCTGCATCGCTTGAACAGCAAGCCCTTCGTGATCGATGCCGACCGGCTCAGCTTCCTGATGTTCGATTTCGGCGGCGGCAACACCCACGTGCGCCTGCTCGTCGACAAGCAGCCCGTGCGCAGCGTGACCGGGCGCGGCACGGGCAAGTTGAAGTCCTTCACCTGGGACCTGCGCGATCTTCGCGGCAAGGAAGCCGTGCTGCAGCTGATCGACATGGAGCCAGACACCGAGAACTGGATCGGGATCGACGACGTCTATCTGTTCGACGGCCGCTGATCCGCGCGCGACCGCTCAGCGTGACGGCGAATCGGGCCAGCCGCGCCAACCGGGCCCGCGGACGACGCGACCCGGCGTGGAGCCGGTCGGCTCGCCGTCGCGCAGGACCTGGACGCCGTTGACGAAGACATGCGCGACGCCCGTGGCGAGCTGGTGCGGCTTCTCGAAGGTCGCCCGATCCTCGACCTTCGCGGAATCGAAGACCACGACGTCGGCGAAGTAGCCCTCGACCAGCCGGCCGCGGTCGCGCAGGCGCAGGTTCTCGGCGGGCATCGCGCTGAGCCGCGCCACTGCCTGCTCGAGCGGAATCAGCTTTTCGTCGCGCACGTAGCGGCCGAGCAGGCGGGCGAAATTTCCGTAGGCGCGGGGATGGGGATTCGACTTCAGGAACACGCCTTCGGGCGCTGGAGCCCCGGCGTCGGAGCCGAAGCTGACCCAGGGCAGGCCGATCTGGCGGCGCACGTTGTCCTCGGACATCAGGAAGTAGATCGTCCCGATGCGCGTGTGGTCCTCGACGACGAGATCCATCGCGGTTTCCTCGACCGACTTGCCGCGCTCGCGCGCGACGGCGGCGAGGGTCTTGCCGGTCAGGGGCTTCAAAGCGTCGGTCTTGAACTCGACCAGCAGGACGCGCTCGGCCGAGCCGGCGGCCAGCAGCAGGTTTTCCCAGGCATCGGTGCCCGTGCGCATCTCCAGGGCGACTCGCGCGCGGATCGCCGGATCCTTCAGGCGTTGGCACCACTGGTCGAGCCCGCCTTCCTGGACCCAGGGCGGCATGGCGGCGTCGAGACCGGTGGCGCCGGCGGTGTACGTGTACATGTCGGCGCTGATCGCGAGGTCCGACGCGCGCGCGGCCTCGACGCGCTCGATCACGCTCGAGAGCTTCGGCCAGTTCGCCTCGCCGGCGGCCTTGAGGTGGTAGATCTCCGCGCGGATCCTGGCGCGTTTCGCGATGTCGATCAGCTCGTCGACGGCTTCGACCAGGCGATTGCCCTCGCTGCGCATGTGGCTGATGTACATGCCGCCGAAGCGCGCGGCTTCCTCGCACAGGGCGACCAGCTCGTCGGTCTTCGCGTAGAACGCCGGTGCGTAGATCAGCGAGGAACCGACCCCGAGGGCGCCGGCTTCCATCGCTTCGCGCACCAGGCCGCGCATGCGAGCGAGCTCTGACGCATCCGGCGGCCGATCCGCATAGGCGAGCTCGTGGACGCGCACCGTGGTCGCGCCGATGAACGAGGCGACGTTGACCGCGACGCCGCGCCGCTCGAGGTGCTGCAGGTATTCGTCGAGCGTGGTCCAGACGATGTCGAACTTGAGATCGCCCTGGCGCTCGAGCATCTCCTTCTTCATGACGTCGTTGAGCGGTCCCATCGACTCGCCCTCGCCCATGACCTCGAGGGTCACGCCCTGGCGGATGTCCGCGAGGCCGCGCGGATCGACCAGCAGGCTCTCGTTCGCCCAGGACAACATGTTGATGAAGCCCGGCGCGACCGCGAGGCCCTTGGCGTCGATCTCGCGCCGCCCGCGGCCGGAAATCTGACCGATCGCGGCGATTCGATCGCCGACGATCGCCAGGTCGCCCTCGTGCGGGGTCGTGCCGCTGCCGTCGTAGATCGTGCCGTTGCGCAGCACGAGGTCGTATTCGACTGGCGTCGTGGAGGCGCAGGCGGCGAGCGGGATCGACGCGGCGAGCAGGAGGAGCGCTTTCATGGCGGAGAGACTACTGCCCGCCGCCGCGCGCCGCCCTGCTACTCCATCGGCACTTTGGTCGAGCGCAGGACGTGCGAGCCCGGGCTCTTGGCGAAGCGCGCGAGCTCGGCCTCGGCGGCGGCCTTGTCGGGCCAGGCGAAGGTCTTGACCACCTTTCCGTTCGACGAGCAGACCTCCCAGACCAGCTTCACGCGGGCAGGCGCTTTCGCAGCGCGCTTGGCCCGTGGGGCCGCGGGCACCTTGGCGGCTTTCGCCGCGGCCTTTTCCTCTGCCGTGATCCGAGCTTCCTCGGCTGCCCGTGCGATGCGATCTCTGTTGGACATGGGTGCCACGCGCCCATGATAATCGAGCGAAGGCCCATTTCCTCGCGTCGACACGTGATAAGTAGGCGCAATTCGCTGCTTTCGGACGTCGGCCGAGACCCGGCCTGGTCCAGGAAGCAGCGCTCCCGCGATTTGAAAGGCTCGTCGCGCGGCGTATCGTCCGGAGATGGCCGAGCCGCAGGGTGATCGCCGCCCGCTGACTTCGCGCGACACGAAGTGGGCCAGATGGCTGGCCGGGGCGCTGGTGAAGCGACGCGTCGCGCCCAACTCGATCTCGGTCGCCAGCGTCTTCGCCGCGGCGCTCGGCGCGGCAGCCCTGGTCTGCGTGCCCGAAGCCTCGAGCACGGTGCTGCGCGCGGCCCTCTACGTCGGCGCGGCGGCGATGATCCAGCTGAGGCTGTGCTGCAACCTGATCGACGGCATGGTCGCGGTCGAAGGCAAGCTGGGCACGAAGACCGGCGACGTGTTCAACGAGCTGCCCGATCGCTTCGCGGATCTGCTGTTGATCGCCGGCGCCGGATACGCAGCTCGCGCGCTGCCCCATGCGATCGAGCTGGGCTGGCTCGCGGCCTCGCTCGCCTTGATCACGGCCTACGTGCGCGCCCTCGGCAAGTCGGTCGGCGCGGGCACGCATTTCCAAGGTCCGATGGCCAAGCCGCACCGCATGGCCTGCTTGACGATCGCCTGCCTGGTCGCTGCGGCGCTTTCCTCCGGCCCGCGCCACGCACAGGTGATCGCCGCGGCGCTGGTCGTCATCGCCCTCGGCACTGTCTTGACGATCGCGCGCCGTCTGCAGCGCATCTTCGCAGCTCTGCGGGCCTCATGATCGCCGGACTGATCCAGCTCCTGACCGGCGTGCAAGGCCGTTGGCAAGGCTGCGAGCCCAACTCGCGCCAGCGCATCTACTTCGCCAACCACCAGTCGAACCTCGACGCGCCGGTGATCTGGGCCTCGCTGCCGCCGCTCCTGCGCGCGAAGACGCGGCCCGTGGCGGCGAAGGATTACTGGGAAAAGGGCCGCCTGCGCCAGTGGCTCGCAAACGACGTGTTCCGCGTGGTCTTGATCGAGCGCAGCGGCATCACGGTGCACAACAATCCGCTGACCCGCACGGACGAGGCGCTCGACGCGGGCTCTTCCTTGATCCTGTTCCCCGAGGGGACGCGCCAGCAGGCCGAGGATTCCGGCATGAATCTCTTCAAGCCCGGACTCTGGCACCTCGCGCGCAAGCATCCCGAGGTCGAGCTGATTCCCGTCTGGCTCGAGAACTTGAATCGCATCCTGCCCAAGGGCGAATTCATTCCTCTGCCGCTGCTCGCGTCGGTCACCTTCGGCGCGCCGCTTCGACTCGAAGCGGGCGAGAACAAGCCCGCGTTCATCGCGCGAGCCCAGGCCGCGGTCGCAGCCCTCGAGGCCAGCGGAGAGGTGAGCTGATGCCGCGCGAGACCCAGTGGATCGCCGCGATCCTGCTCGGACTCCTGACGATCGCGACCCTGATCGGCGCATGGATGGCGCGCCGCGCGCGTCCAGGTAACGCGAGCGTCGCCAACCTGAATCAGCGCACGCGCTCGTGGTGGTGGATGGTGGCCTTGTTCATCGCCGCCGCCAGTCTCGGCCGAGCGACTTCGGCGCTCCTGTTCTGCGCCGTGTCCTTCCTGGCGCCGCGCGAGATGCTCACGCTGTCGCCGACGCGCCGCGGCGACCACCGCACCCTGGCCTGGGTCTTCTTCGTGATCACGCCGGTACAATACGCGCTGGTCTACCGCGACTGGTACGGCCTGTTCTCGATCTTCGTCCCGGTGTGGGCCTTCCTGTTCATCGCGATCCGCTGCGCCCTCGGTCAGGACACGCGTCGGTATCACGAGCGCGTGGCCAAGATCCAATGGGCGCTGATGACCTGCGTCTACTTCATCAGCCACGCGCCCGCGCTGCTCGACCTGCGCATCGCGGGCTTCGAGGGACGCAATCTCAATCTGCTGCTGTTCCTGACGATCGTGGTGCAACTCAGCGACATCCTGCAGTACGTGTGGGGCAAGCTGATCGGCCGCCATCCCGTGGTGCCGCGCCTGTCGCCGAAGAAAACCTGGGAGGGTCTGATCGGCGGCGCGGGCAGCGCGGCACTGGTCGGCATGGCCCTGTGGTGGATGACGCCCTTCTCGCCGCTCGCTGCCCTCTTGCTTTCGCTCGCGATCGTCGCCGCCGGCTTCTTCGGCGGCCTGGCGATGAGCGCGGTCAAGCGCGACGCCGGCGTCAAGGACTGGAGCCACCTGATCCCGGGCCACGGCGGCATGCTCGACCGCATCGATCCCTGTGCTTCGCCGCGCCGGTGTTCTTCCACATGACTCGGTATTGGTACACCTGATGTTCGGCTCGGGCGCAGGAGCCCGTTGAGAAAGTCGCCGTAGCGAGGCACAGCGCGGGAAGGCGAGACGAGGAGCGCGACGGAACGGCGGCGCAAGGGTTCCCGCGTTAGAGCGCGAAGCGCTCGTAGCGGAGGCTCCTGCGGAGCCTTCGCAGCGGGAAGCGGCCTTCCTGGCCGCTGAGCACGACGTTCCTAGCGCGACGAAGTATCGCCGAAGCGCGCGAAGCCGAGTAGGCGACTTTATCAACGGGCTTCGAGAGCTTGACGCCGCCGCGAAGCGCCCTACCTTCTGTGCATGCCGCTGATCCTCGGATGCTTCGCGCTGGCCATGCCGCGTGTCGTGCTGATCCTGGTCTGGATCTTCTCGACGCTGCTCCAGGACAATTACCACTCGACCCTCTGGCCGATCCTCGGCCTGATCTTCGCGCCGCTTTCGACCCTGGCCCTGGCCTACGCGCGCCAGCAGAGCGGCGGCACGCCTTCGGGCATCTGGCTCGCGCTCGTGATCGTCGCGGTGCTGCTCGACCTCGGGCTCCTGCGCTCGAGCCGCAAGCGGAAGAAAGAGTAGCCGAAGGCCGCTACTTGATCCGCAGCCGATCCGTCGCGCTGACGAGCTCGTGCACGTTGCCTGGCTCCATCGCCGCATGTCCCGCGTCGGGCACGATGCGCAGATCCGCCTCGGGCCAGGCGCGGTGCAGGGCCCAGGCACTCTCCGCCGGACAGACCACGTCGTAGCGGCCCTGCACGATCACGCCGGGAATGTGGCGGATCTTCTTCGCGTCGCGCAGCAGCTGGTCGTCGTGCTTGAAGAAGCCCTTGTTGATGAAGTAGTGGCACTCGATGCGCGCGAAAGCGATCGCGAATTCCGACGTGCCCGTGCGAGCGACCATGTCCGCATCGTGGAAGAGCGTGCTCGTCGAGCCCTCCCAGATGCTCCACGCGCGCGCCGCGTCGAGCCGCGTCTTCGCGTTCTTGCTCGTCAGGCGCTTGTAGTAGGCGCGCACCATGTCCTTGCGCTCCGACTTCGGAATCGCCTCGAGGTAAGGCTCCCACGCATCCGGGAACAGGTGATTCGCTCCATCCTGGTAGAACCAGTCGATCTCGCGCTTGCGCAGCAGGAAAATCCCGCGCAGCACCAGCGCCGTGACCATCTTCGGATGCTTCTCCGCGTAGGCGAGCGCGAGCGTCGAGCCCCAGGACCCGCCGAAGACCATCCACTTGTCGATCCCGAGCTTGCGTCGCAAGAGCTCCATGTCCGCGACCAGATCCCAGGTCGTGTTGTTCGTGAGGTCCGCATGCGGCGTGCTCTTCCCGCAGCCGCGCTGGTCGAACAGCACGATGCGATAGTGCTTCGGATCGAAGAAGCGCCGATATTTCGGATCCAACCCGCCGCCGGGCCCGCCGTGCACGAACACGACCGGCTGGCCCTTCGGGTTGCCGCATTGCTCGTAATACAGGACGTGCGGCGCGTCGACGGGGAGCGAGCCCGTGTCGTAGGGCGCGATGGGCGGATAGAGCTTGCGGCGGGCGGTGGTCATGGATGATTGTCCTCTGGTGGATCCGGAGAGCCTGACGCGCGCACCACCATCGGGCAAGGCAGGAGGCATGGAGTAGGCTGGAGCATGCCATGTCGACCCGTCGCTGGAGCAGGTTCGCTGGTTGCAGCTTCGCGCTCGCGATTCTTGCCTGCTGCGCGTCGAACAGCGCTGAGTCCGCGCCTGATTCTGCGACTGCAAGCGCGCCGCCCAGCCGCCCCGCACTCGCGCCGCTCGAGCTCCCCGCGATCTTCGGCGACGGTATGGTGCTCCAGCGCGGCCCGAGCGCGCCAGTCTGGGGCCGCGCACGGGCCGGCGAGACCGTGCGAGTGCAGCTCTTCGGGGTCGACGCAATCTCCGTATGCGATACCCAAACCGTCGCGAACAGCGCCGGCGAATGGCGCGTCCAATTGACCGATCTCACCGCAGGCGGTCCCTTCCGCCTCGAGGTTCGCGGCGAGGGCGAGCGGACGTGCACGATCGAAGACGTCTTGGTCGGCGACGTCTGGCTCGGCTCCGGTCAGTCGAACATGCGCATGAATGCCGTCGCCTGCGACCACTTCGAAGAAGCGCGCGACCATGCGGACCTCCCAAGCCTGCGCATCTTCTGCGAGGCCTCGATGCCCGCCGCAGAGCCCCAGTGGCGAGGCTCCGGCGAGTGGGTGCGCTGCAGTCCCGCGACATGCGGAAGCTTTCCCGGCGCACTCCTGTGGTTCGGCATGGAGCTGCGCGAACGACTCGAAGTTCCCATCGGGCTGGTGGATTCCTCGGTCGGTGGCTCGCGCATCGAGCATTGGATCAGCGCCCCGCCACAGTTCGCCTCGCCCGCGGTCGGGCGCTACGCGACCGAGCGCGACGCGGAGTTCTGGTGCTTTGACCACGACCGCGCCCGGCGTGATTTCCTCCAGCGACGTCAACAGTGGCAGCAGACCGTGGAAGTGGCCTCGATGCGTGGCGAGCCGCTGCCGCAACGCCCGCGCAGCCGAGCCGAAGGGCATCTGCGCCACGGCGGGGTCGGCCACCTTTTCAACGCGAAGATCGCGCCGCTGTGCACTTACGGACTGCGCGGATTCCTCTGGTACCAGGGCGAGGACAACGTGCTCAACGCGAATTACTACGGCGCTCAGCTCGAGCTCTTGATCGCCGACTGGCGCGCGCGCTGGGGTCGCGGCGACCTGCCTTTTTGCTGGGTGCAACTGCCGAACTTCGCCGATGGTCGCGCGCGCGCCGACTGGCCGCGCATCCGCGAGGAGATGCGCAGAGCGCTGTGCATCGCGAACACCGGGATGGTCGTCGCGATCGACGTCGGCATGTCCCACGACATCCATCCCACCAACAAGCTCGCGATCGGCCAACGCCTCGCAGGCTGGGCTCTCTCCGAGGTGTACGGACTGCCCGAAGCGCGGACGTCGCCGCTTTTCGTGGGCCATGCGATCCAAGGAAGACGCGTGGCCGTTTGTTTCGCGCCAACCTATGGGCGTCTCTCGCCGATCGATCGCAACCTGGATTGGTTCGAGCTCGCCGGACGCGATGGCCGCTGGCATCCGGCGCGCGCTCACGTCGGCGGTCGAGACGGGCAATACGTGGTCGTCGAATCCGACGCAGTGCCCGAGCCCGTCGATGTGCGTTACGCCTGGGAGGACGATCCGGCCGTCGAGCTGGTCAACGCCGCGGGGCTACCGGCGACGCCCTTCACGACGCAGGACTGAGCGCGGAGCTCGCCGTCGCTCACGCAAAAGCGCGAGCGATGAAATCGCTCACCCTGCGCGCCCTCTCCTCCTCGGCCCGCCGCTCGTCGCGCAACAAGAGCCGCGCGTACACCGGCCTGAAGTCCTGCGCGAAAGTCGCTTCACACTGCTCGCGTGTCAGCCCGGTACCCGGTATTCCACCGCCATTTCTTACACGCCCCACACCGCGCCGCGGCTCCGCCTCGATGTAGATGAGTGCGAAGGCCGACCAGGCAGCGACGAGTTGGGGCCGGAGTTCCGGCGAGCGCCGCAACAGCGCTTCACGCAACTGGAGGAGCTGCTGGTACTGCCCCGACACCACCAGTAGGGGCACGCGTCGAAGACCGCGAACGAGGATTCCCGGCTTCCGCTCTGCGTGCAGGATCAGCGCGGCCTCGTCCATGCGGATCGAGTCCCATTCGCCAGCGGTCTGGAAAAGATTCCCGAGGCATTCGGGCGCCACTTCGTAGCGCCAGATCGCGTCGAGCTCTTCGCGCGTGTAACCAGACTCGGCGAGCACCTGCGCGATCCGCGGGAAGAACCAGCGCGTCTCCGTGTCCAGGAAGACCTGCGAGAGTGCGCGCCAGACTGGACGGCGCCGATCGAGTTCCTTCGCGTCCATCGCTGCCATGGATGGTATCGGGTCGGAGGCGCCGAGTTTCGTGACGTCCTTGTCCCGCGCTCGTCTTGGTGAAAGACTCAGATTCGATGAAACGCCCTGCCAAGCCGACTCGACAGCGTGCCGTGAAGCCGAAGGCCGATGCTTCCGAGGCGGGGTCGAGTGTCGACGCCTACATGCGCGAGCTGGAGCATCCGCTCAAGCGCGAGATCGAGCTTCTGCGCAAGCTCATCCTCGGGGTCAGCCCGAAGATCCGCGAAGAGGTCAAATGGAGAGCGCCTAGCTTTCGCACCAGCGACTTCTTCGCGACCATCCACAATCCGCTGCGCAGCATGGACAGCGTGATGATGATCCTGCACCGAGGTGCTCGCGCGAAAGGGCTGACGATTCAGGGGAAAATCGAGGATCCGGACGGGTTGCTGAAGTGGCTCGCGAAGGACCGCGCGATCGTGACGTTTGCCAATGCCAAGGCCATCCAAGGCAAGCGCGCGGCACTGCAAGCGGTCATCGGAGAATGGATTCGTCTGGTCTGAGTCCTGACTGGATCGAGTCTACTTTCTCGCAGAACTCGTAATCGCGGATGAATTCAGGCTTTCATGGCCGGTAGACGCAGCTTCCATGAAGGTCGAGGCCGAGCGAGCGACGCGCGAAACTCCAGGAGGGAGGGCTGTCGTCAGGCTGGCGGCGCTCGCAATCGTGCTGATCGGCCTGACGGCATGGGCCATTTTGCGCTCGACTCTGGTCTCGAACGATATGGGTCTATCTCAGACAAGAATCCTTCCCGCGCGAACTCTCGAAACGTCGGAAGCGGCTGAAAAACCTGCCAAGGATCAAGCGGATGGCGCCGCGATCATGCCGGTGACTGCGCCCGAGCCCCGACCTTCCATCAGTTTCCGAGTCGTCGATTCCGAGGGATTTGCAGTTCCTTCCGCGACTGTCGTGCTCAGGATCAAAGGCCGCCCGGGCACCAGGTCGACGGTGATCCGAGGGAGCGCCGACGCAGACGGACTGTTCGCGCAGACGAGGAATTTTCCGTGTGATGGGGACGCGATCACTGCAACCGTGGCGACAGTCAGCGGCAGTGACAGCCGGACGCATCAGTTCGAGGTACCGAAGTCGCTGCCCACGGTCTGGGATCTCGGCAACCTCGCTCTCCAGGCATCGCGAACGATCGAGGTGCACGTTTCAGACAGCGGCGGCGCACCGATTCCCAGAGCTGTGATTCTTCTCGAACCACGCCGAGAAAAACCGGTCAAGACGGATTCTAGCGGAAACGCGCGGTTGGCTGTCCCTCACGACGCCGAGACGATGAAGGTCTCTGCTCCTGGTTTCCTTATCAGGGATTTGGAGGTTCCGAAGGACGCCGTCAATGGAGCTCTCGAAGTCGTGCTCGACCTGGCTTGCGAGCTCACGCTCAGCGTGGTTCCCTTGCCGTCTCCTGATCTCAGAGCCGACATCTCGGTGACCTACGCGTCTGATGAATCGACGCGTGCCTATCTGCAGCGAAACTGGCCACGCTCCAGAGCTTCGGAGCGTTCCTACACGAACCAGGACGGGGCCCTGGTGTGGCGCGAACTACCTCCGAACGTCGCCTTGCATGCCCAGGTCGAGTGCTTCGGTCTGCTGATCGGCTCGCTCGAGATCGCCGCGCTGCAACTGGGCGAGCGCCGTTTCGAGGAGCTGCGGATCGAAGCCGTGCCTCAGCCGTTGGACGTGACCATCGTCGGACCGGCGAACGAACCTGTCGCGAATGCCTGGGTGGAGTTCGCCCCGCTCTCCGGCCGAGCGCATTTCCGAAGCATCCGGACCGACTCACAAGGCTGGGCCGAAATCGCGGTGTACAGACCAGCGACCGTCGACGTGACCGTCGAAGCGAAGGGTCTTGCGACGAAGTCGATGTATCGAGTGGTTGTTTCCGAGGATTCGATGTGCATCCAGCTCGAGCGCGAGCGCGTGGTCGAGGTGCAGGTCTTCGGAATGGATGGACTTCCGCTGCGGAGGCGTGACGGAATGGTCAGCGCCTCCATCGACGGCGGCATCAGTCTCGCTGGCGAGTCGATTGGGGAGGATCGATGGCGAGTCGGAGGACTCCCAGCCGGACAGGTGGTATTCATCTTCCAAGGCAAGGGCTCATTCGAAGGCTGGAATTCGATCCTGCACGATACTGCCGTGCCTGTGACCAAGATGGTCGTCGGACATGTCGGGCGCGTGTATGCGAACTTCGAGGTGCCCGACTCGATGCGCATCGATCGCTGGGCGGTCACCGCGCATTCGCTCGTCGATCCGACATGGTCGACGCGTGCATTCGAGGCCCGCCTGAACCAGCTCGACAAGTCGGTGATGCTCACGGGGCTGCCGACCGGCCGACACCTGTTGCAGCTCGAGTTCCTGAGCACCAGCAATCCGCCGGTATGGACAGCCTGGGGCGGCCCCGCCACCATGGAGGTTGGCGCGGAGCCAGTCGAAGTGACGCTGGGCCGTTAGACGCGCAGAGCCGCCAGCCGCTGATTCCGCTCCGCCGCGAACTTGCGAATCCCCGCTTCCAGGCTCGCCGGATCGATGTGCGCTTCGAGCTTGAGCTCGTCGACGTTCCCACCCGTCCGCCAGCGATCGTCCCAGTCGCTCGACATCGCGTAACTCTCCGCGACCTTGTGCGCGAGCCAGTCGTGCATCAAGCGCCGCGCACCATTGGTGATGACCGTCGAATCAATCCAATCCGAAGCCGACGCGATCGAGTCGCGGTACTCCTTCGACTGCATCTGGAACAGCTCCCACGACGTCGCCTGCACGAGCTTGACGTTCGGCATGTTCCCGCCCGCGAACTGCGGCAGCAGCGAGTAGACCGAATCCGTCGTGCTCGTGCCCTGCACGAAGATCGTGCCTTCGCGCGCGCGTGCGTCGAAGTTGCGGATCACGTACGCGCCCTTCGCCGCATCCATGTGCGAAGCGACGCCGAGCGCTGCGCGGTCAGGCACCTTCACATTCGGCCGCGTCAAATGCAGCGCGATGATCGGAATCTCGCTGGCGAGGGCGGCGGCGAGCATCGGCGCGACTTCGTTGTGCTCCCACGGATGCAGGTTGAGCACGTGGCCCGCGGGGAAGAGCTGCGTCACGCCCGGCGCGAAAATGCCGAAGTGCGTGCGGCTGTCCTCGGCCGTCTCGGGGCCGGAGTGGCCGACGACCCAGATGACTTTGCCGACCTTGAGCGGGCAATCCTGCGCGAGCTGCGAGAACAGGCGCATCAGGCCGTACTTCAAGTACGAGAACGAGCCGTAGGTCGACGTGCCGGTCCAATAGCCCAGGAATTCGTGCTCGGGATCGGCGGACATGTTCACTGTCGTCGCGCCGACGGCGAGACCGGAGTTCGTGAACTCCGTGATCTGCTGCGGGAGCAGGGCGCCGCCCGGATTCTTCGTGCGCTCGTACCAACCGAACCCCGGCTTGCCCTCGAATTCCTTCGCGAAGCCTGCGATGCCGGTCGATTCGGCGAGGTCGGCGCTGTTGGCGATCACCAGCGGCCGGCCCATGCGCTCGCGCGCGAGGCTGTTGACCCAGGCGCCAAAGGTCACGAAGGCGTTCTTGTTCGCGATGCTCGTGCCGGGCTTGACGAACAGGCCGGCGGGCAGCTTTTCCTGGGCGAGCCAGCTCCTGTCCTCGGCCATGTTGCGGCGCGAGTCGAGCTTGAAGGTCGAGATGTTGCTCGGGACGCTGTCGCCGATCTCGACCAGCGTGTCGGCGAGGTACTCGACGAGCTCCGGGTCGGAGTCGAAGACGCTGAACACGGTCTCGAACCAGGACTTGGTCTGGTCGCGGCAGCCGCTCTCACCGGGATCGGTCTGGTCGCCGCAGCTGGCGAACTTGACGCCGTACTTCTTTTGGAAGTCCTCGCGACCTTTCCAGAACAGGTCCGAGTTGCGCTTGTGCGCGCTGCCGTGCGAGGCCGCGTCGAACTTGTAGTAGCCGCGTCCCTTGCGAGTCTTGACCCACACGCAACCCGGCCGGCCCTCGGGGTTGGGATCGTGCACGATCGCGAGCAGGGCCTTGGTGATCTCGGCGTAGTCCTCGCCATGCTCCGTGCCGGCGACGCGCCATCCGTAAGGCTCGAACCAGTCGCGCGGCGTGCCGTGCACCACCTCGGAATTGGCGAAGGTGTCGATGCCGTGGTCGTTCCAGTCGAAGAGATAGATCAGGTTCTTCAGGCCCAGGCCCCAGGCCGAATTCTTGACTTCGTGGTGAGCGCCGGCGGTGTGGCCGCCCTCGCCCTCGATCGCGAAAACTTTGACCTCGCCGGCGCCCGCGTGGTGCAGGGCCAGGGCTTCACCCAGGGCGGCGGGAGCTCCGTGGCCCGAAGGCCCGGTGTTGAACTTGAAGAACAGCGTCTTGCCCTCCATTTCCGCGTGGCCGGGCAGACCCTTGTTGTGGCGCAGCCAGAGCAGGTCTTCCCAGTGCAGAGCGCGATTCTCGGCATTCGGCACCAGGTAGCGCGATTCGCCCGTCTGGCGATGACGGCGCCGCAATGCCTCGTTGTAAACCGCGAGCATGGCGTAGATCAGCGGATTGCAATGTCCAGCGACGAGCACGGCGCGGTCCCCGAAAGCCAGCTCCGGCCGCCTCACGTCCCAGCGCATGCCCGCTCCCAGGGTGCTGGCGACGATCAGAGGGACCTTGGACCGCGATCCACCGGGGTGGCCGGATTGGCGCAGATTCAGCATCAGATCGATGCACTGGTCGATCAAATCGCCAATCTTCTGCCACTGGTGGAAATTGCTCGAAAGGCTTTCGAAGTTTGTACGCGTCAGGGTCTGCATAGGTGTTGGGTCGCTGGCGAGCGAAGCCCACAATATAGCGCGGATGCAGGGCTCCAGAAGATCGAACCATAGCTCCAGGATCGCGAAGTCGTTCGCGCCGGAGCCAGGTCTGCCCAGTCGCGCGCAGATTCACGTCGGAGTCTGGGTCCTGATCGTCGTGATCTTCCTGGTCGACATCAATTTCCAGCTGGTGGCCTTCGGCGGCTTCTACGCGATCCCGATCCTGATCAGCCTGTGGCTGCGGAACTTCCGCCTGAGCATGGCCCTGACCGGCTTGTGCTGCCTCCTGGCCCTCGCGGAAATCGCGCTGATCGCCTCGCGCGGGATCAAGACCGAGGAGCTGGCGGCCTTCACGCTCCAACATCTGATCGCGAACCACGCCGTCGAAGTCTCGAGTCTCGTGGTCGTGTGCCTGATCGGCTTCTGGCGCCTGCGCGACGAGCGCGATCTCGAGGAGAGCCGCGAGGCCACGGCGACGACACTGTCCAGCATCGCGGAGGGCGTGATCACGATCGATTCGACCGGGCGGATCACGTACATCAATCGCCAGGCGGAGGAGATGAGCGGCTGCTCGCGCCTCGAGGCCTTGGGGCAGCCGATCGAAGCCGTGCTGCGGCTTTCGGACGAGAGCGCGATGCACGCGACGATCGAGGACATGCCCGAGCACCTCGTCGGCCCGAGGCTGACGCGCGCGATGCTCACGCCGCGCCAGGGTGTCGCCATTCCGATCGAGAAGGTGAACTCGCCCCTGCGCGATCCCGAGGGGGCGCGGCGCGGCGACGTGATCGTGTTCCGCGACATCACCGAGCGCGAGAGGCGCGAGAAGGACATGCGCACTCTCGCTTACCGCGACACGCTGACGAATCTGCCCAATCGCCTCGCCTTGCACGAGCTGCTCGGCCTCGAGCTCGCCCACGCGCGCCGCAACAAGGGCTCGCTCGCCGTGCTCTTCGTCGATCTCGACGAGTTCAAGCAGGTCAACGACACGCTGGGCCACGCGGCGGGGGATCAGTTGCTTTGCGAGACTGCCGCGCGATTGCGCCTCAACCTGCGCGAGACCGACACGATCGCGCGTCTGGGCGGTGACGAGTTCGCGATCGTGCTGCCCGGCGCGCCGAGCGCGCGCGATGGCGAGCTGGTCGCGGCCAAGCTGCTCCACGCGCTCGAGGAACCGGTCCTGTTCGAAGGTCAGGAGATGCGCGTGCGCGCGAGCATCGGTCTCGCGATGTTCCCCGAGGACGGGATGGAAGCCGACATGCTCCTGCGGCGCGCGGACCAGGCGATGTACCGCGCCAAGCAGCAGGGAGGCGGGAGGTGGGTTCCGACCTCGCAACTCTCTTCGTCGCGCCTGCGCTCCGGCGATTCCCCCGATTTCAGCGGGGAATAGCTATGATCGCAGCTCGCCGATGCGCCTGAAAAACCCTGGAATCCTGCTCGCGATCCTCGCGGCGCTGATCGGCGGAGCTTGCGGTCGCGATGAGCCGCGGCCGCGCGGCGTGCTCTTGATCTCGATCGACAGCCTGCGCGCGGACCACCTGTCCTCGAACGGCTACAAGAGCCCCACGGCCCCGCAGATCCCGACTTCGCCGTCGATCGACGCGCGCCTGGCGGCCAAGGGTCTGGTCTTCGAGCGCGCGGTCAGCACCACCTGCTGGACCCTGCCCGCGCACATGGCGCTGATGACCGGCCAGCCCGACGAGCTGCACGGCGTCAAGAGCATCCACAACGCCCTCGACGTCTCGCACACGACCCTGGCCTCGGCGATGCGCAAGGCTGGCTGGCGCACCGCGGGATTCTGGTCGGGGATCAATCTGCATCCGACGTTCGGCTTCGACCGTGGCTTCGAGCGCTACGTCGATTGCTCGGGGGTCGAGGTTCCCGACGAAGGCGTGTTCCAGCGCACCGACTCCAGCGCGACCGAAGCGATCACCGAGCTGCAGCAGCTCTCGCACCAGGGCGTCACCTCGCCCAAGCTGGTAGCCGAGTTCGACACCTGGTTCGACAGCCTCGGCCAGGGCGAGGCGTTCTTTGCCTTCGTGCACTTCTGGGATGTGCACTTCGACTACGCCGCTCCCCCTGAGGACGACGTCTTCGATCCGGATTATCGCGGCGCCCTGAACGGCTCGAATTTCTTCTCGATCCTCGACAAGCAGGAGCCGCGCGATCTGGCGGATTTCAACCGTCTCTTGTCGCTCTACGACGCGGAGATCCGGCTCACCGACAGGCACGTCGGGATGCTGCTCGACCGCCTCGAGAAGGCTGGGCGGCTCGACGACACGCTGGTGATCCTGGTTTCCGATCACGGCGAGGAGTTCTACGAGCACGGACGGTTCGGGCACTACCACTCGCTGTACGAGGAGGTCGTGCGCATTCCGATGATGATCCGCTGGCCGGCGGGTTTCGCGCCGGCGCGCACCCAGGAGCTCGCGAGCCTCGCCGACGTGGCGCCGACGATCCTCGATCTGTGCAACGTACGCCGTCCCGAAACGATGTGGGGGCGCAGCCTGGCCCAGGTCGGGAAGCAGGCCTTGCCGCCGCGGCTCGCTCCCATGGAAGTCACCTTCGCCAAGCCGCAGAATTTCATGCGCGGAGTCCACGCCGGCGACCACAAGGTGGTGCAACATTCGCGCGACGAGCAGGCGACTTACTTCGACCTGAAGGCCGATCCCACGGAGAAGAATCCGCTGCTCGAGAAGGATGTCCCGCCCGAAGTCGTCGAGCGCATCGCCGCCGCCGAAGTCGCTTGGGAGGCCCTCGCGAAACTCGCGCTCGGCATGGCGCGCTCCGTGAACAGCCAGCTGCCTCCGCAGGTGAAGAAAAAGCTCGATCAGTCGGGATACGCGGGGAAGTGAGGGCCTCGAGGCCCGCTCACTCTTCCCAGTAGCGCGCGAGCCCGTCGAGCCCTGCCTGGGTGTTGCCGCCGCGGCCGCGCATGCCGGCCAGGAACTGCACGAGGGAGGGCTGCTCGCTCGCGTCCTCGATCTCGATCTCGCCGAGGGCAGGCATCACCTTGCGCCACAGGTCGCGCCAGGTCCGTCGGCCGACGCGCATCTCGCCGACCGCGAGCAGGGCGTTGAGGCCCAGGGCGAGTCGGACCTGGGCTTCGGGCTCGGTCTGCACGTCCGCGACCATCGCGTCGACCGCAGCCTGGCTGCGCAATTTCCACAGGCCCTTGGCGGTGGCGAAGCGCACTCCGGGCGACGGATCCTCCAGCCGCCCGAGCCAGGTTTCGATGGTGTTCGGGCTCACGCTGCGAGCGATGCGCTCGCGCGTCTCGACGAGCAGACCATTCCGATCGGCGGCGGCGCGGAAGTGCGCCAGCCAGGTCGTCATCGGAGCGTCGGGCATCTCGCGCGCGAGGTCGAAGACCACGGCCCAGCCGATGAAGTGCACCAGCAGGTTGTCGCGCGGCGAGCATTTCTGCGAGGCCGTGAGCTGCATCACGCGCGCCAGCTCCTCGTCGCTGATCTTTTCGTCGCGCAGCACGCGCGCGGGCCAGCAGGCGAGGCCGTCGAAGACCCATTCGCCGTCGTAGCAGGCTCCGTCGCCCCACAAGGAGGCCAGTCCTTCCTCGAACCACAGCGGAACGCCCGCGTTCAATTCCGCGAGGCGCGCATGGACCAGCTCGTGGACCACGGTGCCGACTTCACAGGTGCCGAGGAAGACGCCGGTCGGCGCGAAAGGTGCGGCTCCGCCGGTGACGTGGTAGGCGCGGACGCGCGCATAGCCGATGCCTGGCACGTCCTCGATGCGTTCCATGCCGTCGGCGGCCAGGGTCGGCGTGTCGCGAGTCGGCTCGCGCTCGGTCCAGGCGTGGATATTGACGCGGTCCTCGAAGGCGCCGAGCTTGGACTCGACGGCGACGAAGGCGGGCGACAGCGCGCGCTCGAAGCGCTCGGAGTCGAGCTTGTCGCCGGGCTTGGCGAACAACGTCCAGTGCTCGCGCGTCTCGATCCGCTGCCAGCTGGAGCAGGCGCTCGCCGCGCAAGCCACCGCGAGAGCCAGGATCGTGCGGACGGCGGGCACCATGCTGGTTCTCTGTCAGCGCAGGCCGGCGTTGATCGAGGCCAGGGTTTTCGAGCCGGGGCACAGGTCGGATTCGCCCAGCGAGTTCAGCGGCGTGCCGACCGTGCCGAGGTGGTGGTGCAGGTCCTTGGGATCGCGGTCGACGTACAGGAGGCCGGTGACCAGCTCGCCCTGGGCCGCATGCTCCTCGAGGTAATTGAGCGCGCGCACGCGGTTGGTCGGATCGAAGTCGAGCGCGAGCTTGCGCAGGCGCAGCACGCTGCCATCGGGCTGTGCGAGCTCTTCCACCGTCCCCGGCGCCTGCTCCAGCACCATTTCCTCGTGATCCATGATGACGTCGATCTGGTTGACGGCTTCGTTGTGCTCGCGCACCCAGTCGTAGCTCTTGGTCGACCCGGCGTGGTTGTTGAAAGCTACGCAGGGGCTGATCACGTCGAGGAAAGCGGCGCCGCGGTGCTCGATCGCGGCCTTGAGCAGCGGGACCAGTTGCTCCTTGTCGCCCGAGAAGCTGCGCGCGACGAAGCTCGCGCCGAGCTTGATCGCCATCGAGATCATGTCGATCGGCTTGTCGGTGTTGACGTCGCCCTTCTTCATGGTCGAGCCCTCGTCGGCCGTCGCCGAGCGCTGGCCCTTGGTCAGACCGTACACGCCGTTGTTCTCGACGATGTAGATCATGTCGACGCCGCGGCGGATCGAGTGGGCGAACTGGCCGAAGCCGATCGAAGCCGAGTCGCCGTCGCCGGACACGCCGAGATAGATCAATTCGCGGTTCGCCAGGTTCGCGCCGGTCAGCACCGAGGGCATGCGGCCGTGCACGCTGTTGAATCCATGCGACGCGCCGAGGAAATAGGTCGGTGTCTTCGACGAGCAGCCGATGCCGGAGAGCTTCGCGACGCGGTGCGGGGCGATCGACAGCTCGTAGAAGGCTTGCACGATCGCCGCGCTGATCGAATCGTGGCCGCAACCGGCGCACAGGGTCGAGATCGCGCCCTCGTAGTCGCGGCGCGTGCAGCCCTGCTCGTTCTTGACCAGCGAGGCGTGGTGGAACTTCGGGCGGGGAATCCAGGTCATCGCTTCACCTTCCCGTTGGCGACCGGCATGGCGCGGCCACAGCGTTCGCGGATTTCCTTGACGATGAAGCGCGCCGTGATCGGCGTGCCGTCGTAGTGCAGGACGCTCTTCACGTGGTTCGGGTCGATCTGGCACTCGTGCACGAGCAGGAGCTTCATCTGCGCGTCGCGATTCTGCTCGACCAGGAACACCGTGTCGTGGGACAGGACGAATTCGGCGACGTCGGCGCTGAAGGGGAAGCCGCGCACGCGCATCGCGTCGAGGAACAGTCCCTCGGCGGCGAGCAGCGTCAAGGCCTCGTCCATCGCGGGCGAAGTCGAGCCGTAGTAGACGACGCCGATCGTGGTCGGCTCGCTCGCCGGGTGCATCACCGGCTGGGGCAGGAGCCGCTTCGCCGTCTCGAACTTGCGCTCCAGCCGCGTCATGTTCTCGAGGTAATCTGGCCCGGCTTCCGAGTATTTCGCGTCGCGGTCCTTGGTCGTGCCGCGCGTGAAAAACGAGCCGCGCGTCGCGTGGCTGCCCGGCCAGGTGCGCACGGTGATCCCGTCCTCGTCGACGTCGCGGTAGCGGCCGAAGGGACGGCCCTCGTCGAGTTCCTTCGCGCCGATGACCTTGCCGCGGTCCATGCGCTTGGAGTCGTCCCAGACGAAGGGCTCGCACATGCGGTCGTTCATGCCGATGTCGAGGTCGAGCATCACGAACACCGGCGTCTGCAGGCGGTCGGCGAGGTCGAAGGCCTGGGCGCCGAGGTCGAAGCACTCCTTGGGATCCTCGGGGAAGACCAGGATGTGCTTGGTGTCGCCGTGCGAAGCGTAGGCGCAGGAGATCAGGTCGGCCTGTTGCGTGCGCGTCGGCATGCCCGTCGAGGGACCGCCGCGCTGCACGTCGAAGATCACCGCGGGGATCTCGGCGAAATACGCCAGACCCAGGAATTCCTGCATCAGCGAGATCCCAGGACCAGAGGTCGCGGTGAAAGCGCGCGCTCCGTTCCAGGCGGCGCCGATCACCATCCCGATCGAGGCCAGCTCGTCCTCGGCCTGGATGATCGCGAAGCGCTTGGTGCCGTCGGGATTCGTGCGGTACTTGTTGCAGTACTTCTGGAATGCCTCGGCCAGCGACGAGGAGGGCGTGATCGGGTACCAGGCCGCTACCGTCGCGCCGCCGTAGAGCGCGCCGAGCGCCGAGGCGGCGTTGCCGTCGATGAAGATGCGCTCGCCGACCTTGTCGCGGCGCTCGACTTTCAGCTCGAAAGGCGAGGGCAGATTCGCGCTGGCCCAGGCGCGGCCAAGGTCGAGCGAATCAAGGTTGGGCTGCAGGAGCTTCTCCTTGCCCTTGTACTGCTCCGCGATCAGCTTCGAGACCACTTCGCGCTCGATGCCGAGCAGCTGCGACAGGGCGCCGACGTAGATGATGTTCTTGAACACCTGGCGCTGGCGCGCGTCCTTGTAGCGCTCGTTGCACATCGCGGTCAGCGGCATGCACAGCGTGGTGACGTCGCCGCGCAGCTTCGAAGCCGGAATCGGCCGGGTCGAGTCGTAGAACAGGAATCCGCCCGACTCGATCTCGGCGATGTCCGCGTCCCAGGTCTGCTGGTTCATCGCGACCATCAGGTCCACGCCGCCGCGACGGCCGAGCCAGCCCTTCTCGCTGACGCGCACCTCGTACCAGGTGGGCAAGCCCTGGATGTTCGAAGGGAAAATGTTGCGCGGCGAGACCGGCACGCCCATGCGCAGGATCGATTTGGCGAAGAGCATGTTCGCCGACGCCGAGCCCGAGCCATTGACGTTGGCGAACTTGATCACGAAATCGTTGACGCGACTCAGCTGCGGCATGCTTCCCCCGCGTAGGTCATTTCCAGCAGATATTTCTGCATGTCCCAGGCTCCGGTCGGGCAGCGCTCGGCGCACAGGCCGCAGTGCAGACACACGTCCTCGTCCTTGACCATGACGCGCGTCGTCTTCAATTCACCGGAGACGTAGAGCGCCTGGGTCAGCTCGAGCGCCGGTGCGCGCAGCCGATGGCGCAGATCAGTTTCCTCGCCATTTTTCGTGAACGTGATGCAGTCCATCGGGCAGATGTCGACGCAGGCGTCGCACTCGATGCACAGCTTGTCGCTGAACACGGTCTGCACGTCGCAGTTGAGACAGCGCTGAGCTTCGGCGAAAGCCAGCTTGTCGTCGAACCCGAGCTCGACCTCCATCTTGATGTCCTTGAGCACCACCTCTTTTTCGCGCAGCGGGACTTTCTTGCGCGCGTCGTTCGAGGGCGAGTTGTCGTAGCTCCACTCGTGGATGCCCATCTTCTGGCCGATCACGTCCACTGCGAGCTGCGGCCGGTGCGCGAGGTCCTCGCCGTGGCAGAGCTTGTCGATCGACACCGCGGCTTCGTGGCCGTGAGCGACGGCCCAGATGATGTTCTTCGGCCCGAAAGCCGCGTCGCCGCCGAAGAACACGCGCGGATGCGTCGATTGCATCGTCTTCGTGTCGACCTTCGGCATGTCCCACTCGTCGAATTCGATGCCGATGTCGCGCTCGATCCAGGGGAAAGCGTTTTCCTGGCCGACCGCGACCAGGACGTCGTCGCACTCGAGCACGACGTCGGGCTCGCCGGTCGGGACCAGCTGCCGCTTGCCCTTCGCGTCCTTGACCGAGTGAACCTTTTCGAAGCGCACGCCGCGCAATTTGCCCGCGTCGTGCACGAATTCCTTGGGCACCATGTAGTTGAGGATCGGGATGCCTTCGTGCATCGCGTCCTCCTTCTCCCACGGCGAGGCCTTCATCTCCTCGAAGCCCGAGCGCACCACGACCGTGACCGATTCACCGCCGAGGCGGCGCGACGAACGGCAGCAATCCATCGCCGTGTTGCCGCCGCCCAGGACGATGACGCGCTTGCCGATCTTCGTCGTGTGGCCGAAGGAAACGCTGGAAAGCCAGTCGATCCCGATGTGGATGTTCGCGCCGGCTTCCTGGCGGCCGGGCATCGGAAGCTCGCGTCCGCGCGGAGCTCCGCAGCCGACGAAAATCGCGTCGTAGGGCTCGGCGAGCAGGGCGCGCAGGCTCGCGATCTTCTGGCCGGCGCGCAGCTCGACGCCCAGGTTCATGACCAGGTCGACTTCCTCGTCGAGCACAGATTCCGGCAGGCGGAACTTCGGGATCTGCGTGCGCATCATGCCGCCCGCGAAGGGATCGGCTTCGTAGATCACGACCTCGTAGCCCTGGGGCACCAGATCGCGAGCGACGGTCAAGGACGCGGGCCCGGCTCCGATGCAGGCGATGCGCTTCCCATTTTTCTTCTCCGGCACCTCGGGCAGGCGGTCGCTGATGTCGCCCTTGTAGTCGGCGGCGACACGCTTGAGCCTGCAGATCGCCACCGGCTCCTTCTCGACCCGCACGCGCCGGCAGGCCGGCTCGCAAGGCCGGTCGCAGGTCCGCCCGAGGATCCCCGGGAAGACGTTCGAGTGCCAGTTGAGCATGTACGCATCCGCGTAGCGCCCGGCGGCGATCATGCGGATGTACTCAGGGACAGGCGTGTGCGCGGGGCACGCCCACTGGCAGTCGACGACCCGGTGGAAGTACTCCGGGTTCCCGATATCGGTCGGATCCAAGGCCTTGGTCCTCCTCAATGAACCGCGTGTCGCCGGAGGAGATCTCACGGCGCACGAGGCGCCGCACATCTTAGCTTCCCGGGAGGCTCCGAGGAGGATTCCGGCCTGCTTCTCCCGCCCGCGGAGGGCTTGCCAGGAAAGCTTTTCGACCGACTCCGCGCCGG
Organism: Planctomycetota bacterium; assembly: GCA_035490315.1. GTDB lineage: Bacteria > Planctomycetota > UBA1135 > UBA1135 > JADJQU01. The sequence goes on from DATHET010000048.1 coordinate 53,017, forward strand.
AGCGTATCGTGTTCGACCCTGACCCCTGCCTTACGACGACCATGCCCAGCTTCCGACTCGAACTCGACGCGCCCAACAACATCGTTCTCGTCATGGTGACGGAGGACGACGGCAGCGAGCACGATTACCAGTTCGACTTCGACCCGCGCTCGGGTCGCTACGAGTTCTCCGAGCGCGACCTGCTCGAGCGCGATTTCGGCGCGGAGTGGGTCGAGGAGATGGACGAGGCGGTTCGCAAGGCGATCTCGCGCGCCGTCGCCTCGCCCGGAAAGTGAGCCCGGGTCGCGACACCAGCGGCTCGACCACGCCATGCGCCGCGTATTCCTGATCGTTCTCGATTCGCTCGGCTGCGGAGCCATGCCCGATGCCGCGGACTTCGGCGACAGCGGCGCGCACACCCTCGATCACCTCGTGCAGTCGGCGGGCGGATTGGACGCCCCGCGGCTCGTCGCGCTCGGCCTGGGCAACATCGAAGGCGTCGCGAGCTTGCCGCGCGCGAGCAAGCCCGCCGGAGCCTTCGGCCGCTGCGCGGAGCGCTCGCCCGGCAAGGACACTTCGACGGGTCACTGGGAGATGATGGGCCTGGTGCTCGAGAAGCAGTTCCCGGTCTTCCCCAACGGATTTCCCCCGGAGATCATCGATCCCTTCGTCGACCGCGGGATGCTGCCGGGAATCCTGTGCAACCGGCCGGCTTCGGGCACAACCGTGATCGAGGAGCTCGGCGCGGAGCACATCGCGACCGGCAAGCCGATCGTCTACACCAGCGCCGATTCCGTGTTCCAGGTCGCCGCGCACGAGGTGCATTTCGGCCTCGAGCGCCTCTACGAAGTGTGCGAGATCGCGCGCAAGATCCTCAATCCCTACGGCGTCGGCCGCGTGATCGCACGGCCCTTCGTCGGCGAGCCCGGTGCTTTCCAGCGCACCTACAATCGCCGCGATTATTCGCTGTTGCCGTTCCAGAAGACGGCTCTCGATCGTTTGAAAGCCGCGGGCCTTCCCGTGGTCGGCGTCGGCAAGATCAGCGACATCTTCGCGGGCCAGGGCCTGACGAAAGACGTCCACACCGAAGGCAATGTCGACGGCATGCGCGCGACGATCGAGCTGGCGCGCACGCAGAAAAACGGCCTGATTTTCGTCAATCTGGTCGACTTCGACATGCTGTACGGTCATCGGCGCGACGCGCAGGGCTATCGCCGCGCGATCGAAGCCTTCGACCGCGACCTGGTCCAATTGGAAAGCGGATTGCGCGAGGACGATCTCGTGCTCCTGACCGCCGATCACGGCAACGATCCGACCTTTTCCGCGACGACCGATCACACGCGCGAATACGTGCCGATCCTGGCCTGCGGCAAGCGCGTGAAGGCCGGAGCAGCGCTCGGCACGCGCGCGAGCTTCGCCGACATCGGCGCGACCGTCGAAGAGGCGCTGGGCCTCGTCCCGCAGGGCCCGGGCAAGTCCTTCCTGTCCACGCTGCTCGCCCGATGAACGTTCGCGAAGTCCTGCTGAAGAAGCGCGACGGCGGCGAGCTCGACGACGCCGAGATCGAAAATTTCATCGCCGGAGCCGTCGACGGCAGCATTCCCGACTACCAGACGAGCGTCCTGCTGAGCTCGATCTTCCGCCACGGATTCACGGTGCGCGAGCTGGTCGCCTGGACGCGCGCGATGTTGAACAGCGGCACGCAGCTGCAGCTGGAACGGATCCAGAAACCGAAGATCGACAAGCATTCGACGGGCGGAGTCGGCGACAAGGTCTCGATCCCGCTCGCTCCCGCGGTGGCGGCCTGCGGCGTCGCGGTTCCGATGATCTCGGGCCGCGGGCTGGGTCACACCGGCGGGACGCTCGACAAGCTCGAGTCGATCCCCGGTTTTCGCACCCAGCTCGAGCCCGAGGAATTCGCCCGCGTCCTCGAGACCTGCGGCCTGGCGCTCGGCGGACAGACGCCGCAGATCGTGCCCGCGGACCGCAAGTTCTACGCGCTGCGCGACGCGACCGGCCTGGTCGAATCGATCCCGCTGATCGCGAGCTCGATCCTGGCCAAGAAGCTCGCCGAGGGTCTCGATGGGCTGGTGCTCGACGTCAAGTTCGGCTCGGGCGCCTTCCTGCCGCAGATGGATCGCGGCCGCGAGCTCGCGCGCACGATGAAGAGCCTGGCGAAAGCGATGAAGCTGCGCGCCAGCGTTTTCTTGACTTCGATGGACCAGCCGCTGGGCGAGAGCGCGGGGCACACACTGGAGATCGCCGAGTCGATCGCCTGCCTGCGCGGCGGCGGCCCCGCGGATCTGCGCGAGCTCGTCGAGGTTCAAGGCGCCGAAATGCTGCGCCTCGGCGGCGTCGCGCGCGACGAGGACGACGGGCGCGAGCGCATCCGCCAGGCCCTCGATTCGGGCCGAGCCCTCGAGGTTTTCCGCCGCGTCGTCGAAGCCCAGGGCGGCGATGCGACGGTGATCGACGAGCCGGCGCGGCTGCCCGCAGCCTGGGACGTCTTCGTCGTCACCGCTGCGCGCGCCGGCTGGTTCTCCTACACCAACGTGCGCGAAGTGGGCAACGCGATCATCGAGCTCGGCGGCGGCCGCCAGCGCGTCGAGGACAGCGTCGATCCCAGCGTGGGCATCCGTTTCCCGTTCAAGGCTGGTGCGCAGGTCGAGCGCGGCCAGCCGCTCTTCGAAGTGCACCATCGGGCAAGCCACACCCTCGAGCCCGCGCTCACTTGCCTTGCTCGAGCCTTCGAGATCGCCGACGAGCGTCCGAACCTCGGCCCGTTGATCGCGGAACGAATGCAAGGATAGTTGGCGCGCGGAGGTCGCGTTCGTAGGCTCAGCCGCGTGATCGCCGCACGCGCCCTGCTGGGAATCGCCTTCTTCATCGCGGTCGCGTGGCTCCTTTCTCCCAGAAAACTGGGACTGCAGTGGCGCGCAGTCGCCGGCGGATTGGTGCTGCAGGTCCTGCTGGCCGGATTGATCCTGAAGACCGCGGGCGGCCGTCAATTCTTCGAGAGCGCGGCGGAATTCATCCGCGGCCTGGTGTCGATGGCGGCGCCGGGAGCTCGCGCGGTGTTCGGCTCGCTCGCCGATCCCTCGGGACCCGCGGGCTTCATTTTCGCCTTCGCCGGCTCCGGCCTGGTCGTGATCATCTTCGTCTCGGCCCTGTTCAGCGTGCTCTACCACCTCGGCCTGATGCAGGTCCTGGTCTGGCTGCTGGCAAAGGTCATGAGCAAGACCATGGGCCTTTCGGGCGGCGAGTCGATGGCCGCGGCCGCGAACATCTTCATGGGCCAGACCGAAGCGCCGCTGGTGATCCGGCCCTACGTCGCCGGCATGACCAACTCGGAGCTGAACGCCTTGATGACCGGCGGCTTCGCGACGATCGCGGGCTCGGTGATGGCGGTCTACATGGGAATCCTGGGACCGGAGATCGCGCCGCACCTGGTGACCGCGAGCGTCATGAGCGCGCCGGCCTCGTTCGTGATCGCGAAAACGATCCTGCCGGAGACGCAGGTCAGCGCGACGGCCGGCAAGGTCGAGCTCAAGATCGAGCGCAACGCCGGAAACCTGATCGAGGCCGCCGCGAACGGCACGAGCGACGGACTGCGCCTGTGGCTCAACGTGATGGCGATGCTGATCGCCTTCATCGCGCTGGTCACCTTGATCAACTGGCCGCTGGGTTGGATCGGAGATCAAATCGGCATCGCTGGCTTGAGCCTCGCGCGCATCTTCTCGTGGATCTTCGCGCCGGTCGCGTGGCTGATGGGAGTCCAGGGCTGGCACGACTGCCAGTTGATGGGGGGCTTGCTCGGAACGCAGGTGTCCGTGAACGAATTCGTCGCGTACCAGGAGCTCGCGAAAGTCCTGCCCAGCAGCGGCCACGAAGTCGTGTTCGAGAACGCGCGCTCGGCGAAGATGGCGGCCTATGCCCTGTGCGGGTTCGCGAATTTTTCCTCGATCGGAATCCAGCTCGGCGGAATCACCGCGCTCGCGCCCGAGCGCAAGTCGGACCTGTCGCGGCTCGCGCTCAAGGCGATGATCGGAGGCGCGATGGCCTGTTGGATGACGGCGACGATCGCGGGGTTGTTCCTGTGAGCTCCGCGGCATCGATCGAGGCGCGCGTCGAGGCACTCGCTGTCGCCATGGCCGCGAAGAGCCTCGAGAAATTCGAGCTGGCGATCGTCCTCGGCTCCGGACTCGGCGCTTTCGCGGCAGCCTTGAGCAATCCGCGCGCGATTCCCTACGACGAGCTCGAAGGCATGCCGACTTCCACGGTCATCGGACATGCGGGACGCTTCGTCCAGGGCGAAGTCTCAGGCGTCCGCGTCCTGGTCCAGCAGGGTCGCGCGCATCTCTACGAAGGCTGGGGCCCCCACGACGCGACGCGCGCCGTGCGCGCCTTCGCGAAGCTGGGTTGCCGCGGCCTGATCGTGACCAACGCAGCGGGCGGCCTGCGGCGCGAGTGGCAGCCGGGCACGCTCGTGTGCATCAGCGATCACCTCAACATGCAGGGCAGGAGCGCCGTGCTCGTCCGCGAGCGTTCGTCAGGCGCCATCTACAGCGAGGAATTCCGCGCGGCGCTGGAGCGCGGAGCTCGCGAGGCCGGCGTCGCGCTCGAGAGCGGCGTGTACTGCGGCCTGCTCGGACCGACGTACGAGACGCCGGCCGAGATCCGCATGGTGGCCAAGGCTGGCGCCGATCTCGTCGGCATGAGCACCGTCGCCGAAGCCAGTGCCGCGTGCGCCGCGGGCATGCAGGTCGGCGGCATTTCTCTGGTGACCAACCACGCCGCGGGGATCAGCACCACCAAGCTGGACCATGCCGAGGTCCTCGCCGCCGGCGAAGCAGCCGCGGGCAAGATCACGAAACTCCTGCTCGCCTCGATCCCGCACCTCGCCGCAGTGGCGAAGCGCTGAAGATCGGCGAGTTCCCTGAGCGAGCGCTCGCTCAGCGCTTGCTCGGCCTGCGATCTTTCTTCGGCAGCTTGCGCAGGTGGGCGAGGGCTGCCTCGAGCACCGGATCCTTGACCGCGGTGAAACCTTCCGGCTTGGCCTTGATCTCGATCTTTGGCGCGAGGCCGACGCCCTCGATCGTTTTTCCATCCGGGCCCATGTCGTTCCAGCGCGGCAGGTTCACTTTCACGCCGCCTTGGAGCTCGAGCCGCCGCGGGTTCGCGCTCGAGCCTCCGGTGCGATCGCCCATCGTGGTCACCTGCGGGCAGACGCTGAACATCGCGGCCAGGGATTCGGCGGAGCTGAAGGTCTTCTGGCCCTGCAAGAGCACCACCGGCGCGGTGTAGCGCCACGGCCCGCGCGGCTCGACTTCGCGCTCGAGCACCGGGCCGAGCTGATCGTGCTTGGGACCGTTGCGGTACTGGTTCTTGGAGTACATGCGCTTCTTGTCGACGAAACGGCTGGCCGCCTCGCGCGCCAGGAGCTCGTCGCCGCCGCCGTTGAAGCGCAGGTCGACGATCAGCGCCGTCGTGTCCTTCAACTCCTCGAGGATCTCGTCGACGTACTTGCCGAGCTCCTTGTCGCCGAGGTTGTCGATGGCCAGGTAGCCGATGTCGTCGCTCGTGCGCGCCCATTGGCAGTCGTGCTTCGCCTCCTTCAAGTTCGGGAAGGTGTTCTGGAGGGCCTTGTAGCTGGCGTTGAGCGGCCGCGACCTCTGATACGACTGGAAGAACTCGTCGCCGCAGCTGACCCAAGCGTGCAAGTCGCGCAGCTCGCTGGTCAAGCCGTCGAGCGCGAGGGCGAGATCGATGTTCGTCGTCGCCTTGGCGGCTCGCGCGCGCCAGAAATCGCCGGACTTCTTCCAGTCGACCTCGGGCAGCAGAGCGAACTTCGCGTACTCCTTGTCGAAGGCGTCCCAGACCGTGTCGAAGGCCGCCGCGGCCGCCGCGGGCTCCATCGGCACGCCCTTGGGCAGCGGGCGATTCTCGAAGGCTCCGACCAGCTCGACCCTGCCGCCTTCGACGACCAGGTAGCGGCGCGGGCCTTCGACCGTGTCGCAGTCGAGGACCAGCGAATCCTTCTTCGGGATCACCGGAAGATTGCCGGCCTGCCAGCCGCTCGAGATCTTCCAGGTGCACAGACGGCGCGCCCGACCGATCGCGTCCTCGGAGCCGTGACCGATCACGCTCTTCGCCGGGAAGAGCTCGGCGAGTCGCGCGGGATTGAAGCGCATCCAGATGCTCGAAACGCTTTCGGGCTTCTCCTTCTCGCGCTTCAGCGTCCCAGGCTCCTGCGGCAGGACCACGGCCCAGACGACGTTCTTCTCGTGGACGCCGAAGACCACGACCGACTTCGCCAGCGTGAGCTCGAAGTCGCCGGGCTCCTCGAAGTGGAACGAATCCAGCTCCCAGACGTCGTTCTTGGTGCAGGTCCACTCGCGCGTCGGCTGACCCTCGAAGAAATCGAGCGTCGCGGGATAGAGCTTCGCGAGGTCGGTGCTGGAGAGGGGCTGCGAAAATAGCGTGGCGAGCAGGATCAGCAGCGTGCGCATCGGAGATCTCCGGTTCTCGTCCGGGAGGGGCTGGCGGCGGGTTTCAGGATACCGCGCGGCGGCTGGCGGGAAACGCTGTGAGGCCAGGCCTGGTTCAGCTTGGAGAATCGGGCCGTGCCGGCTTGCCGCCCTCGCGGCACGCACGTCCAGAAAACGACCGCGCCCGCTCGCGTCGGTACGCGAACGGGCGCGATGGAAGCCCTGGGGCCTGGGCCTCGAGCTATTGCGCCTGCTTGGCCTTGTACTCGGCCAGCGTGCCTTCGATCTGGGTCTTCATCGCTCCGGCGGGAGCCGCGGCGGCGGCCTTGGTCTGCCACTCGATCGCCTTTTTCACGTCGCCCTTGAGGAACCAGACCCGGGCCAGGGTGTCGAGGATCGCCGCATCCTTCTCATTGCTGAAAGCCACGGCGTTCTCCGCGGCGCGCAGCGCGATCGTGAGGTCGCGCTTCTCCAGCTTCGCGTCGGGATCGACGATCTTCCACGCGTACAGATTCAAGTCGGCGGCGTTCTTGTGGGCGATCGCGTCGTCGATCAGCTTGCTCGCCGTTTTATAGGCGCCGTCGTAGTCGCCGCTTGCCAGCAAGGCGTCGAAGCGAAGCGGTGCAACGATGCTCGCGAAGGCCGGGAACTTGGTCTCGAACGCGGCGATCTTTTCGGCGGCGGACTTCGGATCCTTCTGGACGACCTTGTAGATCTCGTTGAGCTGGGCTTGCGCATCCGCGACGGCCGCGTTGCCCTTCTCGATGTCCCAGGTGCCGGCGACGACTTGCGCGAGCGGCATGTCGAGGAACATCGGATGGCCGATATAAGCGATCGTGCCGGTGCCGTCGACGAGGAAGCAGCAGGGAATGCCGTTCTGGTTCGCGGCCTTCATGTAGGCCGTGTTGGTCTTGCGCTCAGTGTCCCAGGCGACCGTGTAATCCATGCCGTCGCCCTTGTCCTTGACCATCGCTTCGACCGCGGTCAGCGGGTTGTTCTTGTCCAGGCTGGTCACACCGATGATGGTGGCCTTGCCCTTGTACTCGCGCTGCAGAGCGGAGAGGTGCGGCATGCCGGCGACGCAGGGGCCGCACCAGGTGGCCCAGAACTCGACCACGTAGGGCTTGCCCTTCTCGAAGCTGGCGACGGGCTCGCCCTTGACCCACTTCTCGATCACGAGCGCGGGTGCCGGCGAACCGACGGCCAGGGTCGCCTTGGGCGCCGCCGCGTCGGAAGGTTTTTGCGAAAACGCGGCGGCGGTCGTGAGCAACACGGCGGCGGAAGCGAGAGCGAAGCGTGAAGTCATGGAAATCCTCCTGGAATCAGGTCTCGGAACGGACTCGGGCCTTGAACAGCCTAGCAGCCCGTTGAAAAAGTCCCTACTGCGGCACAGCGTGCTGGGGTGATGCTGCGTCGCACTCGGAAAGCTGTGCTCGGCGGCCAGGAAGGCCGCCTCCGCGCAGCTTTCTGTCGCGCTCCTTGCCTCACCTAACACGCTGCGCCTCGCGACAGGACTTTTTCAACGGACTGCTATCGAGCCCTGGGCGCGCAAGGGCCGCCTTTCGATGATCGGCCCTCCTCTTGCGCCACGCTTACAGTCAGGCCCTGAGGAGCCTTCGCCGCCGCTCAACCGTCGTAGAACACCTGCGGGTGCAGGCCGATCAGCCGGCGTTGGCGCTCGGTCGTCGCGCGCAGGCGCGAGGCGAACTTGACGTGGTTCACCTCGATGGTCGGCAGGACGCGCTGAGAGATGTCGCGCCGTCCGTAGTTGGTCTGGAGGAAGAAGCGGCCAGCGGCGTTGTCCGCCGGAGGCAGACGCCGGTGCCACGAGTCGGAAACGAAGAAGCCCACGTCGCCGGCCTTCGCGACGTGCACCTCGCGCGAGCGACCTTTGTACGGCAGGTCGAGGTCCCAGACCTGCTCGCTCGGCGGCACGCGGCCCGAGGTGTGACTGCCGGGGATCACCGCCGTGGGGCCGTCCTCGAGGTTGCAGTCCTGCAGGTAGATGTGGCTTCCGACCACGAAGATCGGATAGGGGATCTCCTCCGGCCATTCGATTCCCTCGGCGCGCGGCACGTGCGGACCGGCGTCGACGTGCCATTCCTGTCCTCTCGGCGCGCTCGCGGAGCCGGGCGGATTGTGCCAGGCCGTGGACGCGATCACGTGGCAGTCGTCGCCGAGCAGGGGCTCGAGGACCGCGAGCACCGCGGGCCGAGCCATCGCCTGCTGGCACAGGGCGCTGCGGTTGAACATCTGGTAGCGGAACATCTCCGCGTTTTCCCCGGAGAAGCGACCGTCGCGCTTGTCCGCGGGCACGTCGCGGAACACGGCCAGGATCTCATCGCGCAGTTGCGCGATCTCCTCGGGCGAGAACACGCCTCGAAGCAGATAATGCCCATCCCGCTCGATCGCGAGCGTGCCTTCGGGCGCAGGCCCGGAATAGGCGTGGTTCAGGAATTTGATTTTGCGTAGCAAGTCTGCAGGTTGCTCCGTCGGCGCCTGGAACTGGCCCAGCATCGCCTGCTGAGTACAAACCGGGCAAGCCCAGGTTGCAGCTTCGTTCGAAGACCCGGTCCAGAAATCCGCTCCACGGCCAGGGCTCGATTCGAAGACGGAAATTCCGCGGAACCTGGGCGGCCTATTTTGCGTCGCGCACGATCACTCCGTGCGCCGTTTCGGACATCACGAAGTCCGGGAGCAGCTTTTCCGTGGCGCGCACGGCCCATTCCCCGTCGAAGAGGATCACCAGGCGGCCGCGCGCGTCTTCCGTGATCAGCCCGGTGTAGGCGGTCTCCAGGGCTTCGACCTTGACCACGCCCTTGTCCTTGCGCGAGACCCAGCGCGCGAACTGGAAAGGCACGCTCTCGAAGCGCATTTCCACGCCGTATTCGCTCTTGAGGCGGTACTTGACCACCTCCATTTGCAGCTGGCCCACGGCACCCATGATGAAGTCGCCCGCGGGAGCGTCGGGGCGGCGGTAGACCTGGATCGTGCCCTCTTGGCTCAGCTGCTCGATGCCGCGGATCAGCTGCTTGCGCTTGGTCGGGTCGATCATCACGACCCGCGCGAAATGCTCGGGCGCGAAGCTCGGGATGTCCTCGAAGCGGAACTTGGAACCGCCGCTCAACGTGTCGCCGATCTCGAACAGCCCCGGGTCGTGGATGCCGATCACGTCGCCGGCGAAGGCCTCGTCGATCAGCGTGCGCTCCTGCGCCATGAATTGCGTCGGATTGGCCAGCCTGAGCTCGCGGCCCGTGCGCACGTGCAGCGCCTTCATGCCGCGCTCGAAACGCCCCGAGCAGATGCGCAGGAAAGCCATGCGATCGCGGTGGGCGCGGTCCATGTTGGCTTGGATCTTGAAGATGAAGCCGCTGAATTCCTCGTTGTCCGGCTCGATCGTGCCCACGTCGGTCGGACGCGCGCGCGGCGGCGGCATCAGCTTCACGAAAGTGTCCAGGAAGGCGGACAGTCCGAAGTTGTTGATCGCGCTGCCGAAGAACATCGGCGAGAGCTCGCCGCGCTCGAATCGCTCGCGATCGAAGTCGTCGCCGGCGGCGTCGAGCAGCTCTGCGTCGTGGCGCAGCTGGGCATAGCCGACGGGCCCGAGCTCGCGCTCGAGCAAGGGATCGTCGAGACCGCTGATCGCGACCGGAGGTTTTTCCGAGCCCTGCAGCGAGCTGGAGCCCGCGTGGGCCTCGTCGAAGAGGTGCACGTTCTTGTCGAAGCGGTGGTACACGCCGCGGAATCGGCCTTCGCGATAGATCGGCCAGGTCACGGGGTACACGCCGATGCCGAGCACGCTCTCGACCTCGCCCACCAGGGCGAAAGGCTCGCGGCCGTAGCGGTCGAGCTTGTTCACGAAGGTGAAGATCGGGATGGCGCGCTCGCGGCAGACGCGGAACAGCTTGCGCGTCTGCTTCTCGACGCCCTTGGCGCTGTCGAGGAGCATGACAGCGCCGTCGACGGCGTGCAGGGTGCGGTAGGTGTCCTCGCTGAAGTCCGCGTGACCGGGCGTGTCCAGCAGATTGAGCTCGTAGCCGTGGTAGGGGAACTGCAACACGCTGGTCGTGATCGAGATCCCGCGCTCGCGCTCCATCTCCATCCAATCGCTGACCGCGTTCGAGCGCCCGCGCTTGGCGTGCACCGCTCCCGCGAGGTGGATCACTCCGCCGTAGAGCAGGAGCTTCTCGGTCAGCGTCGTCTTGCCCGCGTCAGGGTGCGAGATGATCGCGAACGTGCGCCGGCGCGCCACTTCGCGGGAGAGTTGCTCGACGGTCATGGATCGTGGGTCGGATCGAAGCGCGGCCTGCAGTCCCTGGGCACCCGCCAATCGCGGGCTCGAGCCGCGGGGGACGAACAGCAGCGGACGTCCGGGCAGCCTGCGCCGCGTTTCGAAGGGCAAAGAGTGTGATTGCAGGCGCGTGAGCCGTCAAGGCTGGCGAGGCTACACTCTGCGGCCCATGGCAGCCGCTGGATCCCAACCCGAAGGCCTCGACGTGCGAGCGATCGCCCGGCGCGCGGCGCAGCGCGTCCTGGCCGAGCGCGCGCTGCGCGAGCAGGATGGCAAGCCGTCCAGCGAAGCCGTGCTGCACGGTGTGCACGTTGCGGTCGATTCGCCTGTCGCTGCCGCGCCAAGCACCAAGCGCGGCCGCGGCCGCGAGCTCGTCGACGCTTCGAGCCTGCGTTCCATCGCCGACGGAGCCCAATTCCCGCTGCAGCGCGGGGCGATCGTCACCGACCTGGCCCGCGAGGAAGCCAGGCGGCGGCGGATCAGCTTCGTCGAAGGCGCCGGCGCGCTTCCGTCGACGCGCGGCACCCGCCGAGTCGCCATCGGCTCGGACCACGGCGGCTTCGCCCTCAAGCGCGAGATCCTGGGCTGGCTCGGCCAGTTCGAAGCGGTCGGCGTCGACCTTGGCACCCGCGACGAGAACCCCTGCGACTACCCCGACTTCGCGCGCGCCGTAGCTCAGGCCGTCGCCGCTGGCGAGGTCGACTTCGGGATCCTGATCGACGGCGCGGGCATCGGCTCGGCCATCGCGGCGAACAAAGTTCCCGGCGCGCGCGCGGCCAATTGCCACGACGTCGCCATGGCGCGCAACGCGCGCGAGCACAACTTCGCCAACGTGCTGACGCTCGGCGCGAAAATGATCGCGAGCAACCAGGCCTACCAGGTGATCCAAGCCTTCCTCTCGACGCCGACCGGCGGCGAACGCCACGGAAAGCGTGTCCAGAAGATCACCGACATCGAGCGTCAATACGCGAAGGACGCGCGCCCTCGATGAGCACCCGACCGACCAGCGCCATCACCCCGAGCGACCTGGAGGATCTCCTGACCGAGATCGGCCGACAGGTCCTCGAGCGCGGCCCCCAGGCCCTGGAGACCGGCGCGACCCTCGAAGTCGAGATTTCCGCGGACGGAGTGCGCGAATCGATCGATGCCGGCGCCTGCCGCGTAGGAACCTGCGGCTGCGCGGCTCCCCAGCTGAGTGGCCTGGCGAGCTACATCGACCACACCCTGCTCAAGCCCGACGCGACCCTCTCCGAGATCGACCAGCTGTGCGCCGAAGCCCTGGCCAACCGCTTCGCCAGCGTGTGCATCAATGGCTCGCACGTACGCCGCTGCGCGGAGATCCTGGCCGGCTCCGGCGTCCTGGTCTGCAGCGTGATCGGGTTCCCGCTCGGCGCCATGGCGAGCGAGGTCAAGGCCTACGAGGCGCGCCGGGCGATCGAAGACGGCGCCTGCGAGATCGACATGGTGATCGCCGTCGGCCTCTTGAAGTCCGGCCACGTGGAGCGGGTGCAGCAGGACATCGCCCTGGTCGTCCAGACCTGCCATTCGCTCGGCGCTCGACTCAAGGTCATCCTCGAGACCTGCCTGCTGACCGACCCCGAGAAGGTCACCGCCTGCACCCTCGCCAAACGCGCCGGAGCCGACTTCGTGAAGACCTCGACCGGCTTCAGCAAGAGCGGCGCGACGGCGGCGGACATCAAGCTCATGCGCGACACCGTCGGACCGGTGATGGGGGTCAAGGCCTCCGGCGGCGTGCGGGATCAGGCGACCGCGAAAGCTCTGATCGGAGCCGGCGCGACACGCCTGGGCGCTTCGGCCTCGGTCGCCATCGTCCAGGGCGCCAAGGGCTCGGGCTCGTACTGAGCCCGCGACGCGGGGGTCTACGACCCGTCGTCCGGCTTGCCGTCCAGGATTCCCTGGTCGAGCAGGCGCGAGGCGATCATGAATTCGTCGGTTTCCTGCCCCGGGATGGCCGCCACGAGGCGCACGTCCTCGGCCGAGAGGCCGGAGTAGTGCACCGCGACCTGCCAGACGCGCAGGACATCGAGGACGCGGTCCTCCAGCTTGCGGCCGGCGGGGATCTGCCAGACGAAATCAAGGCAGCCGTCCGTGACGGCATCCATGCAGATCTCGGGCAGATCGCATGAATTTACCTCCCGGATCCAGGCCCCATTGGCGTGGGGGTGGAAGGGAGATCCGGCGCGCAGGCCCCACAGGCGAACGCCGTCATGGGCCCGAAGACGCCACTCGACGACATCGACCAGAGGCGACGACAGGTCCGGGCGCGGCAGGATCAGAAGTCCCCGGTGGGCGCTCTCCATCTGATCCAGGCGGCGTCGCCAATACCCCGGCTCGAGCAGGAGCGGGGTGGGCGTCGGACGGCTAGGCAAACCCATTCGGGACGGTAGCCGAAGCACTCGCGAGCGCCGAACGGCTATTTTTCAAACTCTCGTCGAAAGCCCGACGACGACGCAGCCAAGGCCGCCACTCGAACAATTTGCGCCCTAGAACCCAGCGCCGACAGCATCGAGTCCGCGCTCTTCAATTCCTTCCTACCCAGCTCGGCGCGCAAGTTGTAAGTCAGTCGTAATTCGGTGGCGCGCAGGACTTTGAGCCTCGAAGCCCTGGCGCTCCAGCGAGCACTTTTTCTATCATGCTCGCCCTTCGACCGTGCGGATTTTCGCCGCACCGAAGGGTTTGCGCGGGTGGTGCGTCGGCCAATCCCCGGTCGGTTCGGCGCCCGCGCTTGCCCCAAGCCCCATTCGGCTCCCGATCCACTCACGGAAGGAAGTACGGGCGTGCATCAGTCTGATCCAGGAGCGCGCAACTCGCGCGCGCGTCGATTCCGCCTGGCCGCTGCGCTCAGCGCCGGTCTGTGCGTTTCCTCCGGCCTCGCTCACGCTCGAGCGGACGATCCCAAGCCTTCCCAAGCCAAGGATCCGGCTGCCGCGGTGGAGAAGCCTGCTCCCCCGAAAGCGGAAGTGATCGTGATCCGGGCGGGGAAGCTGATCGTCAAGCCCGGCCAGGTGCTCGAGGGCGTCAGCGTCCTGATCGAGGACGGATTGATCACCCAGGTGGGCAAGATCGTCACCGCGCCCGCCGGCGCGCGCGAGATCAAGGGCGCGGTGGTCTGCGCGGGATTCATCGACCCCTGGTCGGTGTACGGCGTCGACTCGGAGTCGGTCGGGGACCAGCGCAACTCGCCCTCCGCCGCGACCGCCGATGCGCTGGACGACTACATCGACCCACGCTTGCGCAAGGACGTGCTGCGGGCGGGGATCACCACCGTTCGGACGCAGATGGGCGTGCTCGCTCGCGTGTCCGGTACCGGGACCGTCGTGCGCCTGCATCCCGAGCTGCCGCTCGAGAAGACCAAGCTCGCGAACGAGAGCTGCTTGTCGATGACCCTCGGCGTGCGCGCCGACGGCAATGGGTCGGATCCCTTCGAGCGCTTGAGCGACGTCGAGCGGCTGGCCGGCATGATCACCCAGGGCGAGGCCTACGCCGTCGATCAGGTCGAATACCAGCACGAGCTCACGGACTGGAAAAAGAAGATCGCCGACAAGCAGAAGGAGCTCGAGGAAGGCTTCAAGAAGGCCAAGAAAGACCGCGAAAAAGAGCTCGCCGAATCGAAGGAGAAGGGCAAGGAGTTCAAGGAGAAGGAGTTCAAGGAGGACAAGCCTCCGAAAGCCCCGAAGCTCGATCCGGACAAAGCCGTTCTCGCGCGCGTGGCCGAGGGTGAGATCCCCTTGATCGTCGAAGTGCACCGCGCGTCGCAGTTGCGCGCCCTGCTCGCCGCGACGGAACAGTTCAAGCGCCTGCGCCTGGTCCTCGCCGGAGCCACCGATGCCATGGAAGTCGCGCCCGAGCTCGTGCGCCGCCACATCCCGGTCGTGGTCTGGCCGCAGCCCGTGGGTGCGAACCCGCGCCTGGAGATGGAGCGTTTCGACCTCGGTCTCGCCGGGCAGCTCGAGGAGGCCGGAGTCACGGTCCTGCTCGGCAGCGGAGCGCGCAGCCCCAGCGGTTCGCGCGATCTGCCCCTGCTCGCCGAGCTCGCGATCGGCCACGGTCTCGATCGGGAAGCAGCGTTTTCCGCATTGACCATCGGCGCGGCGCGCGCCCTCGACCTCGGCTCGCGCCTCGGTTCCGTGGAGCGCGGCAAGGATGCCGACCTGCTCGTGCTCGACGGCGATCCCCTCGCCGGCGCGACTCACATCGAATACGTGATCTCAGGCGGCGACGTCGTGATCACCCCGGAGGATCGTTAGACATGCTCGCACTCGCACTCACCCTGTTCGCCGCCGCAGCTCCCGCGCAATCGGGAACCCTGGCGATCCAGGCGGACACTCTTTACCTCGGCGATGGACGCACGCTCGAGAAGGGCATCCTGCTGATCGACGAAGGCAAGTTCCGCGCGGTCGCCTCGAGCGCGGATCTGCCGCGCGGCGTGCGCCTGATCCAGCACAAGGGCGCGATCAGTCCCGGGTTCGTGTCGGCCCACGATCAGACCAGTCTGGGCGGCGAAGCGACCGACGAAACCCGGCCGATGCTGGCCGAGGCTCTGGCCGCTCACGGTTTCGATCCGGAAGCCAAGGAGCTGCGGCTCGCGGCGCGCGCCGGCGTCACCACGGTCCTGCTCTCGCCCTCCGCGGACAGCCTGGTCGGCGGTCAGACGGCGGTGGTGAAGACCGCTGGCGGCAAGATCCTGCAGCGGCGCTCGCATCTCGCCCTGTCCCTGTCCTCCTCGGCGCTGCGGCTCGACACGCCGCCGACCAGCCCGATGGGCGCCGTCACCGCGCTCGAAGCGGAGTTCGCGGCGAACACCAGTGTGTACGCGGACGTCAAGGCGGGCCGCCTGCCGGTGATGATCCACGCGGTGGCTCGCCACGAGATCCTGCGCTCGATCGAGTTCGCGACGCGCAACAAGCTCAAAGGCAGCATCGAAGGCGCGCCCCTGGCGGGCGAGCTCGCGGAAGTGATCAAGGAATCGGGGCTGAGCGTGGTGCTCGAGCCCTTCACCGGCGGCGACAGCCGGCGCGAGATCCGCTCCGTGCTGGCCCTCTCCGGGGCGGGCGTGCCCTTCGCCTTCGGCCTCGACGCGCCGAGCACCGGCCCGGATGCCCTGCGTCTGAGCGCGGCGATGTGTCTGCGCGAGGGCCTCGACCGCAAGGCGATCGAGAAGGCCCTGTTCTCCGACGCGGCGAGCATCTGCGGCGTCGGCGATCGGGTCGGCCGACTCGAGCGCGGATTCGACGCTGATTTCCTGTTGTGGAGCGGCGATCCGCTCGACCTCTCCAGCCGGCTCGAAGCCGTTTACATCGACGGAGCGCGCGTCGACACCAGCAAGCCATGAGATTCCCGATCCGCTTCTGCGCGCTGGCCCTCTCGCTCTCGCCCGTCTCCGGCTTCGCGCAGGAGAAGGAGCAATCGAACGACTGGAGCGTGTTCGCCGATCAGGTGTTCACCTCCGACGGCGAAATGATCCAAGGCGCGCTGGTGCGCGTGCAGAACGGAAAGATCGTCGCCATCGTCCCCGGCGGGAGCGCGGGCAGCTCGGACACTTCCTTGCACGCCGCGGCGATGACGGCGGGGATGATCGATCTCTCCGCGCGCATCGACATGGGGCTCGCCTCGGTCGAGCAGGGCCGCGAGATCAACCCCGACGCGCGGGTCGCCAACTCGATCGATCTCTTCGACGAGGAATGGACGCGCGCGGCGCGCAGCGGCGTGACCACGGTGCTCGCCAACCCCCAGGACGACGACGTGATCGGCGGCCTGGGCGTCGCGGTGAAGACCGCCGGCGACAATTCCGTCGCGGCGCGTACGGTCAAGGCCGACGCGGTGCTGCGCGGAGCGATCGGTACCCAGCCCAGCCGGCGCAACCACCCCGCTTTCGGCTCGCCCGGCGACATCTTCTCGCGGCGTCCGACGACGCGCATGGGTGTCGAGTGGGAATGGCGCAAGGCGATGTACGATGCCGCGGCCTCGCGCACCGACAAGGCCCGCGCCTATCCGGGCAGCGATCAGGTCCTGCTCGCGCTCGACGGCAAGCTCACGCTGTGCATCCAGACCTGGAGCACCCAGGACATCCGCACCGCCGTGTTCCTCAAGGAGGAGATCGAGCGCGAGAAGCTCGGAACTCCGCGCCTGATCCTCGACGCAGCCGCCGAAGCCTGGAAAGAGCCGCAATTGCTCGTGCGCAGCAAGGTGATGGTGGTCCTGCCGCCCTTCCCGATGCAGGGTCGCACGGGCGAGGGCTCGTTCATGGCCTGGGACACCGCCAAGGTGCTGCACGATCTGGGTGTGCCGATCGCGCTCTCGGCGCACGGCGCAGGCGCCGCGGAAGTCCAGCTCGACCGTCAAGCGGGCATGGCCATGCGCGGCGGTCTTCCCTTCGATGCCGCGCTGGCCGCGGTCACCATCGAGCCCGCGCGCATGATCGGCATCGACGGGCGCGTCGGCTCGATCGCGGTCGGCAAGGACGCGGACCTGGTCCTGTGGTCCGGCGTTCCCTTCGAGCTCACCTCGCGCGTCGTCGGCGTCCTGATCGACGGCCGGCTGGTGCTCGACCCACGGCCCGCGAAAGCCTCCGCTTCGGCGAAGTAGCGCGGCTCCAACCTTCCATGCAATTCCGCCCGTCTCTCTCCGGCCCCACTCGCACCATGAGCCTTCTGTCTCCGCGCGCAGTCCTCCTCGCCTCCGCCGTTCTCGTGCTCCCGCTCGCCGCGCCGGCGCTGGCCGACGGCAAGCTCGCCATCAAGGTGGGCCGGATCATCACGTTGAGCGGGCCGGACATCACCAACGGAGCGATCCTGATCGAGAACGGACGGATCACCGCGATCGGCGCCGATCTCAAGCTGCCCTGGGACGCGATCGTCATCGATCAGCCCAAGATGGTGGCCTTCCCGGGCATGGTCGAAGCGCACAGCGCGCGCGGCATGGACCGGCCCAACGAGAACATCGACGTCGCGCCGTTCTTGAGCGTGCGCGATTCGATCGACCCGGTCGGTTTCTACTTCGAGGATTCGCTGCGCTGGGGGATCACGACGATCAACGTGCAGCAGGGTCCGAACTGCGTGATCGGCGCCCAGGGCATGGTCGTCAAGCCCGTCGGCATCACGATCGAGGACATGCTGATCAAGCCCGACGGCGGGCTGAAGCTCTCGGCCGCGCCCAAGCAAGGCTATTCGCCGGCGACGCAGCAGCAGGCCTTGCGCTCTGCCTTCAGCGATTTGCGCGCCTACCTCGAGGAAACCGTGCGCGACAAGCAGCAGGGTGGCGACCGCTCCAAGCGCGAGGCCTTGTTCCAAGGCCGCGACCTCGAGGGCGAGAAGTCCAAGGGCAAGGCGATGGGCGGCAACGCCTGGAAAGTCGAAGGCCTCGAAGCCATTCCGCGCGGCGAGATCGACGAGAAGCAGGAGCCGCTGCTCGCGCTGGTCGAGGGCAAGCTCGCGGCCTTCTTCTACTGCGCGCGGCCGATGGACGTTCAGCGCGCGCTGGAGATCGCGCGGGCCAACGGATTCCTCGCGCGTACGACCCTGGTCTGCAACACCGCCTGCTGGAAAGCGATCGACGCGATCGCCGATGCCGGCGTGCCGGTGGTGCTCGAAGGCCCGCTGGTCAATCTCGAGCGCGACCCGATCACCGGCAAGGAGATGGAGACCTTCGTGCCGAAGGTCTTCGCCGACAAGAAGGTGCGCTTCGCGCTGAGCTCGTCCAACACCACGACGGAATCGCTGTGGTTCCAAGCTGCGACCTCGGTCGGGCTGGGTCTCCCGCGCGACACCGCCTTGAAGGCGATCACGATCGTCCCGGCCGAGATCCTCGGGCTGCAGAAGCGCGTCGGCTCGCTCGAAGTCGGCAAGGACGGCAACGTCCTGCTGTTCAGCGGCGATCCCCTGTCGGTCACCTCCTTCGTCGAGCACGTGATCGTCGAGGGCGCGCACGTGTACGACCGCTCGAAGGACATCCGCGTCAAGGCGCTGCTCGAAGGCAAGATGCCTCCGGGCACGTCCGCGGCCGCGGAACCCGGCGCGAAGGTCGAGCCGAGCGCGGCCAAGCCGCACGACGACACGGGCACGGTCCCGCTCGACGAGCCCGCGCCCAAGAAGAAGGACTAGGAGAGGCACCGTTCCATGCGCACTGTGTTTCTCGCACTCGCACTGACCGCCCCGCTCGTCGCATCGCAACGCGATGCCCTCGATGGCGCGGTCGCCCTGAAGGCCGGCTCGATCTACCTCGTCGACGGCGGCGTGGTCCTCGACGGCGGCGCGACCATCCTGATCCGCGACGGCCACATCGAAGCGGTCGGCAAGAACATCGACCTGCCCGCCGATGTGCGGGTCGTCGACTACGGTCCCGATGCCGTGATCGTGCCTGGCTTGATCGCGGCCACCAGCCCGTACGGCCTGGGCGTCGGATCGCAGCGCACGGCCGACTTCGGCGTGCGCGCCCTCGACAACCTCGACTTGTTCGCCAAGGACCCGCTGGAGGACATCTCCGCGGGAGTGACCGCGGCCTACATCGCGCCGACCAACTCGCGTCTGATCGGCGGACAGGGTGCGGTGATCAAGCTCTCGGGCGAGGGCCTGGCCGAACGACTCGTCCTCGGCCCGGCCGCGATCGACGGCTCGATCACCGAGGATGCGCGCAACACGCCCGGCTACTGGAAACCGCCGGTCCCGGCCACCGCGGACATCGGCCTGGGCCTGCAGCAACGACAGCTGCCGCAGACCGCGATGGGCGCTATCGTCGCCTTGCACGAGCTCGTCGACATCGCCAAGGGCGGCAAGGATTCGGGCGAGTACGGTCCTTCGATCGTGGCCGAAGCCCGCGAGCTGTGGCAGAAGCGGACTCCCTGGCGCATCGAGGCCGAGAGCGCCTATGAAATCCGCGCCCTGGTCGCCTTCGCCGAGGAAGTGCGCCTGCCGCTGATCCTGGGCGGCGCGCGCGAAGCCGACAAGCTTTCGACCGAGCTCGCCGGCGCCAACGTGCCGGTGATCTTCGAGGTCGACATGATGCCCAACAGCGGCGGTCGCGACCTCGGCCGCGGCGACGAGGTGACCTGGCCGCGCTACGACGTGTGCGCCAGGCTCGCCGAGAAGGGTGTCAACCTCGCGATCACGCCGGCGAGCAACATGCGCCCGCGCAACATCCGCTACGCCGCGGCCCTCGCCTCTCGCGGCGGATTGTCCGCCGATGCCGCTCTGCGCGCGATCACGCTCGGGCCGGCGGAGATCCTGGGCGTCTCGCAGCGCATCGGCTCGATCGCGGTCGGCAAGGACGCCGATTTCTGCGTGCTCAACGGCGCGCCGATCCTGGCCACCTCCAGTGTCCTCGCGACCTGGATCTCCGGCGACGAGATCTGGAACGCGGCGCGAGACACGGCGATCCAGACCGAAGCGCGAGCCAAGGCCGCGGGCGCGTTCGGCGCCGATGCGGCGCGCTCCCAGCCGCGCCTGCCCGGCCCGGTGGTGATCGAGGTCGAGCAGCTCTACCTCGGCGACGGCCAGATCCTGAGCCCCGGCCAGATCCTGCTCGACAAGGGCCGCATCATCGAAGCCAGCTCGCGCGTCTCGCACCCCGCCGGCGCGAACGTCGTGCGCGGCTTCGCGGCGATGCCGGGCATGATCGATTCGTTCAGCTACCTCGGGCTCGAGGGTTCGCAGCGCACGCCGGACGCCGAATTCCAGTTCTCGCGCATCGTCGAGACGGGAGATTCCACGGATCGGCGCGTGGCCAAGGCCGGAATCACGACCGTGTTGCTCTCGCCGCGCGGAGTGAACCCCGCGGGAGTCAACTTGATGGCGTACAAGCCGGCCGGCGACAACCTCGCGACGATGATTGTCGAGGACCCCGCGGCGATG
This sequence comes from Planctomycetota bacterium, assembly GCA_035490315.1. Taxonomy (GTDB): domain Bacteria; phylum Planctomycetota; class UBA1135; order UBA1135; genus JADJQU01. Next base: position 73,641 of record DATHET010000048.1, read on the forward strand.
CGCATGATGTGGTCCGACCGCAATCGCATGGAGTCGGGTCGCGTGGTCAAGGAGTCGCTCGCCAAGGCGCTCGAATACAAGAAGAAGTGGGACTCCTACGAGGAGGCCAAGGCCAAGTGGGTCCCGCCGCCGCCCGCTCCGGTCGTCGCGATCGAGGAAAAGAAGGACGCCGACAAGGAAAAGAAGACCGACGAAGCGAAGGAAGGCGACAAGAAGGAAGAGAAGAAGGACGACAAGAAGAAGGAAGAGGAAGGCGATCCGGTCAACGGCATCTGGGAAGCGAAGCTGATCGTTCCGCCGTACAGCGAGCCCTCCAATTTCCGCCTGCGCCTCGAGCACGACGGCACCAAGCTGACCGGCTCGCTGCGCTGCGATCCCTTGTCGAGCTCCTTGATCGAGCTCAGCGGGACCTACACCGAGACGGAGAAAGCGGTCCCGGCCAAGGACGCCAAGAAGCCCGCCAAGGATGCGAAGGAATCCGGGGCCGAGGGCGACAAGGACAAGAAGGAAGAGGAAGGCAAGGACGAGGCGAAGAAGGACGAGCCCAAGAAAGAAGAGCCGAAGAAAGAGGACGCGAAGAAAGACGAGCCGAAAAAGGACGAGCCCAAGAAGGACGACGCCAAGAAGGACGACGCCAAGAAGAAGGGCAAGGAGCCGCCGAAGGAAAAGAAGTTCGAGGCCACCGGCAAGGGCACGCGCGGCGAAGTGCACCTCAGCGGCGAATTCAAGGACGGCAAGCTCGACGGGAAAGTGATGCTCGGCGAGACGGCGGTCAGCTTCGTGCTCGAGCGCACGTCCAAGGAACTCGACTACGCGCGGCGGCCCGAGCGTCGACGCCCCAAGGACGAGCCCAAGGTCGAGTCGGTCAAGGGCGAGCCGAAGACTCCCAGCATCGACCCGCGTCTGGAAGGACTGCGCCAGGCGATGCTCGGCAACCGTGCCCTGATCGTCGACGTCGATCGCGACGACGAGATCCTCGAGTGCGTCGCGGCCTTCGAAGCCGCCGGCATCCGCCCGATCCTGTTCGGCGCGGCGGACGCGGTGAAGCTGGCGAGCAAGCTGCGCGGCCGCGTCGGCGGCGTGCTGCTCTCTCCCGCCGTGCTCAGCGTCGATCCCAAGCTCGGTGTCGGCAGCTTGACGAATCGCTACGCGGAGCTCGCCGCTTCCGGCATCCCGATCGCGTTCAAGAGCGAAGCCGAGGAAGGCGCGGCGGAGCTTCCGCTGCTCGCTTCCTACGCCGTGTCCCAGGGCCTCTCGCCCGATGTCGCCTTGCGCGCCTTGACCTCCGGCGCCGCGTCGATGCTGCGCATCGACAATCGCGTCGGGAAGCTGGCGTCAGGCCTCGATGGCGACGTTCTGTTGCTCGACGGTCCTCCGCTCGAGCCCGCGACGAGCGTCCTGCGCGTCTGGGTCGCCGGCAAAGAGGTTCGGTAGTCCGCTGCGTCCGCAGCGCAGTGGAAAACACCATGAATCAGCAATCGATCCTCACCGCCCTGTGCGTCCTCACGCTTTCGAGCGCGGCCCTGGCTCAGTACGGCAAGACATCGACGTCGAACGCACCTGATCCCGGCAGCCCCGGCGCTCCCGGGCTCGCGCTGAAGACCGTCAAGGCCCTGGTCGCGTCCTGGGAAGGCACTCAGGTGATCGACAACGCGGTCATGCTGGTCAAGGACGGCAAGATCGTCGGCATCGGGCCGGCGACCGAGGTCAGCGTGCCCGAGGGATTCGTCTTCGAGGACGTCGGCCAGAACTGGCTGATGCCCGGGATGATCGACCTGCACTCGCACGTCGGCGGCAACTTCGACATCAATGACATGGTGTTGCTCGCCAACCCCGACTTGCGCGTGAAGTCGACGGTGGTGCCGAACAACCCGAACCTGCACCGCGCCCTGGCCTCGGGCGTGACCGCCTGCCTCTACATCCCGGGCTCGGGCACGAACATCGGCGGGCAGGGCATCCTGATCAAGACCGGCGTCGACCACTACGAGGACGCGGTGATCCGCGATCCCGGCTCGCTTAAGGTCGCGCAATGGGGCAACCCCGAGAGCTGGACCGTCGGCATCGGCATGGCCTTCGAGAACTGGAACACGCGCAACACCCTGCGCCGCGGGATGGCCTACGCAAAGATGCGCAAGGCCGCCGAGGACGGCACGGGCCCGAAAGTCGAGCGCAACATCCAGTGGGACGTCTTTCCCGAGTTGCTCGCGAAGCGCGCGCAGATCTCGACCCACACCCAGGTCTATCAGGTCGTCCTGATGACGATCACGATGATCAAGGAAGAGCTGGGCATCGACGTCTACATCGACCACGGGGAATTCCAGGGCTTCCGCGCCGCTGAAAAGGCCCAGGCGGCGGGCGTTCCCGCGATCCTCGGTCCGCGCAACTTCGACCGCAGCTATCGCGGCTTCGTCGGCATGGACACCGACGGCAAGTGGCTCGCCATCGCCGCCGAATACCAGAAACGCGGACACAAGCAGATCGGTTTCAACACCGACGCTCCCGTGATTCCCGCCGAGGAGCTTTTCCTACAGAGCGCGATCGCGGTGCGTTACGGCCTCGACAACTCGAACATGGACACCGTTCGCGGCTTGACCATCGTTCCGGCGAAGACGGCCGGCATCGACAAGCGCATGGGCTCGCTCGAAGTCGGCAAGGACGCCAACTTCCTGGTGATCACCGGCGACCCGGCCGATCCGCGCAGCCATCTGCAGAAGGCCTACATCGACGGCCGGCGCGCCTACGACGTGGCGCTGGAGGGCCAGCGGTTCTAGATGATCGTCGCGCGCGCCAACACCGGAGGTCCCACGTTGCAGCGCGCTCTCGCGTGCGCGGCGCTCGTCTCCAGCGTTTGCGCCTGCCGCGCGGCTGCGAATCACGAGAGCTCGGACGATCCCGAGCGCGCGGCGGCGAGCCACGTGGCGCGCGGACCGGACGGCATGCCGATCCGCCTCGCGGGCCACGGACAGCGCATGGCCTTGCGCGCCGCGAAGATCCTGACGGCGACCGAAGCCGGGCCCGGGTACATCGACGACGCGATCGTTCTGGTGCGAGACGGTCGGATCGAGGCCGTCGGTCCCGCTTCGACCCTCGAAGTACCCGCGGATTATCCGCTGATCGACGTCGGCAGCTCGTGGGTCATGCCGGGCATGATCGACCTGCACACTCACGTCGCCGGCAGCGAGTCCTCGAACGACATCAACGACATGGTGCTGCAGACCAACGAGGGTCTGCGCGCGAGCTCGGCCGTCGTGCCGGGAACGGAAATGCTGCGGCGCGAAGTCGCGGCCGGCATCACCACCGTGCTGTTCATCCCCGGCTCGGGCACGAACATCGGCGGCCAGGGCGTGCTCTTGAAGACCGGCCTGCCCGAGTACGAGGCGATGCGCGTGCGCGATCCCGGCTCGCTGAAGATCGCGCAGGGCGACAACCCGACGCGCTGGGGCTACGGCATGGGCCGCAGCATGATGAACTACCACATCCGCACCCAGGTCAAGAAGGGGATCGCCTACGCGAAGACCTGGCACGAGTACGAGCACGGAACAGGACAGCGGCCGGGGTTCAATCCGCAATTCGAGGTGTTCCGCGCGCTGTACGAGAAGGAGACCCAGGTCTCGACCCACACGCAGATCTACCAGCTCGTGCTCACCACGATGACCATGCTCAAGGGCGAGCTCGGTCTCGACGTGTACATCGACCACGGCGAATGGCGGGGTTACCTCGCCGCGCCGGTCGCCCTGCGCCTGGGCGTCAACGCGATCTGCGGCCCGCGCGAGATCGACACGCCCAATCCGCCGCGCGTCGACACCGACGGGCGCATCGACTCGGTCTCCGCCGGCTATCAGCAGCGCGGCATGACCAACGTCGGCTTCAACACCGACGCGCCGGTCGTGCCCGGCGAGGAGCTCGCGGTCCAGGCGACCATGGGCGTGCGCTACGGATTCGACGGCGACCAGATGCAGGCGGTGCGCGGCTTGACGCTCGTTCCCGCGAAGACCGCTGGGATAGCGGGCCGCGTGGGCTCGATCGAAGTCGGCAAGGACGCCGATCTGATCGTGATCGGCGGCGATCCCGCGGACCCGCGCAACGCGGTCGAATGCGTGTGGATCGAGGGCTGCCAGGTGTACGACGCGCAGGAGGGCCGAAGATGGTAGCCCTGCGCTTCGCAGCACTCTGCGCGCTCGGCCTGTGCGCTTGCCGTTCCACGGCGACGCCCGACAGCGGCGCGCGCGACACGCTGGCTTCGCCCGGCGCCTTGCGAGCCCTCGCCCAAGGAGACAGCGGCGTGGTGATCCGCGCCGAGAAAGTCTTCACCATGGACGCGCAGGACCATGTCTTCGCGCCGGGCATGCTGCTCGTGCGCAACGGCAAGATCGAAGCGGTCGGCGCGAGCTTCCCGGTGCCGGAGGGCTTCGAAGTCGTCGACTACGGCTCGGCCTGGCTGACGCCGGGCTCGGTCGACCTGCACAC
>DATHET010000049.1:0-15943 GCA_035490315.1 Planctomycetota bacterium
GAGGTCCTGGGCAAAGGGCTTGGTGACGGGATGGCGCAGGAGGTCGGTGAGCGCAGCGCGATCCCTCGTGGTGAGTCGCTCGAGCAGGTCTCCGAATGCCGGAGCCGCCTGACGCGGGTCGAGGCCGACGATCCTGCAGGCCTCGTCCGACCAGACCGCCGTGGAGGTGCGGATGTCCAAATGCCAGGTGCCGACACGCGCGAGCTGCAGCGCGTGGGCCAGATGGCTCTCCCGCTCGCGCAGCTGACGCTCGAGGGCGCGCGCGCTGCGGGTCGATTCCGCCTGGTGCATCTCGCGCCGGACGGCTGGCACGAGCCGCGCGAAATTGCCCTTGGAGAAATAATCGTCGGCGCCGGCCTTCATCGCCTGCACGGCGGTCTCCTCGCTGACGACGCCGGAAATCAGGATGAAAGGGACGCCGCTGGTGCGCTCCATGGCCAGAGCGAGGGCCGCGGGGCCGCTGAAGAACGGCATCGAGTAGTCCGCGATGATCAGGTCCCACTCGCGCGTGTCGAGGGCCTCGGCCATCGCGTCATGGGTGTCGACGCGCGCGTGCGTCACGTTCCAAGCGCCGCGCCTCAGGGCGATCAGGATCAACTCGACGTCGTCCTCGGAGTCCTCGACGATCAGGACGCGCAGGTTCGTGGAAGTCATGATCCGACCTGCAGGACCGAGTGCGGCGACTCGTTGAGGACCAGCCAATACAGCCCGAGCTGGCGCACGACCTCGGTGAATTGCGTGAAATCCACGGGCTTGCGGATGTAGCTGTTCACGCCGCCGTTGTAGCCGTCGATCAGGTCCTGCTCCTCGCCTGAAGTGGTCAGGATCACGACCGACATGCGCCGCGTGCGATCATCGGCGCGGATGCGCCGCAGCACTTCGTGGCCGTCGATCCTCGGCAGCTTCAGGTCGAGCAGCACCAGGGCCGGCACGCGGCCCGGATCGCGGCCGACGTAGGCTCCCGCGCCGAAGAGGTAGTCGAGCGCCTCGACTCCATCGCGCGCGACCACGACTTCATTGGCGATGTTGTTCTTCTTGAGCGCCCGGACGGTGAGCTTCTCGTCGTCGGGGTTGTCCTCGACCAGCAGAATGACTCTTTCCATGAGATGCTTTCCTGTGCCTCGTCAGCTCAAAGGGTGAAGTGAAATGTCGCGCCCTGGCCCAGGGTGCTCTCGGCCCAGATGCGGCCGCCGTGTCGATGGACGATGCGCTGCACCGTCACCAGTCCGATCCCGGTGCCCGGGAAATCGTGGATCGCGTGCAGGCGTTGGAAGGCGCCGAACAGTTTTCCGGCGTGGGCCATGTCGTATCCGACCCCGTTGTCGCGAACGAAGTAGGTTCGAGCGTCCTCGGGGCCGGAGCAACCGAATTCGATACGAGAATCCGCGCGCCGTCCGGTGAATTTCCAGGCATTGGAGAACAGGTTGGTCAGCGCGATCCGCAGCAGACGCTGATCTCCGCCCGCGATCAGGCCCTCCTGGATCTCGAATTCGACCCCCCGACCGGGCTCGGCGCTGCGCAGCTCGTCCAAGACTTCGCACGCAAGCTTGCTCAAGTCCACGCGCTGCAGGCTCATCTCCGCGCGCGTCATCCGCGAAAGTTTCAAGAGATCCTCGATCAGCTGGCCCATGCGCTGGCTGGCGCTGCGGATGCGTTTGAGGTTGTCGAGGTCGTCCTCGGTCAACTTGTCCGCGCAATCCTCGATCAGTGCCTGGCTGAAGCCGTCGAGGCTTCGCAGCGGAGCGCGCAGGTCGTGGGAGACGGAATAGCTGAAGGCCTCCATTTCGTTATTGGCGGTCAGAAGCTGGGCAGTCCGCTCCGCGACGCGTTGTTCCAGCTCGGCGTTCATCCGACTGGCGACGTCCCTGGCGAGCTTGCGTTCCGTGACGTCTCGGAAAGTGACGATCGCCATCCGCGGCTGGCCGGTAGCATCCAAGGCGATGTTGCCCCCGAAGCTAAAGCAGCGATCCCAGTCCTCACCGATCCGTCGCATGCGCCCTTCCAGGTCGCTTAGCTTTTCGCCGCGCAGGATGCGGGCCAGCGGCCACTCGCTCACAGGCCAGGGAGTGCCGTCGAGACCGCAGAGCTCGAACGTGTCGGCGAGCTCGATGATGTACCGGCGGCCCTGCTCCAGGCTCGTGTATCCGAGCAGGTCCAGCGCCACGCAGTTGAAATGCAGGAGCTGACCGTCCAGGTCGGAGACGACCACTCCCTCGCTGATATTCTCGACGATCGTCCTCTGCTGGGCCTGGCTCTCGAGCAGCGATTCCTGCACCTGCATGCGCGCGCTGTTGTCGGTTCCGATCAGCAGGTAGCCGATGATGGCCGCCTGCGCGTCGCGCAGCGCGGCGACGGATACGACCGAGGAGAATCGGCTGCCGTCCTTGCGGACGTAGGTCTGTTCGTAGTTGTCCTCGATGCCACGCGAGGCCTTGAACACCAGGGCCTCGAAACCCGGCGCGACTGCGGCGCCGAATTCCAGGCTCAGCGCTCGCGCGCGTTCGATCAGCTCGAGCGGATCGGAGATGTCGGCCGGCGTGACCCTGTTCAGGACGTCGCATGCTGCGTAGCCCAGCATGCGCTCCGCGCCGACGTTGAAGATCTGAATCACGCCTCGCTCGTCGGTCGCGATGCTCGAGAAATTGCTGCTGTTGAAGATCGCGTTCTGCAGGTCCGCGGCCTTGAGCAGAGTCTCTGCCTGTTTCTTGGCCGTCAGATCGCGCGTCACCTTCGAGAACCCGGTCAACCTGGCGTTCTGATCCTTCAGGGCAGTGAGCAGCACGTTTGCCCAGAAGCGCGTGCCGTCAGCGCGCACGCGCCAGCCTTCATCCTCCGCCACACCCTGCTCCAGGGCGAGCTTCAGGAGCTTCTCAGGCTTTCCAGCGGCCACGTCGGAAGCCACTTCGAAGATCGAGAACGAGCGTCCGAGGATCTCATCGCTCTTGTAGCCGTGGACGCGCTCGGCGCCCGCGTTCCAGGTGAGCACTCGGCCCGTGAGGTCGAGCATCACCAAGGCGTAGTTGTGCACGCCCTCGACCAAGAGGCGCAGGCGTTCCTCGCTCTCGCGCAAGGCATTTTCTTCCGTCTTGCGCTGCGTGATGTCGTGCACGGTGACGTAGATCAGCCGCTCGGCACCCAGCGCGACGTTGTTCCAGGACAACCAGCGATAGCTGCCGTCGAGGCGCCGACAGCGCAGCTCGATCGAATTCAGAGCTTCCGTCGCGGTTTGCAGCAAATCCAGTTGCGCAGAGAGCAGGGCGCCGTCCTCGGGATGGACGATGGAGGCCAGCGGCTTGCCGCGCAGCTCTCCGCGCGAGTAGCCCAGCGCCTTTTCCCAGGCCGGATTCAGGCGGACGAAGTCGCCTTCGAAGGTCGCGATGGCGAGCATCTGGGTCGACAGGTCGAAGAATCTCGCCACATCGCGTTCCCTACTGGGGGACGACGCCTGGACGCCCGCCGGATCCAAAACGAGGCGGCACTCCGGTTCGGAAACCGGAACAATCACGAGCTCGACCGACATCGAAAGTTGCCCTCATCCCGCCCGATACATCAGGACCCTGAGGTCGGCCGTTGCCAGCAAGACAGGACGAGTTCCAGATTGGCTCGCACAGGCCCTTCGACACATGCGGTCCGCGACATGAGCTTGTTAGCGGGATCTTCACGCTTCACGGACCGACCGCCACAGCGCCGCTTGCCCTTGCTGGCGCTGGAAACTTGCCTCCCCCGTCAGCCTGGGGCACAATTCGAGGCAGAGGAATCGCCGCACATGCTCAAATTCATTCGCGAGAACTGGGTCTGGATCGTCGCCCCGATGGTCGTCGTCGTGGTCTTGATCGTCGTGCTCGGCATCTTCGGCGGCGACAGCTCGGTCAGCCCCTTCCAGTACCAGCTGTTCTGATCCAGGCCCGTTCGGCCGCGGCGGCGCAATCAGGTTCCACGCTTTCAGGGCCATGGAGCCGTCGCGTTGCGGGTCAATCGAAGCGGTAGGGATCGAAGCACTTCAAGTCCGGATCCGGCCTGCCCGCCAGTTCAGCCGCCAGCAATTCCGCGGCGAGAGCCGCAAAGCTGACGCCGTTGCCGCCGAACCCGGCTGCCAGCCACAATCGCTGCTCCTTCGCGGCGAGGCCGATCCCCGGCAGGCCATCCGGAGATCCCCCGAACAACGCCGCCCAAGCACATTCCGGTCGGACTCGAGAGCCTCCGATCATGCGCTCGAGCCTTTCGGCGATTCGCTTGGCCTTGGTCTCGATGAGCGCGTCACGCCGGCTCGCGTCCTGGAACTTCTCGTCCTCGCCGCCAGCCAGGATCCGACCCTCGCTGTCGGCACGCGCGTAGAGATAGGGATCGGAGGCTTCCCAGAGCATCGCATTCTCATTCCACAGGGGTGCGATTCCTTGGGAGCTGGCCAGCGCGAAGCTGGAGGTCAGCTCGAAGGCCCGAGGCAGGTACTCGCGAGCACGCTCGTATCCGGTTGCAAGGATGGCGTGACCCGCTGTGACGACGCCGGCCTGGCTGCGCAACTCGATCGACGAGCCGGTATCCACGATCTGGTTCACGTCGACGGGATAGGTGAGCGTCGCTCCGCGCCGTCTCGCACGATCGAGGAGCGACAGGGTCAGACGAACCGGATCGACCTCGTAACTGTCCTCGGAGACGATCGCCGCGCGCGGCGGAATGGCGAATCGCTCTGCAACGGCGTCCGGAGCGTACATTCGGGAGGGAAGCCCATGCTTCCGCCGCAGATTCCCCTCGTCGGCAAGACCGGACTCGTCCATCTCCGTGCCGGCGAGCAGCACCACGGGACGAGGGATGCGCGCCGCGTCGATCTCTTCGCGGTCGATGCGCAGGCCGAGTCGCACCACCGTCTCGTGCACCCGCCGCCAGCGCCGGACCGCTTCCACTTCCCCGATTCTTTCGGCCAGCCTGGAAAGCGACACGTCCATTTCCCACATCACGAGCGCAGTGGAAGCAGCGGTGCTGCCCTGAGCCGGGGGCCGACGGTCGAGCAGCGCAACCCTGTGCCCCGCCTCGCTCAACCGATCCGCGAGCATCGAGCCCATGATGCCCGTTCCAATGATCGCGACATCGACTCGAGCCGTCGGCAGTGCGTCTGATGGTAGTGTCTGACTGCCCTGCGCCCACGGAGCCGATCCACCGCGCAGATCCAGATGTTCGGTGAGTTCCACCGCCCCGTCTAATGCAGCGAGGTGGCGACTTCACCGCTCGGTACCCGGTATTCCACCACCATTTATTACACAGCCCGCGACTGCCCGGCGTCGCGCGCCGGGCGGTCGCGGGCTGTGTAATAAATGGTGGTGGAATACCGGGTACCGAGAGCTACTCGCTCAGGTTGATTCCGATTCGGCGCAGCAGCTCGAAGCCGCCGCAGGCCTCGGTGGCGAGGAGGTGCAGGCGCGCGTCGTCGGCGATCGCGAGGCGTTTGAGGTCCGTGGAGCGCGTGGAGGGCAGGTTGACGCCGGCGTGCATGGTCACCGCGGTCTCGAAGCCGGAGTCGAGCACGATCTGCGCGGTCTCTGCATTGAAGTCCCAGCGCCTTCCCCAGGGATAGGCGAAGGAGCGCGACGGCTTGCCCAGGGCACTCGCGAGGGACCTGGCTCCGTCCGCGATCTCGCCTCGGGCACCCTCCCGATCGCAGCGCGAGAGGATCACGTGGTTGACCGTGTGCCCGCCGAGCTCGACACCGGCGGCGGCCAGCTCGCGCGCGTCGCCCCAGCTCATGTACAGCTCGTCGCACAGGGCGCGCTCGTCGCCGCCCGCCTCGACGAAGATCCGATCGATCACGCGGTCGCGGTCGGCGGGATCGGCCTCGTACTTCAGCGCGCGTTTGATGTGGTAGCGCTGGTCGGGAGCCTGAGCGGCCGCGACTTTTTCGATCGCGCGCAGAGCGCCCTGATCCTGGCTCAGTTGCGCATAGCGCGCCGTGAGCTGCGTGAAATCCATGCGCCTGACCAGCCAGAAGTACTTGTGCGACCAGTTGACGCGCCGCTCGTCGAGCGGCCGCGACTCGAGGTACACCGTCGCGGGCGCTTGCACGCGCTCGAGCAGCGGCAGCATCACGCGGCGGTTGTCGAGGTAGCCGTCGTCCATCGACAGGGCGACCAGACTGCGCTTCGCCTTGCCCGAGCGCAGGGCGCTCCAGCCCTCGCCGACCGTGGTCATCGCGTAGCGCGCGCCGAACCAGCGCAGGATGCGCTCGAGCTTGGCCGCGCTGATCTGCATGTCGGCGGGCAGAGTGCCCGCGCCGTCGACCTCACCCGGCGCGACACAGTGACCGGCGAGGATCGTCAGTCGCGTGGGCATGGCGCGGTCGACCAGCGCGCACAGTCCGGTGTGGAAGAGCGTGCGCGCGTACGCTTCGCGCAGGAAGACTTTGATGCTGTGCTTGATCGACATCAGCCCATGGTCTCGTCGTCGCGATCGCCGTCGGTGAAATACCACTGGCTGGGATCGCGCGCGGCCGCCACCAGCGGATGCAGCCCGTCGTGCACGTGCAGAATGATCGTCAGGAAATTCTTCTCGCGCGGCGCGATGAATCCGTGGGCGGTCAATTGCTCCTCCCACCACGAGCCGTCGATGGCCGTGGCCTGGACCAGGGCCGCGCCCGCCTTTTCGAGTTCGTCGATTCCCCCGCCGATCGCCGCCGCGCGGCTGGCATCGTCGCGCGCGAGCACGTCGACCAGGTAGCCGACCGGAGAGCCCTGCCGTGGAAGCTGGACGACGACATAGCCCGCGAAGGCTCCCGCGGCGTCGAGCACCTCGAACGCGCGGTGCAGCCCCGAGGGGCCGGCGAGGAAACGCCAGTCGAGGTAGGCCTTGTCGCGGCGGATCATGAAGGCGAACTGTTTCTCGACGGCGCGCGAGAGCTGGTTGGTGGCCGCGGGAAAACCTTGGACGATCGCTCGCAGGGAATGGCCCTGAGCTTTGCGCGACTGGCGCACTCGCAGACGGCGCGAGCGGCGTTGGGCGAAGCCCGTCGACCAGCTCGCGAGCCGGCCTTCTTTCTTGCGCTCGCTGCGCGCCTCGGCGCTGTTTTCCAGAACGCAGGTCCAAAGGCGCAGCGTGCCGACGCGCTCCCAGCCGAGCTCGAGGAAAATGTGGGCCGAGCGGCGGTTGGGCAGGCCGAAGACCAGCGGCCAGCCCTGAAGCTTTGCCTGGGCCATCGCGGCGCGGTCGAGCTGGCTGAAGATGCCGCGCTTGCGCCAATCGGCGTGGGTCATCACGTCGCCGGTCTCGCCGATCTGCGCCGCGTGCAGGCCGCGCGACACCGCGATGCGCGGATTGCAGGCGTAGCCGCTCACACCATCGCCCTGGGGCGGACGCGCAAGCAACGAGATCGCCGAACCGATGGGATTCTCGTCGTAGCGCCAGATGAGCCCCGCGACGTCCAGGGGCTTCTTGAAGCAGGCGTTGTACAGGCGCGTCTGCTCGGCTCGATCGGCGCTGCCGCACAGGTGCAGCTCGAACGCGCCCGCGTGGCGCTCGACTTCAGACGGCAGCATGCGGCGATGATCGCTTCGCGCCTGCCTCGGGCACAAGGCGCGACTGGAGATCGTCAGCGATCAGACTCCGATCACGCAACGCCCGCGCGCTTGGGCGCCGGCACCAGACCGACGGCGCGGCCGAGGCGGCGCTTCCCGTACTGCGGATTCTCCATGTAGTACATCGAGCGCTCCATGAAGCGCCGCGCACGCTGGGGATAGCCGTAGTACCACTTCTCGTAGGAGCGGACCATGTTCTTGCGCAGCTCCTCGAGCTCGACCTGACTGAAGTGCTCGTGCACGTAGGCCGAGCGATTCGAGGACACGTAGTTCTCGCGCAGGTCCGAGGTGTCGATGCTGGCCTGGTAGTTGTCCCAGGACTCGGTGCCGATCAGCGGATTGAAGACCGAGATGCGCACCAGGTCGGGGCCGGCGAGCTTGAGCACCTTCTCCGTCTCGACGATGTCCGCAGGCGTCTCGCCCGGGCTGCCGACGATCAGGTAGACCTTGGCCCAGATGCCGGCGCGGCGCGTCATGCGCGCGGCTTCGACGATCACTTCCGGCGTCAGGTCTTTCTTCAGCACGTCGAGCATGCGCTGCGAGCCCGATTCCCAGCCGTAATAGATGCGGCGGCAGCCGGCGCGGTGCATGTGCTTGAGCAACGGATAGTCGACGCAGTCCGCGCGCGTGTTCGCGATCCACTCGAACTTGAGCCCGCGGCGCAGGATCTCGTCGCACATCTCGTGGATGCGCTTGCGGCGCAGCGTCAGGATCTCGTCGACGAAGAGCACCACGCCGGGCTTGTAGACCTTCACGATCTGCTCGAGCTCGTCGACGATCATCTGCGTCGAGCGCACGCGGAAGCCGCGGCCGGTCAATTCCTTCTGGCAGAAGATGCACTTGAAGGGGCAGCCGCGCGTCGTGAAAATGTAGGTGAGCCGCTCGGGATTGAGCTTGAAATAGCTCTCCATCGGCAGGAGATGGCGCGCCGGCAAGGGCAGCTCGTCGAGCTTCTTGATCAAGGGCGGCGCCGCGTTGTCGACCCACACCTGACCGCCGCGCACGCCGGCGAGACCCGCCACCGCGCTGAGATCCGCGTCGTTGCCGCCGTCGAGGGCCTTGAGGAACTGCGGCAGGGTTTCTTCGGCCTCGCCCTTGAGCACGTAATCGAAGTGTCCGCTGTCGAGGAAGATACCCTGGTCGACCGAGGCGTGGGGCCCGCCCATCACCGTGATCTTGCCCTTCTCCTTCGCGTACTTGGCCCAGGCGATCGCGCGGCGGATGTTCGGGGTCAAGGCGCCGAATCCGATCACGTCGTTGCGCTCGATCGCGGCCTTCATCTCCTGGTCGTTGACGATGCGCTCGTCGATGCACTCGACCGGGATGTTCTCCTTCTCCAGGCAGGCTCCCAGGTAGGCGATGCCCAGGATCATGGCCAGGGGGTCTTCCTGGACGTGGGGCTTGACGTAGCTGATCAGTGTTTTGCGCATCGCGATGGGAATCTCGGTGTGAAAAGGCGCGGGTCAGCCAGCCAGGCGCAGGAAGCCGGCAGGCATCCTAACTTTACCGCGCACGGCAGGATACGGCAACGCGGGTCAAGCCCGATCAGGCTCCTGGAAAGGCGTGGAAAAGTCTTCGCTCCGAAGAGGTTATCGACGGGCCGCGGGTCGTGACCGCAGTTCCACGGCAATCCCCGGGGTCCACTCCAAATCTTCCGAGCGCTGGAGGCTTTCACGAGAGCCATGAAACCGGACGCCTACCTCGTGCCGATCGACGGATCGGCCCGCGAACCGTCGCCCTTGGCCCTCACTTCGCGCTCGCGTCGCCCTCGAACTCCTTGCGATTCCCGGACTGGTCGCGGCCGACGCGGCCAGTTGCGATCTCGGCGCGGGCGAAGCTCTCCGGCTTCACGGGCGATCCGCCACAGCGGCGCAAGAGGGCGAGCTGGCCGACGTGGGTGAACGCGTCGGCGATCGGGCCCTGAAAAACCTGCTCGGGAGTTCCACTGAGGGCCGCGTCGGAAGCGAGCAGCTCGTCGAGCCGAGCGAGGGCCCCAAAGAACCGCGCGAGATCGTTGTCCCACTCACCGACGCTCGAGGCCTTCCACTTCGCATCGCCCCTGACCAGGGTCTGGGCCCATTCGAGGAGGTCGCCAAGGTGGCCGACGAGCTCGAGCGGTGTGCGCGCCGTCGGATCGACCCGCAGCTCGGCGAATCCGCGCGGCGGATCGCGCAACACTTTCTCCGCGCGGTAGGCGAGGGTCGCCAGCGTGTGGCGCAACATTCCGCGAGCGCTGTCCGGGGCGGGACTCACGACACCAGGGTAGCGCGCGCCGCCGCGGCTCGTCGAGCCAGCTCGTACTCCTCGAGGAACTCCGCGGTCAAGCGCTCGATCGTGAAATGAGCTTCGAGCCGCATGCGGCCCGCCGCGCCCATGCGCGCGCGCAGCTCCGGATCCACGAGCAGCCGCTCGACGCTGGCCGCGAAGGCCGGCACGTCGAAAGGGTTGGCGATGAAGCCGCTCTCTCCGTCCTTGACGACCTCCGGGCTGCCGCCGAAAACCGTCGCCACCACGGGCTTGGAATGCTCCATCGCCTCGAGGTTGACCAGCCCGAAAGTGTCGAAGCAGATCGAAGGCGTGACGAAGATGTCGGTCGCGGCGTAGGCGGCGGCCAGCTCGGTTCCGCCGAGCCAACCGGCTGGCACGATGCGCGATTCGATCCCGAGATCGCGGGCCAGCGCGCGGAACTGCCGCTCGTAGACGTCGGTCTTGCCCATCATCAACAGGCGCAGCTTTTCGAAGCGCGGCGCGAGTTGCGCCAGCACGGCGAAGAGCTGGTTCACGCCCTTCTGCTCGTGCAGGCGTCCCGCGATCGTGATCACCTGACACCCGCTGAGCCCGAATTTCGCGCGGAAGGCCTCGACCTCGGCTTGCGACGGAAGGCTCGCATGGGGACGGATCGCGTTGTGCACCGTGCGATCGACGTGGATGCCGTTGGCGCGGATCACCACGCCGAGCTCGTCGCTGACCACCGTGAAGCGATCGACGCTGCGCGCGAGCACGGCGCGGATCTTCGCGTTGCGCCAGGGGTTGTAGCGCAGGCGCTGGCAAGGAATGCACTTCTGCCAGTAGGCGGAATAGTCGCGCAGCATCCCACCCTGGGCCTCGCCGCCGTGGAAGCAGGTCAGCTTCTGGTAGCAGAAGGTCATCACGTCGTGGGCCGTGAACACCACGCCCGCGCCCGCTCTGCGCGCCTGCTCCAACGCCGCGTAGGAAATGTGCGTGTGCAGCAGATGGCTGTGCACGACGTCCGGCTGGAATTCCGCGAGCACGCGCGCCAGCGGCGCTTGCACGGCTCGGTTCGAAAGGCTCTTGAAGCCGCGGAAGCGCAGGTTGTACTCGGAATGGAACTTCCAGACGTCGCAACCCTCGATCGTCACCGGACACGCGCCCGTCGCTTCGGCCGCGGATTGCACCGCCGTGAGCAGCGCCGTCTCGTGCCCCAGCTCGCGCAGCCGCGCCGCCTCCTGGTACATCTGCCGGATCGACGATCCGATGCGCGGATCCGAGAGGTCGTTCAGGAACAGGATGCGCATCAGGAAAGACTGTGGGTTCGCGCGGCGCGGCGGAACCACCAGGCGATGTAGGCGAAGTGGACGAGCACCCACGACATATAGAACGACAGGCCCCAGATTGCGCCTGTCTCGGGGATGGTGTGGACGAGCAGGAAGAACACCGGGATCGTCACCAGGCAGCCGAGCAGGGTGAGCACGATGCTGGCGCGCATCTGGTCGGTCACCATGTAGAAGGCTTCCAGGCCGACGGCGAAGGACATCGGCACCAGACCGAAGGCCAGGATCGACGAGGCGATGAACACCGGCTCCTTGTAGTCGGGCGGATAGAACTTGCCGACCAGCCAGGGCACGAAGGGCAAGAGGACCAGGATCCCCAGAGCGACGATTCCCCCGCCGAGCAGCGTCGTGCGCAGGTACATGCGCCGGAAACCCGCGACGTCTCCGCGGCCGCGCAGCTCGGCCAGAGCCGGCAGGATCGTGCGCGAGATGCCCTGAAGAAACGTCATCGGGATGTCCATGATGCGCTGCGCGATCTGCAGATAAGCGACCCAGGACAGGCCCGCGACGATACCGACCACGAGCTTGGGCACCACCTTGAGGAACATCGAGCTCACGTTCTTCACGAAACCGACCTTGAGCGCCAGCGGAATGCCGCGGCGCAGCGGGATCTCGAGCACCTGCCCCCAGACCTCGCGCGGCGGCGGCAGGTACGTGCCACCGTCCGCGCGCGCTTCGCGATAGATCTCCAGCGCGACGATCATCGCCAGGACGCGCGAGACGATCTCGCCGATGATGGCGCCCTTGGCGCTGCCGGTGAGCAGCACGCCGGTGGTGACCAGGAACACGCGGCCGAGCTCCTGAGTCGTCTCCAGCTGCGCGAGGGCGAGCATGCGCCGCGTCCCCTGCAGCGCCACGAACACCACCGAGCGCGGCGTGTCGATCAAGGGCCACAGGGTCAGCCACCACGCCCACCATCCGATCTGCTCGCCGATCCCCTCGTCGTTGTACCAGTGCCTTCCGACCCACGGCAGGACGAAGAAGCCCACCACGATCAGGGCCACGTTGAACAGGAGATACAGCTTGGCGACGAAGGCCATCCAGGCCGCGACCTTGCCGCGCATGTCGCGCGCCGTCGCCGAAGCGATCTGGCCCACGGTCGACTGGATCACGCCGACGGAAATCAGATTGTAGATCAGGCCCTGCAGCATCACCGCGACGCCGAGGGCGCCTTGACCTTTCGCGCCGAGCAGGAAGGCCAGCACGATCGACGAGAAGAGCTGGCTCGCCTGGTTGACCATGCCGGAGATCTGCAGCGTGGCAACATCCTTCAGGAACTTGCTGCGCAGCAGCGTCACGAAGCTCTTCCTCGGACTCAACGCTTCGGCTCCAGCGCGGCGCGGTACATCTCCAGCACGCGGCGCGCGTTGTCGTCCCAGGGCGAGCGGCGCGCGTGCTCGCGAGCCTGGACGCCGAGCTTGCGCAGCAGGGTCTCGTCGCCGAGCAGTTGGACGAGCGCCTCCTCCACGGCGCGCGGATCCTGCTTCACCAGCCTTCCGGTGACGCCGTCGACGATCGCGTCTTCCGCTCCGCAGTCCAGCGTGCCGATCGAGGCGATTCCCGCGGCCGCGGCTTCGAGATACACGATGCCGAAGCCCTCGAACCCGCCGCCTTCGGCCGTCACCGGCGTGTGCAGGAACAGCCGCGCGCGCTGCAAAAGATCGATCTTCTCGTCCTCGCTGACATTGCCGAGGAAGTGCACGCGATCGGACATTCCGGCCACGCGCAGGATTTCGACCAGCCCGGCGTGGTAGCTGTCGGCCGAACTCTTGCCGACGATGAAATGGTGCAGGCCCGGGAAGCGCCGCGCCGCGCCGATCCAGGCCGCGAGGGCCAGATGATGCCCCTTGCGCTGCTTGAGCTCGCCGATGCCGAGCGTGAAATCCAGACCGTGCCAGGGCCGCGGCGTGTCGAAGTTGCGCGGCGCGTCGTAGTGCGAGGCGGACACGGCGTTGGGAATCACCACGATTCCCCCGCGCGGCCTGTCCTTGGTTTCGAGCAGAGCCTCCAGGCGGCGCGCGGTGTAGCGGCTGACCGAGATCAAGCCCGCGAGCTGCCGGTACGTCCAGCGCGCGCGCCGCGCATGCCGGGCGTCGAGCAGCGGTTGCACGGAATACGTCCCATGGGCAGTCGCGATGGCGGGCACTCCCGCGATCCGCGCGCCCCAGGCACCGGCGAAGTTGTGGGGATAATCCTTGATCGCGTGGACCAGGTCCGCGCGCCGCGCCGCGCGCGAAACATTCCACGCGGCCGAAAGGAAGCTCCACCAGAACTTCGCGCCGCGCATGTGGAAAAAATAATCCGGCGGCAGCGCGACGCGCACGCGCCAATGCGCCGGCACCGCCGACGAAGTCGGCCGGTGCTTGCGCGCGAGCAGGATCTCGACCTCGAGTCCGGGCTCCAGGCGCTCGAGGGCTTCGATCAAGCGCACGCAGTAGCGGCCGACCCCGTCCAGGTCGGAAAGCGAGTCGGTGAGGAACAGGACGCGCATGAAGGATCGCGCTCAGGCGCGCGCGACTCCCCTGCGCGATCGGGCCCAGGCCAGGACGCGCGCCGTGCGAGCATCCCAGCTGCAGTTTTCCGCGCGCGCCAGCGACCTCTCCCGGATCGCGGCGCGCAGCGGAGCATTGGCGAACAGCCGCGCGATCCCGCGAGCCAGCGCGGGCGCGTCGTCGGGCTTGATTAGCACGGCGTCGACGCCGTCGACCAGCAGCTCGCGCAGCGAGGGCAGATCGCTCGCCACCAGCGGCAGGCCCGCCGCGAAGGACTCGAAGACCTTGAGCGGCGAGGTGTAGCGCGAAGAAATCGCCGGCTGCGAGCGGTTGGGCACCACGCCGATGTCCGCGGCCGCGAGGTACAGGGGCACGCGCTCCGGAGCCTGGAATCCGTCGATGCGCACGTTGGCCTGGCCTTGGGCGCGCTCGCGCAGGCGCGCGACGTCGGCGTCCATGCCTCCCGCGATCACGAAGCGCATGGTCGGCAGCTCGCGCGCGGCATCGACCAGCAGCTCGACGCCCTTCCAGGCGAGCAATCCGCCGGTGTAGACGATCACAGGATCCTTCTCCGCGAGTCCGAGCGTTGCGCGAGCGGCCTGGCGCGTCGGCATGTTCTCGAAGCGCCGCGGCTCGAGTGCGTCGTGCTCGACCAGGATGTCGGCTTCGGCGAGTCCGAGAGCGACCAGGTCTTCGCGCACGCCGCCGGAGATCGCGATCGTGCCGAGGGAGGCGCGCGCGGCTTCGCGGAGCCAGCGCTGGCGCAATTTTCCGCCGGGGACGCGGTGGATCTCGAGCAGGAAATCGCGCTTGCCCGCGCGCGCGAGCCAGCGGCCCACCTCGAGCTCGCGCGCGAGCACCAGGGCGCTCGCGTGGCGCTGCATCACGATCCTGGCGGCATTGCGCGCGAAGCTCAGCTCCTGCAGGCGCGACGGCACGTACTGCAGCGGAACGGGAACGCGCTCGATGAAATCCACGCAGGGCGCGCGCTGGATCGACGGCCGCGCTCCCGCGGGCACGCCGTAATAGTCGAAGAGATCGGCGCCGCCGGGCAGCGGCACGACCCTGCGTCTGTCCGCGACCAGCAGCGTGCTCGCCCAGCCCGCGCGTTGGAAAGCCGCGCAGGATTGCACCACCTGCAGAGCCATCGCGCGCTGCGAAGGCAGCCTGGTGTTCGCGACCAGCACGAATTGAGGGTCGCCGCTCACGCTGCCCGAGGACTCTTGCACGCGGCTCAACGATTCTGCGCCGGCGGGTTGCTGGGCGGCGACTGCCCCGTCGGAGTGCGCTTCGGCGGCGGGGTCTGCTGGCCTTCGACATATCCGAGGACCTTTAGCAGAAGCCGGGCGTCGATCGTGTCGCGCGTCGAGTCCAGGATCTGGTGCTGCGCGATCGGCATCGATGCATCCCATGCGCACAGAGCGGCGAGCAGCCGCTCGGCCTGCTGCGGCTCCTCGGCCAGGATGTTCTTGCGTTCGAGCGGATCCTCATCGAGCCGATACAGTTGCGGCGGCATCACGCCCTCCGGCGGATGGCTCAAGCTCTGCGCGCAATCGTCCCCGGCGGCAACGACTAGTTTGTAGCGCGGGCCTTCCGCCGCGGTGTCCTGGATCGCGAGGAAGTTCTGGTTCTCGCAGAACGCGAAGGGCCGCACGCTCTTCACTTCATCGCGCACCAGAGGAAGGAGGCTCGAACCGTCGATGTGCCCCAGCGGGTCGGGCTCGCTCGCTTCGCGCGGCAATTTCAAACGCATCAGGTCGAGGATCGTGGGCAGGATGTCGATCGACTGCACGCCGGCTGCGATGCGCTTGCCCGCGGGCAGATGTCCTGGCCAGGCCATGATCAGAGGCACGAGCTGGTTGGTCTGGAACGGCCAGTTGTGCTCCCAGAGCCCGTGGTCGCCAAGCTCCTCGCCGTGGTCGGCAGTCACGATCACCAGGGTCTCGTCGAGTCGGCCGTGCGCTTGCAGATCCGCGAGCAGCTCGCCGATCATCGCATCCGCCTGGGCGACGCCGGCCTCGTACAGATTGCGGATCTGTTGCTTGTCGGCGTCGGAGATCGGATAGCCGTCCTCGATCTGCTGGCGGTCGCTGGCGTAGAACGAGTGCACCGGTCCCTTGTAATTCGGATCGCAGTACTGCTCGCGGAAATGCGCCGGCGGATCGTAGGGCGTGTGCGTCGAGTACAGGTGGACCATCGCGACGAAGCGCTGGCTCGGATGCTCGTCCAGCCAACCGCGCGCCACGGTGATCACGCGGCTGGCGTCGAAGCTCTGGGCCAGCTTATCGCGCAGGATCGACAGCACGAGCTTGGAACGGAA
>DATHET010000050.1:0-41983 GCA_035490315.1 Planctomycetota bacterium
AAGCGCCGCGGCGTGTTCGCGACGATCCGACGCTCCGCGGGTGAAGACGTCGACGGAGCCTGCGGGCAATTGCGCGCGCGCGACCTGGCCCTGTCTGCTCGGGCGGAAGAAAGCTAAGCGCCTCCGCCTGGCGCTCGCGCATGACCACCGCATCGACACAATCCCAGGCAGCGCCCCGGCGGCGGCGCAGACGCTGGCTCTGGATCCTGATCACGCTGGTGTCGACCGTGATCCTGTTCGAAGCGACGCTGCGCGTGCTCGTCTATTCCGACCTGAAGCTCGGAGACCGCATGCGCATGCCGCGTTGGTACGCGGACAGCTGGAGCGATCCGTTCTTCTTCCAGCTCGTGCAACGCTGGTCCCACGTGCCCGGTCCCCTGGAGGAGAAATTCTTCGACCCACGCCTGGGTTGGATCGACGCGAGCTACGACCGTGAGACCTTCATCCACGCTCGCGAGACGGAGCTCGACGGCCGGAGGCCCGTGCTGCTGTTCGGCGATTCCTACACGCGCTGCATGACCGACGAGGCGAATTGCTTCGAAGGCTGGCTCGATCGCTCGCCGTCGGGAAGCACCCACGCGATCGTCAATTACGGAGTGCGCGCCTACGGGATCGACCAGGTGGCGATGCTCGCCCGGCTCGCGCTCGAGCACTGGCGCGATCGCAACGCGCTGGTCGCGATCGGGATCTTCATGGAGGACGACCTCGACCGCGCCCTGCTCGACTACCGCGGCTGGCCCAAGCCGCGCTTCACGCTCGGCAGCGACGGAACCCTGGTTGAGCCCGCCCTTGTGCCGAGCCTCGAGGAATACGAGGCGAGCCATCCGCTGTGGACACGCTTCCTCGCCTGGCGCTGGCTGATCAACGGCTCGAGCTGGCTGCCCGCGGGGTTGCAGCGCAGCCTCTCGGGAGCGGCGCGCATGGAGCATGAGAAGCAGGAGCTCTGCGGCCGGATCCTCGAGCGACTCGAGCACGATCTGCAAGAGCTCGGCATCGAGCACTTCTTCGTGCTCTTCCCGGGCCAGGAGCAGTGCGGGACTCTGGAGCCCTCCGGCTGGCGGGAGAGCTTCCTGCTCGACTGGCTCGACGGCCACCACCTGCCCTACGTCAACGTCAAGCGCGAGCTCTTCCGCGCGGCGCTCGACGAGAATCGCAAGGTCGCGGATTACTACGGCACGCGTGGCGCCCTCGCGGATCACCTGACTCCCGACGGCAACGAGATCGCGTTCCGCGCCATACTGCGCGGGATCGAGGGCCGATTCGACCGCTCGAACGGCCGGCCGACGCCGCATTTCAGCGAGCTGCGCGACCTCGGCGGCAAGCAGGGCGGCCGCGTGCGCATCGAGCAGGGCTGGTCGAAGCGCTTCCCCGAGGACAAGGATCGCGAGCGGATCATCATGGTCCCGACCCCGGATCACCCCGCGCGCGTCGGCTGCGTGTTCACGCGGCCGGCGAAGCACTTCAGCGCCGGCGCGCGCGTGACCGTCCCCTCCGGCAGCCTGGGGAGCGCCTCCGTGCGTTTGGAAATCCGCGTCAACCGCGTGCCGGTGCGCGAGCTCGTCCTCGACGCGACCACGACCTCCGCGGAACTCGACTTCGACGTCTTCGGCCGCGAAAACATCGAGATCGTCGCCACGCGCCAGGACACCCAGGACTACGTCGTCGCCGTGATCCTGTCCCGCCCCCACTTCGAATGACCGGTTCCCGGTCGACTGCCACTTCCGACATGTCGTCGTAACCGAGCCAGGCTCGACCACGACATCCCCTCTCCCGCGCGTTCCGCGCGGGAGAGGGGATGTCGTGGTCGAGCCTGGCTCGGTTACGACACCCGATGAAGATTCCGCGATGTGCGGATCAGTTGCCGGGCGGCGGGTTCAGCTCGTCGGCGAGCTTGCCCGCGTTGTAGATCTTGCGCATCGCCTCGATCATCGCGCGGCTGTCGACGGACACGGCGCGCGCTTGCTCCTCGGTGTAGGCGATGTCGCCGATCAGGCTCTGGATGTTGCCGTCGAAGATCACGCCGACGACTTCGCCCGCTTTGTTGATCACCGGGCTGCCGGAATTGCCGCCGATGATGTCGCAGGTGGAGACGAAGTTGAACGGCGTGGCGGCGTCGATCGCCTGCTTGGCCGCGACCCAGCTCTTGGGCAGCTCGAAGGGATAGGTGTTCTTGCGGTCGGCGGAGCGCTCGAAGATCCCGCCCATCTTCGTGAAAGCGTCGACTTGGACGCCGTTTTCCTTGTACGGCAGGACCTGGCCGAAGGACAGGCGCAGCGTGAACGTCGCGTCGGGGTAGGTCTTGTCGCCGTCGATCGCGAAGCGCGCCTCGGCGATCTGCGCGTAGCACTCGCGCTCGACGCTGTCGACTTCGTCCTCCCACTTCTTGCGCATCGCGCGCGCTTCCGGATCGAGATCGCGCGCGAGTCGGATCAGCGGATCCGTCGAAGCCGCGATCGCCGCCGCGCCGCCCTCGGCGAGACGCTTGCGCTCGGCGACGTCGAAGAGCTTCGTGCCGGCGATCAGCTCCTCGGCGCGCGATTGCGGCGACTTGCCCGACAAGGCCGCGAGCACGCTCGGATCCTCGCCGCCGAGGACTTCGGCCATGCGCGAGAGCGAAGAGGCCAGGGCGTCGACTTCCATGCCGCGTTCGATCGGCGCGGGAGAGAAGAGCCCGATCTCGAGCGTCTTGCGCGCGCTGTCGCGGTACTCGCGCAAACGCTTGCCGTCGGGCTGGCCCGCTTCAGCGCTCATCCGCGTCAGGTCCTTGGCGAACCCGAAGGCCTTCGAGCCGAGATTCAAGCCGCTGCCGCCGATCGCCAGGTAGCGCGAGTACATCGAGCGCGCCACGGCGCGTGAAGCGGTCAATCGATCCCAGGCTCCTCCCGCCGAGGCCTTCAAGGCCGGACTGGCTTCGACCGCTGCGCGCAGAGCCCGCTCCGCGGCAATCTTGTCGGCCATCAATTTCGGATCGAGCATCCCCTGCAGGATCCCGGTGCGCGCCTTGCGGCTGTTCTGCACGCTGAACAGATCGGTCTCCATCATCCGCGCGTTCTCCGCGCTGCGGCCCGAGAAGGTCTGCATCTGGACCTCGCGTCGCCACAAACGCGCGAGCGACAGCGGCATCACGAAATCGCGGATCCAGCGCATGTCGTCGACCGTCTTCAAACGCTCGGTCGTGCCCGGGTGGCCGGCGACGAACACCAATTCCTTCTCCGCGCTTCCCTTCGGGGACCAGCGCAGGAAATGCTCCGGCACGACCGGCTTGCCGTTCTCGTAGATACGGAAGAAGCACATGTCGAGGCAGTAGCGCGGGTACTCGAAGTTGTCCGGGTCGCCGCCGTAGAACGCCGACTGCTTCTCGGGCGCCATCACCAATTTGATGTCGGTGTAGGTCTTGTAGCGATACAGGTGGTACTTGCCGCCCTGGTAGAGCGTCACGATCTCACTCTTCAGCCCGGTCGCGACCTGGGATTCCTTCTCGATCGCCGACATCTCGCTGCGCCGCGCGGCGTTCTTGTCGGCCACGCTCATCGAGTCCTTCGCGGCGGCCATCACGCGCGCCGTGACGTCCTCGGTCGACCACAGACAATCCAGGTACAGGTCGTCGCAGGGCAGTTCCTTGTCCGCGCTCGTGGCGTAGAAACCGTTGAGCAGGAGGTCGTTGTCCTTGGTCGAAAACTTCTGCAGCACGTCCGATCCCACGTGGTGGTTGGTCATCACCAGGCCGGTAGCGGAGACGATCGAGCCCGAGCCTCCCGTCGAGAAGCGCACGCAGGACTTCTGGATGTGCTCGAGCCACTGCGCCGTGGGCTCGAAGCCATACTTCTTCTTCAAGACCTCGACCGGCGGCTTGTTGAAGAGCCACATACCTTCGTCGGCCTGGGCCGGGACGAAACTCGCAAGGACAGCCAGGGCGATCGACAAAGTACGTGCTCGCATGGGTTTTCTCCGTGTTCGGGGGGGTCGAGGTTGTAGCGCGACCGCTCCGTTCCGCGCAATCCTGACCAGGTAAAGCCCCGCGCGCCTGAAGCCCCGAGCCCGGGGCCGGCTGCAAGGCCAGGAGCGTGATACGGTTGTGGCATCCACTTCCGCAGGCCAGCTCCAGGAATCCCGTGAAGTCACTCGCTGTCATTTCTGTCTCGATCGCCCTGTCCGCGCTCGCGTCCGCCGATCAGCTCTCGACGACGAGCTCGAAGGACAACACCCTCTACCAGGACCTCAACGGAGCCCTGTCCAACGGCCACCGCGATGGTTTCTTCGCCGGCCGAGCCGGGATGAGCGCCGGAGGCGGAATCCGCCGCGGCGTGGTCGCTTTCGACCTCAGCGCCATCCCGCCGGGAGCGACGGTCACCTCGGTCCAGCTGGTGCTCAACTGCTCGCAGGCCAACACCTCGAACGCGAACGTGGAGCTGCACCGCTTGCTCGCCGACTGGGGCGAGGGCGCGTCGACGGCCCCGCCCGGAGGCGGCGGCGGCGCTCCGTCGCAAGCGGGCGATGCCACGTGGATCCACACGTTCTTTCCGAGCTCGCTGTGGCCTTCGGCCGGCGGCGATTTTGCGGACGCGGTCAGCGCGACGACGGTCGTCGGCCCCGTGGGAAGCTACGCCTTCTCCTCGGCTGCCATGGCGGCCGACGTGCAAGCCTGGGTGAACAGCCCGAGCTCGAACTTCGGCTGGTGCCTGCTCGGCGACGAATCGACTCCGGGCACGGCGAAGCGCTTCGACACGCGCGAGAACACGAATCCGACGCACGTGCCGATGCTCCAGGTCGTCTTTTTCAATGGGATCCAGACCTACTGCAGCGCCAAGCTCACCAGCCAGGGCTGCGTGCCTTCGATCCAATTCTCGGGCGTGTCGAGCGCTTCGGCGAGCTCGGGATTCGTCGTCAGCAGCGCGAACATGCGCAACCAGAAGCCGGGGCTGTTGACCTACACGCAGAAGGGAAGAGCGTCGGTTCCGTTCCTCGGCGGAGTGCTCTGCGTCAACGCGCCGCTGCAAAGCTCGGTGGCGTTGGCTTCCGGGGGAAGTGCCTTGCCAGCGAATGACTGCTCGGGTGTGTATTCGATCGACGTCAATGCTTTCGCCGCGGGAGCGCTCGGCGGATCGCCGGCGGCGTTCCTCTTGACGCCCGGCGTGATCGTCGACTGTCAGTTCTGGGGCCGCGACAACGGCTTCGCGCCGCCGGACAACGTGAGCTTGTCGAATGGACTGGAGTTCATGATCGGGCCGTAGGAGTCAGGTGAATTCGTCCGGAGTACTGCGGGCCATGCGCGCGCCGCGAACGCGGCGCACGGATCGCCCGCACGACTCCGGACGAATTCACCTGACTCCGTACTCGGAACGATCGACTACCCGCGCTCGACGTCCCACACTTCGCTCCCGAAGTGATCCCACGGCAGCCGACCCTCGTCGCAGTTCTCGTCCGTCGAGAACTGCACGTCGACGAAATAAATGATCGTCCCCGCCGCCGCCGGCCGCAGATTCTTGCACCCGTGCGCGACACCCGGAGGAATGCGCACCAGCCGCGAATTCCCATCTCCCAGCACGAACCTCCACACCATTCCCTCAGTGGCCGAGCCCTTGCGCGCGTCCGCCAGCACCAGCAGGACCTTGTCGGAAGGCGGAACGAACCAGACGTCGGTCTGGCGCGCATGCAGGTGGAAGGCCTTGATCGCCAGGGGCTCCAGCACGGAAAAATTGACCTGGCGCACCTGGAAGCCGGGCAGCTGCTTGTGCACGCCGGCATCGATCCGACCGAGCTCGGTCATCGCTCCCCCGTCGTCGTTGAAACGCTTCAATTCGACGATCTCGACGCCTTCGATGCGTCGCTTGGGAGCGTAATCCTGCTTGGAGTAGCGGGCTTTCGCGGAGGGATTGAATTCGGTCATGGATGGGCTTCGCAAGGGGTTGGCGGCCAAGCATCCCCCACGAATCGACCGCATGCAAGGCGCGGCGAGTCTTGGAGCGCGAAGCTCGCCTCGCGTAGACTCTCGCGCCCATGTCCCCCACGCGACAGGATCAGCGTTCGTGTCCCGGCGGTCCCGGCCGGAAATCCGCCGGCGGAGCCGCGGCGCCGCTGCGCGAGCTGTTGACGCGGCCCGTGACCGAGACCGAAGGGCTCGACCAGCTCTTCGAGCAGTCGCTGCCCTCCTTCGGCGGCGGTTACCTGCGCCGGATCTGGACCCTGCTCGACGAAGCGGTCGGCATGGGGCTGCCGATGACCATGGCCGTCGCTGGCCCGGTGACCGTCTCGGGCCAGCACTTCGCCTGGCTCTCGCCGTTGCTCGACACCGGCTGGTTCATGCTGGTCTCGACCACCGACGCGGTCTGCTACCACGACGGCCACCGCGCCCTCGACAACGCCAAGAGCCATCCCTTCCACGAAGTCGCGATCTTCGGCGACGACGGCGCGCTGCGCGACGAGCGCACGATCCGCGTCACCGACGTCGGCTTCGACGAGGACGTGCTGCTCGGCCAGGACCAGTTCATCCGCGCGGTGCTCGCCTGCAAGGAATTCCAGCGCAAGATGACCGGGCCGGAGTTCCGCTACCTGCTCGGCAAGCGCTACGCCGCGCAGGAGCGCCAGAACGGAGCCCGCGAAGGTCTGCTCGCGCTGTGCACGCGCAAGGCGATACCGATTTTCGTCGGCGCGCCGGGCGACGGCTCGGTGTTCTTGAATTCCATGGCCCTGTGGGCCCTGCGCGAAGCCTGCGGCGACGCCTACAAATTCGATCTCGACATCCACGGCGAGGTGTTCGAGAGCTGCGCCTACCACCGCTGGGGACTGCGCGAATCGGACACCAAGGCGCTGGGGACCTTGATCCTCGGCGGCGGCGTGCCGAAGAATTTCAATCTGCAGCCCGAGCCCGCGCTCAGCCAGGTGCTCGGCCTCGAGGACATCCAGGGCTACCTCTACGACGTGCAGCTGACCACGGCGCCGATCACGGATGGCTCGCTGTCCTCGTGTCCGCCGGCGGAAGCCGTGACCTGGGGCAAGGTCGACAAGGATCACTACAAGTCGACCTGCGAGTCCATGCAGGTCGACTACTCGATCGTGATGCCCTTGATCACCAAGGCCCTGCTCGATAAGCGCGCGCGCTTCGCCCTGTGGGCCGAGCGCATGGGCCGCGAGGAATTGTTCCTGAAGCACCCCGAGGCGCGCGGCTACCTGCGCGACACGGCCGGGTATCGGCTGTTCGACAAGCGCGAGGAGCTGGTCGCCAAGCTGATGAGTGAAGTGCGCCGCCGCGCGCCGGCATTGCGCAAGGAAAGTCATTACCCGCTGGCGCCGCTCACACCAGATGCGGCGAAGCCTGCGGCGAGGCCCAAGAAGTCGCGGCGCACCGACGCCAAGCGCTGAACACCATGACCGACGAATCGGCACCGATCGAGCAGCTCCCGCCCTACCGACTCGAAGGCGCGCGTTCCTCGCGTTC
Source organism: Planctomycetota bacterium (assembly GCA_035490315.1). Classification (GTDB taxonomy): domain Bacteria; phylum Planctomycetota; class UBA1135; order UBA1135; genus JADJQU01. Next base: position 7,436 of record DATHET010000050.1, read on the forward strand.
CTCGTGCAAGGCCTGCCGCAAGAAGATCGAGAAGGGCGCGCTGCGCCTGGGCGTCATGATCGAGGGCCCCTTCGGGTCCGGGTACCTCTGGTACCACTTGAAGTGCGCCGCCAAGCGCCGGATCGAGGACGTCGAAGCAGCCTATGCCGAGAAGGCCTGGGACGCGGGCGTCGAGGTGCCGCCGATCGAGGAGCTGCGCAAGCTCGCGGCGGAGACCGCCGAGGAAAAGAAGAACAAGAAGCAGGCGCCCTGGGTCGAGATCGCGCCGAGCGCGCGCTCGAAGTGCAAGCAGTGCGGCGAGGGCATCGAGGAGGGCGCGCCGCGCGTCGTGATCCTGCGCGCCGTCGAGTTCGGCAATCAGGTCCGCAACGGGCCGATCGCCGTCCACCCGCGCTGCGTCGCCGCCGCCCTCCAGGCTCCCGACAGCGCCACGGAAGCCGCGGGGTTGCGCGCCGCGCTGCGCGCGAACTCGACCGACATCGACCCCAAGGCTCTCGAGCGCGCGCTCAGCGAGCTCGGCGCCGTCGACGCCGGCTGATCGATGTCGTGATCGAGCCCGGCTCCGTTTCGACGATTGTCACCACAGGAACGTCCCACCGGATTCGAGGGCGCGCGCGTCGACGCGCCGTCCGCGCAGGCCGTGGACGATGCCCAGGGCCTTGGCGAGCACGGAGCGGCCGCGGCCGCGCGAAAGCTCGAACAGGCCGACGAAGGGCAGCGATGCCACGTCGAACACGAAGAACGAGATCCAGTGGCGCGGCTTGGCGTGCTCGCGCAGGAACCAGATCGAGTTGACGCCCATCATGTACTTCCGCCGCGGGTTGTAGCCCCCGCCGGTCGAGCTCGAGGGCAGGTGCAGGGCGCAGGCTTCGCCCACGACCCGCGATCCCCAGCCGAGGCGTTTCGCGCGCAGGGCCAGGTCGACGTCCTCGCTGTAGGCGAAGTAGCGGCCGTCGAACCCCGACGCGTTCTCGAAGGCCTCGCGGCGCGCGAGCAGCGCGCAGCCGACCACGTAATCGACGTCGCGCGTGGCGTGGAAACGCTGGCCGTCCGGCTCGCCCTGGCCGATCAGCGTGGTCAGATTCTGGCGCCACGAGAGCTTGCCGCCCGCGGCCCAGATGCGCGTCGGATCGCGCGCGTCGAGCACGCGCGGGCCGACGAAGCCGAGCTTTGGATCGCGCTCCAGCTCGCGCACGAGCTTTTCCAGCTCGTTCGGCCGCAGCAGCACGTCGTTGTTGACGAACAAGAGCGCGTCGCAGCCCAGCTCGATCGCGCGCGCCGCTCCGCGGTTGGAGGCCTCGCCGAAGCCGAGGTTGGCGTCGTTGCGCAGGATCTCCACGGTCGGAAAACTCTCGCGCACGAGCTCGAGCGAGCCGTCGCTCGAGGCGTTGTCCACGAACACGATTTGCGCGAGGGCGGCGCCCTGCAGCACCGCGAGGCAGGCGACGTTCGCCGCGCCGCCGTTCCAGTTGACGACCACCGCGGCGATGCGCATCAGGAATCCGAGGGCCCCACGACCGAATCGAGGACCTGGCTGCGGACGCGGCCATCGCTCAAGTGAGTCAAGAGGATCTCGCCGCCGTGCAGCTCGGCGGCCGAGCGCACCACGCGGCCGTCCTCGCGCGCCGAGATCGAGTAGCCGCGGCCGAGGATCGCCGTCGGTGAAAGGGCTTCGAGGCGAGCCGCGAGCAAAGCCTGGCGCGCGATGCGGCGTTCGAGCAGGGCCTGCAGACGCGAGCCGAGCAGGTGACGCGCGCTCTCCAGACGCTTCTCGCGCTCGGCGAGCTTCGCACGCGGTCCGTTGCGCTCGAGGGTGCGCTCCAGTTGCGCGAGCCGCGCGCGCGCGCGCTCGACGCGGCGCGCGAGACCAGTTTCCAGGCGCGAAGCCAGGCGACCCAGGCGCTCGCGACGCACGCCGAACAGGGTGCGCGGATCGCGCAGCACCCGCGAGGCAGCGGCGCGCTGCAGGCGCTCGCTGCGCGAAGCGAAGCTGATGTCGATCGCGCGCGCGAGGTGGCCGCTGGAACGCTCGAGGGCGACGGCCAAGGCCGCGCGATCGGGGATCACGACTTGCGCAGCGTCGGTCGGCGTGTGGGCGCGCCGATCGCTGACCAGGTCGGCGAGGGTGACGTCGACCTCGTGGCCGACGCCGCTGACCACCGGCGTGCGCGAATTCCAGATCGCTTCGAGGACGGCCAGCTCGTTGAAGGCCCAGAGATCTTCCAGGCTGCCCCCGCCGCGACAGATGACGATCACGTCCACCCCCGCGTCGTCGAGGCGGCGGATCGCGCGCGCGATCTCGGCCGCGGCAGTCGCACCCTGGACGGCCGTGTGCGCGAGCAGCAGCGGATAGCCAGGCCAGCGCACGGAACGGGTGCGCAGGAAATCCTGGAAGGCGGCTCCGTCGCGGCTGGTCGCGACGCCGATGCGCAAGGGCAAGGCAGGGAAAGGGCGCTTGCGCTCGAACCAGCCGCGCGCCTTCAATTCGTTCTTGCGCTTCTCGAGCTCGGCGAGCAGCGCGCCGATTCCCGCGGGCTCGAGCCGCTGCACGTTCAAGCTGTAGGTGCCACGCGGCGCGTACACGTCGAGCTTGCCGTGGGCGATCACCTGCAAGCCCTCCTTGAGCTCGAAGCGCGCCGCCTGGGCGAGCTGGCTCTTCCAGACCATGCAGGCGATCTTCGCGTCGATGTCCTTGAGGTCGAAGTAGAGGTGACCGGAAGCGGCGCGGACCACGCGCGAGACCTCGCCTTCGACGCTGACGCGTCCCAGGCCGCCGACGAGCTTCTCGATGCGCCGCGTCAGCTCGCGCACGGTCTGCACGCGCGGCGCGGACTCCTGGCTCGCGGCGGATTCCTCGTTCGGCTCGCGAGGCGTGAAGAGATCCTCGGTCGGCGCGGGCATGCCGGATCTTATGCTCGGATCCTCGCGCGGAGTCAATGCAGGACCGGAGCGGACTCTGCGCGTTCCTTGGGCTCCGCAAGGCCGGGGATTCCGGCGCTGATCCAGACCTGCGCATCCGCGGATGGCAAGAGGATGCGGTAGCGGCCGTCGAGGAAGGGCACGCGCTCGTCCTCGCCGCGCACCTGCACGCCGCTCTCGAGCGCCAGCTCCACGCCGTTCGCCGCGCGGGAGATCTTCATCCGATCCGCGAACAGTCGGCGCTCGACGTCGCCTCGCTCGTCCAGCCGCTCGAGGTGGACTTCGAGCAGCGATCCATCCTGCACGCCGCCGAGCGTGCGCAGCCGGTAGACGCCGCCCGCGGTCTGCGTCTTCAGCAGGTCGTTGAGCGATTGCTTGACGACGATCAGGTCCCAGAGTCCGTCGTCGCCGGAAAGATCCAGGCCCTTCTCCCCGAACAGCTCGCGGAAATCGTCGACCCACGATTTGGGATCGACTTCTTGGAGCACGATGCGGCGCGCGCTGGTGCGGCCCTCGCCGCTCGGCTCGAATTCGATGCGCTGACCCGCGCGAGTCTCGTAGCCGTCCTCGAGCACCAGGGTCAGGCTGCGCGCCGAGCGGCTGGCCTCCATGCGCAGTCGCGCGGCGTAGAGGCTGCCGGCGAAACGGCCTTGACCGTCGAGCAGGCGCAGCACGACCGGGCCGATCGCGTTGCCTTCGAGAGTTCCGCACTCGAGCAGATCCAGGCCGCGGATCTGCTCCAGCGTGAACAGCGTGCGCAGCGCGCGGGCGATGTGCAGCGAGCGAGCCTGGATCACCGGATCCGCGGCGAGGGCCTCGGCGGAAGTCGCCGCGGCTTCGGCGGCTTCGGCATCCTTGGCCTCGGTTCCAGTCGGCTCGGCACCGAAATTCTTGCCGCCCGGCAGACGCTCCGGCGACACCTTCGAGAGCAGGATCGAATACTCCGCCCATTCGCGCTCGCGCGAGAGGCGCCGGGCTTCGCTGTCGGTGAGCTGCGCGCGCATGTCGTCGAGCCGCTTGTCGGATTGCTCCTGGCGGATGCGCGCGCTCTCGAGCTCCGCCTCGAGCTGGGCGATCCGCGCGGTCCGATCGTTCGACTCGGCGGCCTGCGCGGTCGGAGAGGCTCCAGGCGCGGAGGGAGCTTCGCGATCGCAGCTCGCGATCCAGATCGGCAGCAGCGCGATCAGCCCGAGTCCCGCACGAGTCAGCGCGAGCCTGGAATCAATAACGCGCCTCATTCGTGCCCTGCCCGGCAGGGTTCGACGCGCCGGGCGCGGCGGTCTTCCCGCCGCTCTTCGAGCTCGATCCGGGAGCCGCGGCGTCGAGGCTCGCCATCGGCCCGACCAGGTCGCCTTGGCGCAGGGGCCGCGAAGTCAGGCCGACTTCGAGCGCGGCTTCGCCGTTGCTAGATCCATCGGAAAGTCCGGCCAGCCGAGCCCCTGGGAGAGGCGCGCGGCCCCACAGGAACAGGTCGAGCGAGGTTCCGACCACCAGCGGCGACGTCGGCGGCGCGAGCAGGGTCGCCAGGGGATCGAGATCGCGGCCGAGGCGGATCGGCGCGAGGGCCGTGCCCGAGCTGTCGACGATGCTCAAGCGCCCGACGTCGAGCGACGCCGGCTCACCGGCGGTCTTCGCTCCCTCCAGCGGCCGCCACTCCAGCCTCAAGCGCCAGGATTCACCCTCGGAGAGTCCGTAGCGGCTGCGCAAGGCCTTGGCCTGGAAAGCCTGGCGTCCCGCATCGGGCTCGGACGGGGCGAGCCAGAAAGCCAAGGTCGCGCCGCCGAGCTGCGTCTCGCCGCCGAGCACGTCGTGGGTCGCGTCCGGATCAGCGCGCGCCGGCGGTCGCGTGGGAACCAGCGAAAGCGAGGGATGGCGGATCCACCACACGGCCGCGACGCTCAGCGCGAGCGGAATCAACATCAGGTACGGACCGCCTCGGTTCGCGCGGCGCCCGGGAACGCCCAGCTCGGGATCCAAGGCCGGATCCGTACCGCTCAAGACTTGTCCCAGTCCTTCTTCTTGTTGTCGTTCCACCAGGCCTGCCACTTCTGCGGATCGGTCTCGGTGTGCCGGCTCAAGCGCTGCAAGCTGGTGATGATCGGCGCCGAGATCGTGTCCCAGCGGTCCTTGTCGGCCTGGTTCGGCGTCTGCACGTCGATCGCACCCTTGGCGGGCATCAACGCGTTCTTGATCAGCTCGTCGACGCATTCCTTGCGCACTTTCTGATCGGCTTCGGCGAATTCGCCCAGGGCTTCGGCGGCAGCGGCCTGGATCGCAGGTGTCTTGTCGACGAGCAGCTTGATCAAGGCCTTGCGCCCGTCCTCGTCCTTGGTCTTGCCCAGCGACTTGATCAGTTGAGCCTGCAAGGGCAGGTCCTTGCGGTGGTCCTTGTGCCCGATCCATTTCATCAGGATCGGCGCGCTCTCCGGGCCCATGTCGCGCAGGCACACGGCCGAGGCCATGTACAGCTTGTTGTCGCGCACGCCCTCGGCGGATTCCTGGCGCTTGGCCTCGAAGCACTTGTCGATGCCCTTGACGATCATCAGGCGATCCTTGGGTCCGCTCTTCTCGAACTCCTTGAACAGGGTGTCGAGGATCTTGATCGCGTCCTCGTCCTCCTTGCCGCGCTTGCCGGCGTGCTCGCCGAGCTTGTCGATCGCCTCCTTGATCTCCGGACGATTGTCCGGATTGGTGTTGGGCGCAGGCTGCTGTCCAGCGGCGAGGGCGACGGCGGCGAGAGGCGCGGCGCCGGCGATGGAAGGAACGAAGAGTGCACTCGCGCAGAGGATCCAGGCTTTCATGGCGTCGTTCATAGGTAAATGCTTCGGGGTCCTGCTCGGACAGTACGCGTTCGTTAACCGTACGCAGACCGACCCTCCGTGGAAAGATCGTCGGCGGGAAGATCGGAAGGAAGTGTCTTAGTACGGCCGCCCCGAGTTCCTACCAGTTCCGTGGGGTTGGTCGGAGCTCGCGCCCAGAGCCTCCAGCATGGCTCGAGCCTTGGCCAGGGTCTCGCGCTCCTCGGCCGCGGCGTCGGAGGACCAGGTGATCCCGCCGCCGACCTGGAAGGACAATTCGCCGCCGCCGGTTTCGCGCCACAGAAAGGTGCGGATCAGGATGTTGAAGGCGGCGTTCCCGCGCAGGTCGACGAAGCCGAGCGAGCCGGTGAAAAAACCGCGGCCCGCGCCTTCGAGCTCGGCGATGCGCGCCATGGCGGCGAGCTTCGGTGCGCCGCTGATCGAGCCTCCGGGGAAGAGCGCATCGAGCAGGTCGAAGGCATCGAGACCTGGCCGCAACCTGGCCACGACGTCGGCGGTCAAATGGTGCACGCGCGCGTAGCTGCGCAGCCGGGGCCAGTCCTCGACGCGCACGCTGCCGGCGACGGCGCAGCGGCCGAGATCGTTGCGCTCGAGGTCGACGATCATCGCCAGCTCGGCCTGGTCCTTTTCGCTCGCGAGCAGCGTCCGCGCGCGTTGCGCGTCGATCGCCGGATCGTCCGAGCGCTCGATCGTGCCCTTGATCGGCCGCGTGCGCGCCACGCCGTCCTCGAGCTCGAAAAACAACTCGGGCGAAGCCGAAAGCAGGGCGCCCGCGGGCTCGAAGCCGTCGCTCGCGCGCCAGCGCAGGTAGCCCATGTACGGCGCGGGATTCGCGGCGCGCAGGCGCGCGTACCAGTCGTGCGGCTCGCCCTGCGCGAGCGCGCTGAAGCGATGGGCGAGGTTCGCCTGGTAGAGATCGCCGCGGCCGATCGACTGGCGCAGTGCTTCGATCCGGCGCATGTGTTCCTGCGGCGTCACGTGACGCTGCAGCGGTTGCGCGCGTGTCGCTCCAAGGCGAGGCGCGGCGCGCAATTCTCGCTCGATGGTCCGACGGCGCTGCTCGAGCGGCTCGCGACCGTCGCCGGGATCGTCCGCGAGCACCAGCCAGGTGCGGCCCGCGAGCTCGTCGCGCACCAGGAAGTCGACGTACAGCCCGCCGACGAACAAGGGTTGAGCCCAGGGCTCGGCGGCGACGTCGATCCGGCGCTCGCCGGCGGCGCCGAGGTCGTAGGCGAGGGCGCACAGCAGGCCGCCGTGGAACGGACCCGGGATCTCGTCTCCGCCGTCGGGCGTCAGCGCGGCGAGCAGCGAGCGCAAGCCGCCTGGTCGCGATGCGGCGCGCGCATGGTCGGGTCCCAGCGGCAAGGGATCGAAGGCCAGGAGGCTCGCGCGACGCGGCTCGCCCGCGGCGCTGTCGAGCAGGATCGGCAGGCGATGCGCGGATAGCAGGCCGAGCGCGTGAGCCGGCTCGAGCTCGCGGGCCTGCTCGAACACGCGCGCGCGCAAGCGAAAGCCGCGGTCCATCGAGCTCACACGGCGCGCGGAGCAAAACTCGCGCCGAAACGCTGCTTGTAGCGGACGGCGACCAGCGTCGCGCAGCCGAGCACGAGTGCCGCGACGAAGAACGGCGACTGGGGTCCGAACTGCTTGAAGCACAGGCCCGCGATCGGAGGACCGCTCATGCGCGCGAGGCTCGAGATCGACTGGTTGATGCCGAGGAAGGAACCCTGCTCCTCGATCGGGCTGGCCCGCGACACGAGCCCGGTCAAAGCCGGATTGTTCAAGCCAAAGCCGACCGGCAGCAGGATGCAGCCCGTGATCACGAGCCCCCAGCTCTCCAGCACGCCGCCGACTCCGACCACGCACAGCGACAGACCGAGAATCGCCGGCCCCGCGATCGTCAGCGTGGTCTCGCCGAAGCGCGGCACGAGCCTGCGGATCAAGCCGCCCTGGATCAACGCCGAGATCACGCCGACGCCCGCGAGGTAGCGCCCGGCGACCGGGGCCGCGGCCATGATCTGCTCGAGGCTGGCATCGTTGAGCGGGCCGTCGAGGTGGAAGATCTTCGGGAAGCGCGCGAGGCCGAAGCGCGTGAACATTGCCTCGAAAGAGCCGAAGGCGACCACGGACAGGAAGGTCAGGAGCATCAGCGACGAGATCCGCGGCTCGCCGAGCGCGCGCTTGAGCTGCGAGGCGTGGAACACGCGCGAACCCGAGCCGCTGCGCGCGGGCTCCGGCAGACGCAGGTATCCGAACAGCGCCGCGCACAGCGACAAGCCGCAGGCGAAGAAACCCGGCGCCATCGGCGAAAGGGTGGTCAGCTCGCCGCCGAGCAAGGGACCGAGGGTGAAGCCCAGACCGAAGGCCGCTCCGATCAGGCCCATTTCCTTGGAGCGATTCTCCGGCGTGGTCACATCGGCGATGTAGGCCTGAGCGGTCGAGATGTTGGCGCCGAAGAATCCGGCCAGCAGCCGCGAGGCGAAGAGCAGGGGCAGGGAGTGCGCGAAGGCGAACAGGGCATAGGACGCCGCGGTGCCGACCAGTCCACCGATCAACACCGGGCGGCGCCCGATGCGGTCGGAGATCCGGCCCCACATCGGCGCGAAGAAGAACTGCATCCCCGAGAAGCAGGAGAACAGGAGGCCGAGGGTGACCTCGTTCGCGCCGTAGGCCTTGCTGTACACGGGCAGGAGCGGCAGCACGATTCCGAAGCCCAGGAGGTCGATGAAGACCGTCAGGAAGATGAACAGCAGCGGGGAGCGCCCCGAGCCTCGCCGCTCCCCTTCCTTGCCCTGGATTGCCATGCGGGGCGGAGTCTATCCCCCTGGGGAGGCGGCCGTCCCCGCTCCGGGCCTGGTTTCGAGGCTGGAGACTTCCCCGACTTGGCTCCCCCGCCCCGGGTGACCGATAAGGAGGCGCCATGAACTCGAAACAAACACTCGTCGTTTTCGGAACCGCCGCCCTGTGCGGCCTCGCCCTCGCCCAGACTCCGACTCCCACGCCTCCGCCTGGGGCGCGGCTCGACGCACTGGAGAAAGAGGTCAAGAGCCTGAACGCGCGGCTCGACGCCCTTCCCGCGCCGATGAACAACGATGTCGCCGCGCTGAAGAAAGAGCTCGGCGAGACGCGCGTGCTCGTCAACCAGCTGGTGAGCTGGGCCGCCAACCAGGCCGATGGCGCGGTGGAGCTCGCGCGCATCCTCGACGATTCCGAGCAGAAGGGTTTTACCTTCGGCATCAACCCGGACTCGCGCGTGGTGCTGCTCGGCGGCTGGCGCAGCTACCTCGCGGGCGTGCAGAAAGACGCTCCCAAGCCGGTGCCCACCGTGATCGTGAAGGACTCGAAGGGAGTCAAGATCGTCAGTCCGCCCCCGGCCGGTCAATAGCCTCGCGCTTCCAGCGGCGGGGGGCGGAGGCTACACCTGAGAGCCCGATGGTCCGACGCCGTTTCACTCCCAAGCAAGCCAACCAGACCCTGCCTCTGGTGCGGCGCATCGTCCAGGACCTGATCACCTACGGTCGCGAGCGCCAGAAGCTCTCGAAGCGCCCCAACCAGGCCGGCTCGCGCGAACGCTGCGCGGAGATCGATGCGCGCATGCGCGATCTGCAGGACGAGCTCGCGCGCATCGGTTGCGCGTACAAGGACTGGGGCTTCGAAATGGGGCTGGTTGATTTTCCCGGCGAGATCGGCGGTCTGGACGTCCTGTTGTGCTGGCGCAGCGACGAGCCCGCGGTGGTCTGGTACCACACCAGCGACGGCGGCTTCGCGGGGCGCAAGCCGATTCCCGAAGAACTGCTCGAGTGAGAGCGCGTCGCTGATTCCTGGCGATTCGCCAGGAATCTTGACGCTCTCCAAGCTCGCGAATCCTGCGCGGGCCCGCGCCGACCCTTGTTCGCGGAGGTCGCTCTCTCGACAATCGCGCGGATGAGGCGCTTGTCATCGCCGTTCCTGCGCGGAGGCAATCTCCGCGACAGCCTCGGCACCACGCTCAACGGCCTGCTCGAGCGCATCGACGCGACCGAGCGCCGCGCCATCCGCGAAGCCGTGCGCGCGGAAGCCCTCGAACGCGGCGTGGTCTACTTCGACGACGACAACCAGCCGCGCGCGACGCCGCTGCTCCTGCGGCCACGGGTGCTCGGCGGCAACCAGCGCGCCTACCTGCACCGCGTCACGCGGGTCCTCGAGCACGCGTACATGAAGCTGCTCGCCTTGTGGGATCAGCTGCCCGCTGTGCGCGAGATCCTGCCGCTGACCGAGGCCGAGGAGCGCTGGATGCGCGAGCTGCACACGCCGCACCAGGTCGAGGTGTTCTTCGGCCGCTTCGACGCCTCGACCGATTTCGGCTCGCACGACTGGATCAAGTCCACGCAGTTCTTCGAGTTCAATCCGCTCGGCGCCGGCGGCACCTACCTCGCGCCGACAGTCGACGACATCATCCTGCGCCACGTGGCTCCCGCGCTGGCGCGCGTGGCGCCGACTCTGCTGCTCGAGCCCAACGACGATCCACGGCGCGTGATGCTCGAAGTGATGGCGGATCACGCGCGGCATTTGCGGCTCAAGCGCTTCAACCTCGCGCTGTGTCAATACAAAGGCCTCGACGGCGGCGTCGAGGAGTTCCCGCGCAACGTCGAATTCTTCCGCGCTCTGGGGATCCAGGCCTGGCACGTCGATCCGCGCGAGCTCTGCGTGGTGAGCGGCGAGCTCACTTTCGGCGACCATCCGATCGACATCGTGTACCGCGACCACGAGATCAACGATCTCGCCAGCAAGGAAGCCGCGGGCGACGACCTGTCGGGGATGCGCCACGCGCTGCGCACGAATCGTTGCATCTCCTCGCTGGCCGGCGAGTTCGACCACAAGAGCGTGTTCGAGGTGTTCACGACCCCCGCCCTCTCGGAACACTTCACCGCCCTGGAGCGGCGCGTATTCCGCCAGCACCTGCCGTGGACGCGGCGCGTCCTCTCCAGGCGCACCACCGACCCCGACGGCGCCGAGATCGATCTCGTGCCCTGGCTGTCGACGCAGCGCGCGCGCACGGTGCTCAAGCCCAATCGCAGCTACGGCGGCGAAGGCATCCTGCTCGGCCGCGATCTCAGCGACGCCGAGTTCACGTCCGCGCTCGAGCGCGCACTGGCCAGTCCGGGCGCGTGGGTCGCGCAGGCCTACTCGCCCGTCGCGGAGAAGGACTTCCCGGTGATCGACGAGCAGGGCGGCCTCGCCCTGGCCGAGTACTTCAGCGTCCTGGGACTCTTCGCGAGCGAGCAACGCCTGGGAATCCTCGGCCGCGCTTCGAGGAAAAAAGTCGTCAACGTGGCGCTCGACGGCGGTCTCGTGGCCGTGCTGCGACTCTTGTAGGAAGTGCACGACGCCGGTTGTCGATCTTGGCTTGATCTCGTCTTGATCCGGCGCCGGGCGCGTGGTAGCTAACGGCAAGATCTGCAAGCCGCATGCGCGGCGCAGGCCCCCCACGTCCCGCATCAGCGCCAGCGAGGCCCCAACTTTGCGTCTGTTCCCCCGCGACGAAGAGTTTTTCGACCTGTTCGACATGTCCGCCGCGCGCATCGTCGAGGCGGCGACGGCGTACCGCTCGCTGCTCGACCAGCCGGCGCACTTCCGCGAGAACGCGCGCAAGCTGAAGGAGCTCGAGCACCAGACCGACAAGGTCACGCACCAGACGCTGGAGAAGCTCTACAAGAGCTTCGTCACGCCCCTGGATCGCGAGGACATCCACGCCTTGATCACGCGGCTCGACGACGTGATCGACTACATCGACGCGGCCGCGCAACGCTTCGTGATGTTCCCGATCGACCACGTGCCGGAGGCCCTGCGGCAGATGGTCGACCTATTGGTGATGGCGACCGCCGAGCTGCAGCGCGCCGTCGGCGAATTGCGCACGCTCAAGAAATCTGGGGCGATCCACGAGCACCTGATCGAGCTCAACCGGCTCGAGAACGAGGGCGACACGGTCTTCCGCGGCGCCCTGGCGCGCCTGTTCCAGGAGGAGAAGGACGCGATCCGTCTCCTGGTCTGGAAGGAGGTGTACGAGATCACCGAGGAGGCTCTCGATCGCTGCGAAGGCGTCGGCCACATCATCGAGGCCGTGGTGCTGAAGCATGGCTGAACCGACGTTCCTGATCATCGTCGTCATCGTGGCGGCGGTGCTGTTCGATTACATGAACGGCTGGAACGACTCGGCGAACGCGATCGCCACGGTGGTCTCGACCCGCGTGCTCTCGCCAGGACGAGCGGTGATGCTGGCCGCGGTGCTCAACCTCGCCGGCGCCTTGGTCTCGGTCAAAGTGGCGGCGACGCTGACCACCGGGATCGTCGATCCAGCGTTGATCTCGCAGACCGCCATCCTGGCCTGCATGGTCGCCGCGGCGAGCTGGGTCTGGTTCTGCACGGCGGCAGGCTTGCCGATCAGCGGCTCGCATTCGTTGATCGGCGCCCTGGTCGGTTCGGCTCTGGCCAAGAATGGCTCGATGGCCGTGCTGCACATGGCCGGCATCAAGAAGGTCCTGCTCGCCTTGTTGATTTCGCCCCTCGCAGGTTTCGCGATCAGCTTCGTGCTGATGGGAGCCTTGCTGTGGATCTTCCGCAAGTGGAGCAACACCAGGGTCCAGCGCACCTTCGGCAAGCTGCAGCTCGCGTCCGTCTCGCTGATGGCCTGGGAGCACGGCAAGAACGACGCGCAGAAAGTCATGGGCGTGATCACGCTGGCTTTGATCGCCGGTGGATTCCAGAGCGGCACGGAAGTGCAACTGTGGGTAAAACTTGTCTGCGCGACCGCGATGGCCCTGGGCACGGCGGCGGGCGGCTGGAAAGTGATCCGCACCCTCGGTTCTAGCCTGATCAAGATCCAACCGGTGCACGGATTCGCCGCCGAGACGGGTGCCAGCATCACGCTCGCCATCGCGGCGCACATCGGCGCGCCGGTCTCGACCACGCACACGATCACCGGCGCGATCATGGGCGTCGGAGCGACGCGGCGCCTGTCCGCGGTGCGCTGGGGACTGGGAGGCAAGATCATGATGGCCTGGGTCTTCACCCTGCCCACCTGCGCGGCGCTCGGCGCGCTGGTCTACTGGTTGTTGAAGCTGTTCGGGCTCGACGCCCCCGTCCACGTTTGAGCATGGCGCGGCAAGCACGGAGCCGCACGAGCCGTGAAGCCAGCGCAGCGACGCGCAAGCCGACGCCTTCCTCCGCGGATTCGATTCAGGCCAAGGTCGGAAAATTTCTTAGCGAGCTCGCCGCGGGTCGAGGAGCCTCGGAGCACACGTTGCGCGCGTACCGCAGCGACCTCGCGGAGCTGATCCGCTTTCTCGGGGGCCTCGAGATCGACGACGTGCGCAGCGTCACGCCGCGCGTGCTGCGCGCTTACTTGATGGAGCTCGACGAGCGCAAGCTCGCGCGAACCTCGGTGCAGCGCAAGCTTTCGGCCGCGCGCTCCTTCTTCCAGTCGCTGGTCGAGCAGGGCCTGCTCCAGGTGCATCCGGCGACGGGCCTGCGGCAAGCGCGCGCGTCGCGGCCCCTGCCCTCGCACCTGGCCACCAGCGAGGTGAAGCTCTTGCTCGAAGCTCCCGATGTCTCGACCGCCGCCGGCCGGCGCGATCGCGCGATCCTCGAAGTCATGTATTCCGCCGGCACGCGCGCCGCGGAGACGGTCGGTCTGGACCACGCCGACGTCGACAGCCGGCGCGGAATCGTCCGCTTGCGCGGCAAGGGCAAGAAGGAAAGGCAGGGAGCTCTCGGCTCCTTCGCCCTGCGCGCCCTCGACGAGTACCTGCGCGATCCGGAGCGGCCCAAGCCACAGGCTGGCGCCCTGGATGCGCTGTTCCTGAGCCTGCGCGGCACGCGGCTGACGACGCGATCGCTGCAGCGCATCGTCGCCTCGGCCTTGCTGCGCGCGGGCCTGCACCGACAGGCCACGCCCCACACGTTGCGCCACTGCTTCGCGACCCATCTGCTCGACGCGGGCACCGACCTGCGCTCGGTCCAGGAGATGCTGGGTCACGCGCACCTCGCGACGACGCAGATCTACACCCACGTGTCGATCGAGAACTTGCGGCGGATCTACGAAAAGGCGCACCCGCGCGCCAGTTGAAGAGCTCGCGGTCCATGGCGATCCTCGAGGTGTGCGTCGACTCGCGCGATCAGCTCGCGGCGGCGCTGGGTTGCGGAGCAGCGCGCCTCGAGGTCTGCTCTCGACTGGACCTGGGCGGTCTCACCCCCACGCCGGAGCTGCTCGCACAGGCGCTGCAAGCGGCTGGAGCAAGCGCGGTGCGCGTCCACGCGATGGTCCGCTCGCGTGCCGACCAGGCCTTCGTTCCCTCCGAAGCGGAGTTCTCCGAATTGCGCGCTGATTTGCTGCGCGTGAAAAAACAGGGAGCCCATGGAGTCGTGTTCGGAGTCCTGACCAGCGACGCCTGCGTGGACTTGGAGCGCACGCGACAGCTGATCGCCCTCGCACGCCCGATGACGGTCACCTTCCATCGCGCTTTCGACCTCGTTCGCGATCCGAGCGCGGAACTCGAGGTCCTGATCGAGCTGGGCGTCGATCGCCTGCTCACTTCCGGCGCTGCAGCTTCGGCGCTCGAGGGCCTCGACACATTGCGCGCGCTCGTCGCTCGAGCTCGCGGCCGCATCGTGATCCTGCCCGGCGGCGGCGTGCGCGCGCACAACGCCGCGGAAATTCTCGCGCGCACGGGCGCCAGCGAGCTTCACTCCTCTCACGCCTTTCGGATTCCGCGGAGCGAGTAGCTCGCTGAAACCTCCTCGCGCGCTGAAGCTCGCTCCGCGCTCAGGCGAACTTCGTCACGCCCGGCACTGCGATCGACGCGAGCGGCGCTTCTCCCCAGGCGTAGGACTTGGGCGAGAGATCCTCGGTCGAGTTCAACGCCTGCTCCCAGGTGATCGTCTGGCCGGTGTAGGCCGCCATGCGTCCCTGGATCGCCATCAAGGTCGAGCTCGCCATGTAGGCGCTGTTGTCGACGACCTCGCCGGCGCGGATCGCGGAGAAGAGCACGTTGTGCTCGTGCTGGTACATGTCGTCCTCGGTCTCCGAGCGCCAGCTCCAAGCCTTGGGCCCTTTGATCGTGTGCTGCTGCAGGTGCGCGATGCCGGTCGTGCCATAGACGTGATCCGAGACGTCGGTCGAGGCTCCGTTCCATTGGCGGCACGAAGAGAAGGCGCGCACGCCGCTCTTCCACTCGAAGACCGTGTTGAAGTGGTCGTAGACGTTTCCGTAGATCGGATCGACGCGCTGCACGCGGCCGCCGGACGAGGTCGCCTTGAGCGGAGTCTCGTCCTTCATCGCCCAGGCGATCTTGTCCAGGCTGTGGATGTGCTGCTCGGCGATGTGATCGCCGGAGAGCCAGGTGAAGTAGAGCCAGTTGCGGATCTGCCACTCCATCTCGCTCCACTCCGGCTTGCGGCCGCGGTGCCACAGGCCGCCCGTGTTGTAGGTGGTCTCCATCGCGACGATCTCGCCGATGTCGCCTGCGTGCACGCGCTCGATCACGGCGCGCTTGGGATCGTGGTAGCGATAGCACAGGCCGGAGACGACGTTGAGCTTCTTCTCGCGCGCCATCCGCGCGCTCTCGAGGATCGAGCGCACGCCGGGCGCGTCGACGGCGACGGGCTTTTCGACGAAGAGGTGCTTGCCCGCTTCGACGGCGGCGCGCATGTGCAACGGCCGGAAATGCGGCGTGGTGCAGAGCAGCACGACGTCGGAAGCCTCGATCACTTTCTTGTAGGCGTCGAAACCGACGAAGCGCCGATCCGGCGGCACGTCGAGCTTGTCCTTGAGCTCCGCTTCACCCTGCAGCGTCTTCAAGCTCGCCTCGAGGTGATCGGAGAAGACGTCTCCGAGCGCGACGAGCTTCACGTTCTTGTCCGCGCGCAGGGCTTCCGACGCCGCGCCGGTCCCCCGCCCGCCGCAGCCGACCAGGCCGACCTTGAGCATCTCCGAGCCCCCGGGTCGCATCGATTTCGCGGCGATGTACGGCGCGATCGCCGCCGTGGCCACGCTCGCCGAAGTGCCGCGCAGGAAAGTGCGACGCGAAAGGGATTCTTGACTCATGGGCGTGTCCTGAGGAGCGAGGGGGCGGTGCGAAGCACGGGGCGGGCTCGCCATCCTCGCTCGAAGTCGGCGCGGGGCGCAAGGGCCGCGCGCGAGCAAGCTGCGGGAAGCGCTCAGCGCGCCTGAAATCGCCGGAACCTCGGCGATTCGCGCACTTCGAAGCCACGCTCGGTCCGCGCGACGACGCGGAACGCGCAGCTCTCGAAGCTTTTCCAAAGAGGCTCGCTGCCTTGGATGCCGAGCACGGTCGCCGCCGTGGCCAGGGCGTCGGCGGTCATGCCGTCGCGGGCCACCACGCTCGCGCCGCACTGCGTGGTCAAGCCGAGCGCGGTGCCTGGATCGACGATGTGCGAGTAGCGCAACCCGCCGATCTGCACGGCTCGGTACAGGTCTCCCGAAGTCGCGACCGCGGCGTGGGAAAGGATCACGGTCCGATGCGGTGAGGCCTGATCCAGCGTGACCGCGCTCAATTCGACGCGCCAGCCTGGCTCGCCGGGCGGAGCATCGCTCGCCGCGACGTCGCCCCCGCCGTCGACCAGGGCTGCGCGCACGCCGTGCTCGGCGAGCGCGACCAGCATCTCGTCGAGCGCGTAGCCCTTGGCGATCCCGCCGAGGTCCAGTCCCATGCCGAGGCGCACGAGCCGCACCCTGTCCAATTCCTGCGAGACCTCGACGCTGCGCCAGTCGATCGATGCGCGCGCCTGCTCCAGCGCTTCCGCGGTCGGCAACTCTCCCTCGCGGATCGCTCGCCGCCACAGTTTCGTGGCTTTCCCGCAAGTGACGTCGAACGCCCCGTCAGTAGCCGCGGAGATCTCGTCCGCGCGAGCGAGCACCCGCGCAAGGTCCTTGGAGACTGGGATCCACGGCGTGGGAACTTCCAGGTCGCTCTGCTGCGACAGGCGCGACAGCTCGCTCTCCGGATCGTAATCGCTGAGCCGTGCATCGAGCTCGCGCAGCCTCGCGAAGGCGGCGTCCGCGGCGGCACCGGCGACCTGGGCATCCGGTGCATAGAGCACGATGCGGAACTGAGTCCCCATCTGCGCCGCTTCGAACTCGAAGCGCGCGAGCTCGCTCTTCTCAGTGCGCGCAGACCCGCACGCGCTGCCGGCAACCACAATCCAGCCGAGCACGGCCTTGGCAATCGAAGCGCGCCTCACTTGCCGTCCACGTATCCCATCTGCTCCATCACCTTGTGCTGCGCGTCCGTATTCGTGGTGATCGCCGAGCGCTCCGCGCGCTTCTTCCAGGCCTCGATCTCATCGTGCAGGCGCGACACCTGCTCGGGTCGCTGCGCGCTGATCTCGACGTCCTCGAACGGATCCTTGCCCAGGTCGTAGAGCGCCTTCGGCTTGTCGGCCGTCTCCTCGAGCAGGAACAGACGCGGCCAGTACTCGATCAACTTGAGACCCGCCTTCTCGCGCACCGCGCTGGTGAAATAGGCATGGGCCAGGACCTTGTCGCGCACCGTCGTCGCTCCACCGAAAAGACTTTCGCCCTCGAGCCACTTCGTGCGCGGCAGGTCGAGGGCTTCGAGCACCGTGGGATAGACGTCGAGATTCGCGCACAGGCTGTCGACGCGCTTGCCCGCCGGAATTCCCGGCCCGGCGAGGATCATCGGCGTGTTCCACAGGTTCTCGAAGTACCAGGGACGGTGGCCGTTGCCGAACAGATCCGCGACGCCATCGGGCAGGCCGCCGGTGCGGTCGATGCGATCCTTGATCAAGTAGGGTTGGACGCGATGCTCGTAGATCATCTCGCCGTGATCGGCGACCAGGATCACCAGCGTGTTCTCCAGCTCGCCGGCCGCCTTCAAGGTTTCGAGCACGCGCCCCACGCCGTCGTCCGACGCGCGCACCTCGCCGTCGTACAAATTGGACTTCTGCGTCATCCAGTCGATCGCATCGTCGAGATTCCTGCCGGACAGATTCTGCGAGCGCTCTGTCGCTTCACCCTGGGCCGCTTTCCAGCGCGCGCTGACGCGTTCCTGATCCGGCCGCGGTCCGTGGAAGAGATCGTGCTCCGGTCTGGGCTCGTAGGGCTGGTGCGGATCGATGAACTGCAGCCAGGCGAACCACGGTCTCGCTTTTCCAGCGACGTGGCTGCGCGCCCCATGCCAGAGCGAGAAGCGCCGCGCGAGCTCGACCGCGTCGACGTTCGGAGCCTCCGACCAGGTCTCGAATCCGCGCTCGAAGCCGCGCTTGTTGCACAGCACGGCATTGGCCGGAAAACCGATCGTCTCCAGGCCCTGCTTGGCCAGGACTTCGGAGAGCAAGGGGATTTCCGTCGGGCAGACGCTCTCCTCCTGCGTGACGCTGACCCCCGCGAGCATCGAGATCATCGACGGCACGGTCCAGCAGGCCTGGGTGTAGTTCTTCTCGTAGAGCGTCCCGCGCGCGGCCAGGGCGTCGATGTTGGGAGAAGTCGCGCGCGGATAGCCGTAACAGCCCAGGCGGTCAGCCCGCAGCGTGTCGACGACCAGCAGCAGCACGTTGGTCGGCCGCTCGGGCTCCTTGCCGCATCCGGCGGTCAGCAGGGCGATCAGCCCGGCGATCAGAATCGAGCTGAAGAGTGCCCAGATCACGCGCGTCACCAGCCGAGCCGACATCTCGCTGCATCGTAACACGCGCTCCACCCCGCGATCCTGACCGGGCCCTGCGAACGTTGTATCGTCCTTCCATGCTCGAGCTCTTCCTCTTCGTCCTGTCGCAAGCGCCGGCGCAGAAACCGCTCTACCCCGACATGCCCGCGGGCAGCCCGCCGCCTGTCCCGGTGCCCGACGCGATCGCGGCGGACGCAGCTTCGATGAAGCCCTACACCGAAGTGATCGTCGGCACCAAGGCGCGCTTCGAGATGCAGCCGATCGCCGCCGGCAAGTTCACGATGGGCAGCGCACCCGAGGAGAAAAAACGAAAACCCTCGGAGGGTCCCGCGCACGACGTCGAGCTCGCCGCGTTCTGGATCGGCCGCTGCGAAGTGACCTGGGACGAATACACGCCTTTCCAGATGAAGCTCGACAAGGCAGCGCGGCTCCAGGGCGGCGAATCCGCGCAAGCGCAGGACGCCTGGGCCGACGCCGTCAGCCGACCGACGCCGCCGTACGTGCCTATGGATTTCGGGATGGGCAAGGAGCGCTGCCCAGCGATCTCGATGACGCAATTCGCGGCGCGGCAGTACACGCAGTGGCTGTCGATGAAGACCGGCCGCTTCTATCGCCTGCCGAGCGAAGCCGAATGGGAGTACGCCTGCCGCGCCGGCACGAAGAGCGCCTTTTCGTTCGGCGACGATACGGCAGCGCTCGGGGACCACGCCTGGTACTTCGAGAACTCGGGCGAGACCTACCACCCCGTCGCATTGAAAAAGCCGAATCCCTGGGGTCTTTTCGACATGCACGGCAACGTGTGCGAGTGGGTGCTCGATCAATACGACGAAGCGTCCTACGCGAGCTTCAAGACCCTTGCCCAGGCGCCGATCGCCTGGCCGACCAAACTTTATCCTTGCTCCGTGCGCGGCGGCTCCTGGGACGACGACGCCGATCGCCTGCGCAGCTCCGCGCGCCGCGGGTCGCTGGCAGCGTGGCAACAGCAGGATCCGCAACTGCCGAAGAGCATCTGGTATTTGACCGACGCCAAGTTCGTCGGCTTCCGCGTCGTGCGACCGCTGGTCGAGCCGCCCGAGGTCGAAAAATTGCGCGCCTGGTCGGCCGACACCGACGCGATCCGCGAAATCCAGGCGCGCCAGCGCACGGGCGCGCGCTGATCGAACGCATACTGGAGTGCGCCATGGCGAGCGGGCTAGCGCTTCGAGACGCGGCGCTGAACGGCGCGGACAGCCGCCGATTCAGTCTCGCCGACCTTTCAGGCTCCGAGCGTCTGCACTCGTCCCCTCGGGGATGGGCAGGAATGGTGACCCCAAGGGGATTCGAACCCCTGTCGCCAGGATGAAAACCTGGTGTCCTAGGCCGGGCTAGACGATGGGGCCACCGGAGTGCGACTCCGCGGGCCGTCCGGCAGGCCCGATGAAGTGGGGCGGGACGATACTCACCCCGCCCCTAGCGTGTCAACGCGCCGCTGCCTGAATCTTCGACCCAGCCGGCGCGCGACACGAGCGTCAGTGCATGGCGGTACTCGCGCTCCAGGCTGTCGATCAGCGCGCCGCTGCCGCGCGCGGGAGCGGGCAGGACGTCCCAGGTGTAGGTCTCGATCTCCAGGTGCAATTCGTCCAGGCCCCATGAGTCCGGAGATCGCAGCGCGAGAGCGACGAGCGCGTCGGTCGCCGCGCGCGTGGTCTCGAGCCCGCTGCCGTCGAGCTCGGCCTGATCGATCGGCACGTGGAAGTGGCAACGCCATTCGTCGCACTCGCTCCAGGCAGGGTCGCCGCGAGCGAAGGCCTCTGCCACCTCGGGAAGATCGCCGGCGCGCACGAGTCCAGTCTCGCCGCGGCCGGTGACCTGATGGAGATAGCGCGGTTCCGCCATCGCGAACAAGGCTTCGCGTCCGCGATGGTTGCGCGCGGGATCGCGCAGGAGGACCGCGTTGGTGACCTGCAGCTTGGCGATGCCCGCGCCGTTCGCGGCGGCGTTGGCGATGGCCTCGCTGGCGGATTCGAATTCGACGGCGGCGTGGCAGGCGTCGAGGCAGGTGCCGAGGTGCGCGCGGACTTTCGCTCCGGGCCGCGCACGCGAAATTCCCTGGTCGAACAGGGCGCGCAGCTCGCGCGTGTCGCCGCAATTCGCGCGCGGCTCCGCTTCGAGCGCGAGGATCACGCGCTGGTCCGTCAGTCCTTCCAATTCGTCGACGACCGAGCCCAGGCCTTCGCCGATCCCGCGCTCGGAATTGGCGGCGCGCGCGGAGCTCGAATGCATTCCGGTGTGGGTGCTGATCGAGAGATGGTTGCGCGGCGTCCGCGGCCGCGGCAGGGAGACGGCGAGCCAGGCGACGGCAAAGGTCCAGCGCGCGCGGGCAGCTTCGAGCCAGGTGGGCTCGAACACTCGCTCCTTGAGGCGCTCGGCGTGGAAATCGCCGTAGGGGAAGGCGTTGACCGTGAAGGCGTCGAGTCCATTGGCTTCCAGGACCGGACCGAGGGCGGCGGCGACGGGGCGAGCGGCCGTGAAAGTGCTCGAGCCGGGCAGCGGGCCGCTCGAGCGCTTCGCACCCTCGAACAGGCTCGCGGGAAGGTAGAGGCCGACGCCGAAGGTTCGACCTGGCGCGAGCCGCTCGCGCAGCGGCAGGGTGATCGTCCGGATGCCCTCGACCACGCCCTCGAGGGTCTGGGCAGGGTGCACGTTCAGGCAGTACGCCAGGCGCACGGCCTTGCCCGGATGGCCTGGATGCGTGAAGCGCACTCGCCTCGAGCTACAGCGGCACGCCTTCGTCGATGAAGAGCACCGGAATCCCGTCGCGGATGGGATAGATTCGCTTCGCGTCCTCGCGCATCAACGCCGCCTCGAAGGCTTGGCCGACCGGCTTGCCGGCGGTGTTCTTCACCTTGCCGGCCGCGATCGCGGCGTTGAGCTTGGCGAGTTCCTCCGCGCTGGCCTCGCGCAGGCCCTGGTGCGTCTCGGGGCAGGCCAGGATCGAAAGCAGTTCGGGATCGATGCCGCGCTTGGACTGTGAGGGTTGAGCCATGGATGGACCTGGCAAGGAGTGTGGCTCGCCCCCCGCGCGGGCACAAGGCCGAACCTCGCGGGCCAGGGATGCGTTGACAGGGCCGCACGGGCACGCTCCCCTGCAAGGGCTTGAACTCGCTCCTCCACGCTTCCGCCTGCTTGCTGGCCCTCGCCTCGCTGACCCAGGCGCCGCCTGGCGGTCAGACTTCGGGAAGCGATGCCGCGGTGAGCTTGCCGCCAAGCCCCGCGGCGCGCGCCTTTGCGTCCGTAGGGCCGAAGACGAAGCCTGCGAGCCTGCCGGCGCTGCCGATCGGCGATCTGGACTCGCCGGCCTGGCGCAGCGCGGATGCCTGGAGCGATTGGGCTACCGCGGTCCGGGCGGAGGCCCGGGCGGACTCGCCCGATGCCCAGCGTCGCGCGCGGCTGGCGCGCATCGCCCTCGCCCAGGGTCGCTGGGACGACGCCTGGGATCATTTTGCGTCGACCGGGAGCGAGCCCGGAGTCTGCGCCGCGCTCCTGCCGCAGTTCCTGCCTGGTGTCGCGTCGGAAGTCGGCGACGGTGGAATCCCCGCGCCCTTGCCCGACGGCGTGCTGCTGCGGCCCGCCGCGCCGCCGCCGCCGGTCGCCGCCGCGGAGGTGTCGCTCGGCCGCACCTGGATCGATCGGCGCGAGATGCACATGGAGGGCCTGCACGTCGGGGCCGCGGTGCTCTCGATGAAGGTCTCACTCGAGAGCGACGGGATCCAGATCGACTTCGACCACAAGGGCGGCGGCGCGGCGCACCTGCGCGTGGTCCTGCCGGAGCTCGCGGATTTCCAGGTGCGCGTCTCCTACGTCGACTGGATGCGCCAGGACGAAGTCGGCGGCGTGCTCGAGTTCGACATCGCTCCGGGTGACGAGACCCACACGCTCTTCGGTCGCTTCCGGCCGCGCGCGATTTCCTGGCCGACCAATCTGCCGCGCGGAGCTCCGCGCTTCCTGGAGCTGAACGGATTGGAGTTTGCCTTTCCGGTCAGCGTCCCCGATGGGCCGATGTTCCAGGCGGCGCTGGGTGGCTTTTCCAGCGTGCTCGGACTTCCGGTGACTTCGAATCCCAAGGCGGCGGCCGCTTTCGCGGGCGTGCGCATCGACCTGAGCGACCCGAGCGTGGCGCGGCGGAAGTTCTTGGGGATGGTCACCCTCAGCGAACGCTTCGCGCTGCGGCGCGCGGCGCGCTGACGATTTGGGCGAACGGCTGCTTCGAGTTAGTGTCCTGACCATGCAGGCCTCCACCATCTACCGGGAAAACCGCGCGCGGTTCCTGGCCCTGCTCGCCGAGCGTGGCGCGGCGGCGATCATCCCGACCGCCAGCGCCAAGATCCGCAACCACGACAGCGAGTACCGCTTCCGCCCCGACAGCGATTTCTGGTACCTGAGCGGTTTCGCGGAACCTGACTCCGTGCTGGTGTTGCTGCCCGCCACAGGGAGCGCCGCGGCGCGCTCGATCTTGTTCCTGCGCGAAAAAAAGCGCGAGGAGGAAGTCTGGACCGGACTGCGGCTCGGCGTCGAGGCGGCGCCGGCAGCGCTGGGCGTCGACGCTGCCTATCCGATCGTGGAGCTGTGGACGAGGCTGCCCGAGCTGCTCAAGGGCTTCGAGCGCATCGTCTACCGCAGCGGGCTCGAGGAAGCGCGCGATCGCGCCGTGCACGGCCTGCTGGCGAAGATGCGCGCGCAGGTGCGCTCGGAATTCTCATTGCCCAGCGAGCTGATCGATCCTTCGACGCTGCTGCACGAGCTGCGCCTGTTCAAGACATCCGCGGAGATCGCGCTGATGCGCAAGGCCGCGGCGATCACGACCGAGGCGCATGTCGCCGCGATGCGCGAGACGCGGCCGGGAATGCGCGAGAACGAGATCGACGCGTTGCTGACCTACACCTTCCTGCGCCGCGGTGCGAGCGGCGCGGCTTACGGCAACATCGTCGCGGGAGGCGCCAATGCCTGCATCCTGCACTACCACGAGAACGACCGGGAGCTCTGCGCCGGCGATCTGCTCTTGATCGACGCGGGCGCCGAGTTCGACTGCTACGCCAGCGACGTGACGCGCACTTTCCCGATCGACGGGAAATTCACACAGGAGCAGCGCGCGCTCTACGAAGTGGTGCTCGAGTCCCAGCTCGCGGCCATCGCTCAGGTCAGGCCCGGGAACACGTTCCAATCGGTGCACGAAGTCGCGGTGAGCGTTCTTTGCGAAGGGCTGGCGCGACTGGGGCTGCTCGCCGGCACGCCGGCCGAGATCGTGAAGAACGAGTCGTACAAGCGCTTCTACATGCACCGGACCGGCCACTGGCTCGGCCTGGACGTGCACGACTGCGGCGCCTACGTCCTGGCCGGCGCCTCGCGCCCGATGCAGGCCGGTCAAGTCCTCACCGTCGAACCGGGCTTGTACATCGCCCCCGAGGACGAGAAGGTCGAGCCGCGCTGGCGCGGCATCGGGATCCGCATCGAGGACGACCTCCTGGTGACCGCGATGGGTCACGAGGTTCTCACGCGCGAGATCCCGAAGACCGTCGAGGAAATCGAGCGCGCCTGTGCCCGACCGCGCTCGGCGGCCGGCGTGCTCCAGTGAAGCGACCGGAAATTCACGCCGACGCTCTTCGCACCAGCACCTGAGTGTCCACCTGGATCGGAAAACCCGGCGACCGCTTGAGCGTTCGCGAAGCCCAGACGGTGCTCGCGGATTCCCTGCGCCTGGCGGCGCGGCCCTCGTGGGTCTGGCTGGTCGGCTTCGTCTACCCCAAAGTCCTGCTGTTCCCCGCGATCGCTCTGCGGGAAGCTCTCGCGGGCGCGAGCGATCACGAAGCCGCGGAAGTCGCCGGGACGCTGCTGCCCTTCCTGCTGCCGCCCTTGATGCTGCTCGTCGCGGGCCTCGCGCGCATCTCCTCGCCCTGGAACTGGAACGAGCGCGTGGCGCGCCACGGTCGGGTGCGATTGCGCGATGCGATGGCCGCCGGCCGCGGCTTGCTCTGGTCGACCTTCGGGCTGTGGATCTGCGTGCTGCTGCTCGACCTGGCCGTGCTCGGCCTGGGCATGACCGTGTTCCATTCGCTCGGCGGCGAGGAGCGCGGTTGGCGCGCCTACCTGGTCGGCGGGCCGCTGCTCCTGTTCTGCTGCGCCTACGCCGCCGTGGTCTCCGTGCTGTTCCAGCTCGCGCTGCACAGCCTGGCGCAGAATCGCCGCGGCGTGGTCTCCGCGCTGCAGCACGCCTGGAGATTGACCTTGAACGATCCCTGGGCGACCCTGCGGGCCACGCTGGTCGATTGCGCGATCAGCGCCGTGGTCGCGATCTTCGCCTTCAGCGCGAGCGACCCGATCGTGATCACGGGCGTGGTGCTCGGCGCGATCACCGGCGTGGCGCGGGCGCTGTACTGGGGACGGGTCTATCGCCTGCTCGGCGGGCTCACGCCCGAGGACGGAGTGCCGGGCGTGTCGGCGCCCGTGCTGCCCGGTTGAGCCCTGCCTCGCGTCTCGCGCACTGCGTTGCCTCGCAGCGCCTTTCCTTGCGCCACGCGCACAAAAGGGTGGATGGTGAGCGCGGAAGGGATCGAACCTTCGACCTACTGGTTAAAAGCCAGTTGCTCTACCGACTGAGCTACGCGCCCGCATGCCAGATGGCGAAGTTGGTGCCCGCGGAAGGGATCGAACCTTCGACCTTTTGATTAAGAGTCAATTGCTCTACCAGCTGAGCTACGCGGGCGACAGGGTCGAAAAGCATAGCGCACGAAGATGCGCGTGCAAGTCGCTTGCCGGGGCGCTGCGACGCGGCGAGACCGGCCGGAGGCCCTAGCAGTCCGTTGAAAAAGTCCCGTCGCGAGGCGCAGCGTGCGAGGTGAGGCAAGGAGCGCGACAGAAAGCTGCGCGGAGGCGGCCTTCCTGGCCGCTGAGCACAGCTTTCCGAGCGCGACGCAGCATCACCGCAGCACGCTGCGCCGCAGTAGGGACTTTTTCAACGGGCTGCTAGACCTCTTTGATCTCCGCGACTTTCTTGTCGAGCACGGAGTCGAGCTTCTTCTCGTAGTCCTTGAGCAGCTCCTGGATCTTGTCGTGCAGCTTGCGGTGCTCGTCCTCGGTCAGCTTGCCCGACTTGAGGTCCGCGTCGGCGTGCTTATTCATGTCGCGCCGGCCGTTGCGCATCGCGATGCGCGCCTCTTCGGCCATGTCCTTCACTTTCGCGGCGTACTTGTTGCGCTGCTCGCCGGACAGGGGCGGCATGGTCAGGCGCAGCACCTTGCCGTCGCTCTGCGGCATGATCCCCAGGTCGGATTTCTGGATCGACTTCGAGATCTCCGTCAGCGAGCTGATGTCGAAAGGCTTGATCACGATCTGGCGCGGCTCGGGGATCGAGATCGCCGCCATCTGGTTGATCGGCGTCGGGGTTCCGTAGTAGTCGACGCGGATGTTGTCGACCAGGGCCGAGGTCGCGCGCCCGGTGCGCACGCCGCGCAGGACCTCCTGCAGGTGGTGCAGGGCCTTCTCCATCACTTCCTTGGTGTCGTCCTGGATCTTCGGCGCGGTCGTCATGAGTTAGCTCCTGATCACGGTGCCGAGGTTCTCGCCTCGGATCACCCGCTCGATGTTGCCTTCTTCGAAGAGATTGAACACGACCACCGGCAAGCTGGACTCCATGCACAGGCTGATCGCAGACGCGTCCATGACCTTGAGCTGCTGCTCGAGCACCTGCTGGTGGGTCAGGACGGGAAGGCGCTTGGCCAGCTTGTCCTTCTTGGGATCCGAAGTGTAGACGCCGTCGACCTTGGTGCCCTTGAGCAACACCTCGCAGCCCAGCTCGCGCGCGCGTAGGGCGGCCGCGGTGTCCGTGGTGAAGTACGGATTGCCGGTGCCCGCGGCCAGGATCACGATGCGCCCCTTCTCCAGGTGCGCGATCGCGCGCCGGCGCACGAAGGGCTCGGCGACCTGGCGGATCTCGATCGCGGTCTGCACGCGCGTGTCGACGCCGCACTGCTCGATCGCGTCGGACAGGGCCAGGGCGTTGATCACGGTGCCCAGCATGCCCATGTAGTCGGCGTTGGCGCGGTGTCCGCCCAGGCGCGAGAACTCCGCGCCGCGCAGGATGTTGCCCCCGCCGACGACGATCGCGACTTCGACGCCGATCGAGGCGACGTGGGCGACCTGGCGCGCGATCAGCTGGATCGCGTCGGGATCGAGACCGTGACCTGTCTCCGCCGCGCCGAGGGCCTCGCCGGAAAGCTTGAGCAGCACGCGCTGGTACGCCATGCCGAGGGTTGTACCGTGCTCAGGCGCCCGCTTGGAACAGGCTGAAGCCTTCGATCCGCGCGTTTTTGCCGAGCGCGGCCGCCAGGGCCTTGTCGACGGTGATCGAATCGTCCTTCACCCAGGGCTGTTCGCCGAGCACGGCGCCCTGGAAGAATTTCTCGAGCTTGCCTTCGAGAATCTTTCCGATCCGGTCCGCGGGCTTGCCCTTGAGGTCGTCGCTCTCGCGGTAGACGGCCTTCTCGCGCTCGATCGTCTCGGCCGGGATCTCGTCGCGCGTGCGCGCGCTCGGGCGCATCGACACGATGTGCATGCCGAGCTCCTTGATGAACGCGTCGATCTTCTCAGGCGCAGCGTCGGAAGTGATCGAGATCAGCGCGCCCGCGCGGTTGTTGAAGTGCACGTAAGCGCCGACCCGGCCAGCCTTGTTCTCGAAGCGGGCCAGGTTGACGAGCTGCATGTTCTCGCCGATCTTGCCGACGAGCTGCTTGAGCGTGTCGTCGACGCTGCCCTGGCCGCCCTCGAGCGGCTGGGCGAGCATCTCGGCGGGCGTGGCGGGCTTGTGCTTCAGCGCGTGGGCGCAGAAGCGAGCGACCATCGTTCCGAAGTCCTCGGTGTTGGCCGAGAAATCGGTCTCGCAGGACAGCGCGACCATGACTCCCGACTGACCGCCCGGCGCGATCTGCGCGCCGATGCGTCCGGCGGCCATCGAGCGGCCAGCCTTCTTGTCGGCGGTCTTCAGGCCGCTCTTGCGCAGGAAGTCGTAGGCGGCGTCGATGTCGCCATTGGCCGCGACCAGCGCGCGCTTGCAGTCCATCAGCGGCGCGCCGGAGCGCTCGCGCAGGTCCTGCACCATTTTCGGGGTGATTTCCATGTTCCTCGAGGGGGAGGGAGTCGGTTGCATCGGGCTGTGCGCTGTGCGCGGCTGGGTCAAAAAGTCGGGTGAGAATCCCGCGTGCTCTCGCGCGCGGAATTCCGCTGGAACGTCCTCGAGCCTGGAGCCAGGCTCGCCGGCTCAGGCGCCTTCGTCGGTCTCGACGCTCTGGACCTTCTCCAGACCGGGCACCAGCGTGGCTGTCTCGCGGCGCTGGCGCAGCGGAGGCGGCGGCTTGTTGCCGCGCGTGGGGCGCGGCTCGTCGCTCATCGGAACAACCTCGCCCTTCTCGCTCTCGCCCATCGACGCCGATTGCTCGCGGCGAGCGGCGCAGCCTTCCTCGACGGCCTTGACCAGGCGCTCGAGCAGGAGGCGAACCGAACGCAGCGCGTCGTCGTTGCCGGGGATCACGATGTCGCACACCGTCGGGTCGCAGTCCGTGTCGAGCAGTCCGATCACGGGCACGCCGAGGCGGCGCGCTTCCTTGACGGCGTTCGACTCGCGACCTGGATCGATCACGACCATCGCACCGGGGATCGCGGTCATCTCGCGGATGCCCGAGAGGTTGCGCTCGATCTTCTTGCGCTCGCGGCGCAGGGTCGAGATCATTTTCTTGGAGTGGATGGCGAGCGCGCCCGACTCCTCCATCGTCTCCAGCTCTTCGAGCCTGCGCAGGCGCGAGCGGATCACGGAGAAGTTGGTCAGCGTGCCGCCGATCCAACGCTCGGTGACGACCGGCATGCCCGTCTGCTGGCCGGCGTCCTGGATGACGCCCTTGACCTGCCGCTTCGTGCCGACCCAGAGGATCTGCGCGCCCTCAGCGGCGATGCCGCGCAGGAAACTCTGCGCGCGCAAAAGACCTCGTAACGTTTCACGAAGGTCGATGATATGGATGAGATTACGCCGCCCGTAAATGAACGGGGCCATCTTCGGATTCCACCGCGACACGCGGCATCCGAAATGCACTCCGGCGTCGATCAGCTGTTGTGCGTTCAGGGGGTCCATGAAACTCGTTGAAGAAGAACGCGCCGAGCGCCGTCCGGGCGCGAGGCGACGAGGAGGTTCCTCGTGCCAGCAACGGGGGCACGCAGCGCGGAAAATCTCTGTCGGGAAAGTCCGGACAGGGAGGGCCGAAGAGTTTAGCGGGAGCCAGTTCGAAGTCAATCGGACTGCAACTGCGAGAGATCTCCCGGTAGAATCTTTCCCTTCAGGATGGGCATGGAATCGCTCCTCCCGAGCCCCCTCCTCGCACTCCAGCGAGGCCTCAGACCTTCCCGGACACAAAGCAACTTCCTAAAAATCAGCCGTGTCCGGACCCATCCAGTATGCTTCTCGCGGCCATGTCCGCCCAGCTTCCCCAGGGCCACGCCCGCTCGAAAGCGTGCCAGAGGCGGTATTTGCGCCTTTGGACAACGTGAATCAGCCCCCTTCCCAGCCCTCGCAATCCGAGCCCGAGTCGACGCCCGCAAAAGAATCCGCGGCTCGCACGGAGGCCGCGGTCGTGCTCGTTTGTGACCACCGAGGCGAGGGGACCCTGGCCGCGCTGGCGGGCCTTCCCGCCGCTGGATATCAGCTCGAGCGCAGCACCCATTTGCGGGAATCCCTCGAGCGGATCGCCAAGATCCATCCGACGGTGATCGTGATCGATCCCCTGGCTCAGGGGGGCGGCGTGGAGCTCGGCGCGATCGAAAAAGCGCGCAGCGGCGAACGCCTGCCGCCGGTCCTGGTCGTCGCCGATCCCGGCGACCCCGCACCGTCCCTGGCCGCCGGCCGCGCTCTGGAAAGAGGATCCTGGGACCTGGTGCACCGTGGCGCGCCGCCTGAGGAATTCCTGATGCGCGTGCAGAACCTGCAGCAGGTCGCCTCGCGCCTGGTCGAGATGGAAGTGTGGCGTCACCGGGCTGCCCACGATGACCGCACCGACCTGCTGCGCCCGCACTCGTTCCAGGAGCGCATGCGCGAGCACATCTCGGCTGCCCAGCGCCACAAGCTCGACATGGCGCTCTTGCTGATCGACCTCGATCACTTCGGCAAGGTCAACAAGCTGCACGACCACACCGTCGGCGACCTGATCATCGCGCGCGTCGGCAGCGTGATCCGCAATGCGCTGCGCACGGAAGACGTCGCGGGTCGGATCGGCGGCGACGAGTTCGCCGTGCTGCTGCCCTACACGAAGAAAGTCGACGCAGCCCACGTCGTGCAGCGCCTGCTCGACGGCATCAAGGAGCTCTCGGGCCGCCTTCCCGGAGCCAAGGGCGACATCGAGGTCAGCGCCAGCATCGGCTTCGAGACGTTCAATGGCACCGACCTGGAAGAAGCTCAGACGACCCTGCGCCTGAATTCCGAAGCGGCCTTGAGGCGCGCCAAGGGACTGGGCGGGAATCGCGGCGTGTATTTCCGCGGCGCTGACGTCGGCCGCGCTTCAGGGCTCGCGGACAAGGATCAGCCGTAACCAATCGGCGCGGTCGGCGACGAAGGAATCCTCCGCGGCGTCGACGACCAGCGCGAGCTGCTTGGCCCCGTGCAGATCGATGCGCGGCATCGCGCGCGCGGGCTCGCCTCCGCGGACGACGCCGGAGTCCCAGCGCGAAACTCCATCGACGAGCACCTGGAACTTGACCGATCCGCGCGCAGCCGTCGAGCGCACCGAGTCGTCGACACCGACGACGCCGATCAGCTCGCGCGCTGCGAAGCCGGTCTTCGAATTCGCGGGCGGAGCGAGATCCCATTCCAGGCGGCTCGGCGCGTGCACGCCCAGTCCGCGCGTGAATGCCTGTCCGCCGACCGACAGCGCCGTGCCGACCACGGACTGGTCGACGCGGTGCGGCCAGCGCAGTCCGAGGTCGTCGCCGAACAGCGACCCCTCCTGAGCGCGCGCCGGCTTGATCGCGGACAGATAGGCGAAGGAACCATCGTCGAGCCCTGCCTCGATCAGACGATTGAAGGGGATCTCCAGGCTTTCGATCCCGGGGTAGCGCAGCACCAGGCCGGTCGCGCTCGAGGCCTGGAATCCCGCGCGCAGCCGCGAGCCGTCGGCCAGATCCACGATCAAGGGCACGCCGGCTTCGGGCTTGATCGGCGGCTTGGGCTCCAGCGGCGCGATGAACAGGGCGCCGACCTCGCTCCAGGGAAAATTGCGCTTGCCGAGCACGCTCTCCAAGGCGATTCCCTGCTCGGAAAAGGCTTCGAAGGTGCCGTCGACGCGCTCCAGCGTCGATCCGTGCGCCCAGTAGAGGCGGTCGCCTTCCGCCGCGGGCTCGAGCGCCGCGCGGTCGAGCTCACCGACGCGGCCGAAGAACTCGATGCGTGTCACGTGGTCGATCGAGAGCTCGAGCTCCGGCCCGACGCCCGTCTGCCAGCGCAGCTTGTCGCCGCTTCCGCCGGCCACGTTCCCGCACCAGCGCTGACCGTCGCTGAGATCGACCGCCGCGCTGACCTTGGGTGCCGGGGGTCGTTGGCCTTCGTAGCGCAAGAACACCGTCCCGGCGGCCGAGAAACGCAGCTCGCCGGGCATCTTCACGTCGCGCGATTCGAGCTTGCCCGCCAGCGTTTCCAGCACGATATGGTCTTCGGCGGGAACGGCGAAGGTGGCGCGCGCAGCGCCGACGAGTGCGACAAGGCCGAGGGCGACGCCAACAGAATGGAGCGTGTTCATGGGCGCGCGCAACATAGCCCGAGCGGGCCCTCGAGGGTTGCGAAAGGACCGAGGCGCGCGTCGTGAATGCTGACTGCTGCCACACTGGCAGAGGACTTCTCTCGACACTTCCGCCTCTGCCAATGTGGCAGAAACCGCGGCGCCTCGCGGCCTCGAATCGCCGCGCCCCGCGTGATGCCGGCTGCGGCACCCTTCTTGCTTTGGCGGCGGCCAGAGCGGTTCTCCTACCGCCGCCGACGCGTTCCTACAGAGCGCCGAGGTTCCCAGCCCAGAGTCGCGAAGGCGCGACCTCGAACCGATCACCCAACCCCCAGAGCGCAGCCTCACTCGCCTTGCTCCCGCGGCACCTTCTGTCGTGGAGCGGATGAGTCGACCCAACGCGCCCCAAGACACATGGCAAAGCAAATGATTTTCGAAGCGGATGCGCGCGAGGCGATCCGTCGCGGGGTCGAGAAACTCTCGAAGGCAGTGACCAGCACGCTCGGACCGCGCGGACGCAATGCGGTCCTCGACAAGGGTTGGGGCGCGCCGACGATCACCAAGGACGGCGTCTCGGTCGCCGAGGAGATCCAGCTCTCCGATCCCTATGAGCAGATGGGCGCGCAGCTCGTCAAGGAAGTCGCGAGCAAGACCAGCGACGTCGCCGGCGACGGCACGACGACCGCGACCCTGCTGACCGAAGCCATCTTCAACCAGGGCCTGCGCGCGATCACGGCCGGCGCCGCTCCCGCGCGGCTCAACAGCGCGCTGCAGGACGGCCTCGCCGCGGTGATCGCCCGGCTCGAGAAGCTCGCCAAGCCGGTTCAAGGCTCCCATGAAGTGCGCCAGGTCGGCACGATCTCGGCCAACAACGATCCGGCCGTGGGCAAGCTGCTCGGCGAGGCCATGGACAAGGTCGGCAAGGACGGCGTGATCACGGTCGAGGAAGGCAAGACCCTCGACACGGAAGTCACGATCGTCGAAGGCATGCAGTTCGACCGCGGCTTCATCTCGCCGCACTTCGTCACCGATCCGAACTCGATGGAAGTCGCCTTCGAGAATCCCTTGATCCTCGTCTGCGAAGACAAGATCTCGAACGTGCAGAAGCTCCTGCCGCTGCTCGAGACCATCAAGAACGCCAACCGCCAGCTGCTCATCATCGCCGAGGACGTCGACAGCGAGGCCCTCGCGACCCTGGTCGTCAACAAGCTGCGCGGCGTGATCCAGTGCTGCGCGGTGAAAGCACCCGGCTACGGCGATCGCCGCAAGGCCATGCTCGAGGATCTCGCGGCCCTGACCGGCGCGAAGGCGATCATGAAGGACCTCGGCGTCGAGCTCGACAAGGTCACCCTGCGCGACCTCGGCACGGCCAAGCGCGTCGTGGTCACCAGCGACAACACGACCGTGGTCGGCGGCAAGGGAACGCGCGCGGCGATCGACGCCCGCGTCCAATCGATCCGCGCCGAGATCGAGGCAACGACCTCGGACTACGACCGCGAGAAGCTCCAGGAGCGCCTGGCCAAGCTGACCGGCGGCATCGCGCAGATCAACGTCGGCGGAGCGACGGAGACCGAGGTCAAGGAGCGCAAGGCCCTGATCGAGGACGCGCTGCACTCGACGCGCGCCGCGGTCGAGTCGGGAATCCTGCCCGGCGGCGGAACCGCGCTGCTGCGCGCCCGCGAAGTGCTGCTCGCGCTCAAGAAGAAGGACGACGACGACTACAACATGGGCATCGACGTGCTCTACGGCGCCCTGTCGCGTCCGATCGAGCGCATCGCCGAGAACGCCGGCCACGACGGCGCGGTCGTCGCGCACCGCGTGCTGCGCGAGAAGGACATGAACTACGGCTTCGATGCCCTCGCCGGCCAGTACGGCGACATGCTCAAGTTCGGCATCGTCGATCCGGCGAAAGTCACCAAGGCGGCCTTGACCAACGCGGTCAGCGTCGCGTCCCTGCTGCTCTCGACCGATGCGCTGATCGCCAACCTCCCGGAGAAGGCCAAGAAGGGCGGCCCGGGCGGCGGTGGCGGCGGCGACATGGACGAGATGGGCGGCATGGGAGGAATGGGCGGCATGGGCGGTATGGGAGGCATGGACTTCTAAACCTCGGCGACCGCATCCCCCCACCACACACAAGCACACACAAAGAGAAACATTCCCATGGCCAAACAAATCCTGTTCGACAACGCGGCGCGCCAGAAGATGCGCGACGGCATCGAGAAGCTCGCCAAGACCGTTCGCGTCACGCTCGGGCCAGCCGGCCGCAACGTGATCCTCCAGAAGTCCTTCGGCTCGCCAGTGGTGACCAAGGACGGCGTGACCGTCGCCAAGGAGATCGAGCTCGAGGATCCCTTCGAGAGCATGGGCGCCAAGCTCGTGCGCGAAGTCGCCTCGAAGACCAACGACGTCGCGGGTGACGGAACGACCAGCGCGACCGTGCTCGCCAGCGCGATCTTCCGCGAAGGCCTCAAGTACGTCGCGACGGGCGTGGACACCATCGCCCTGCGCAACGGCATCGAAAAGGCCGTCGAAGCCGCCACGGCCTCGATCGCGAGCCAGTCGCGCAAGGTCAAGAAGCGCGAAGAGAAGGCCCAGGTCGCGACGATCTCGGGCAACAACGACGTCGCGATCGGCAACCTGCTCGCCGACGCATTCGAGAAGGTCGGCGACGAGGGCGTGATCACGGTCGAGGAGCACACCTCGATGGAGACGACCCTCGAGGTCGTCGAGGGTCTGGAGTTCGACAAGGGCTACCTGTCGCCGTACTTCGCGACCGATCTGACCAAGCTGACCGCCGAGCTCAGCGACGCCTACGTGCTGATCTACGAGAAGAAGATCAACACGATCCGCGAGTTCCTGCCGGTGCTCGAGCACGCCGCCCAGATGGGCAAGCCGCTGCTCGTGATCGCCGAGGACATCGAAGGCGAGGCCCTGGCCACGCTCGTGATCAACCGCCTCAAGGGCGTGCTGAACATCTGCGCCGTGAAGGCGCCGGGTTTCGGCGACCGCCGCAAGGCTTACCTCGGCGACATCGCGGTGCTCACCGGCGGAACGGCGATCACCGAGGACCTCGGCATCCCGCTCGACAAGGTCACCGCCGAGCACTTCGGCCAGGCCAAGCGCGTGCAGGTCACCAAGGACCGCACGATCCTGATCGGCGGCGCGGGCAAGAAGAAGGACATCGACGCGCGCTGCGCTCAGATCCGCACGCAGATCGAGTCGACCAAGTCCGACTACGACAAGGAAAAGCTCCAGGAACGTCTCGCGAAGTTGTCCGGCGGCGTAGCCCTCATTAAAGCGGGCGCGGCGACCGAGACCGAGATGAAAGCGAAGAAATATAAGATCGAA
>DATHET010000051.1:0-20133 GCA_035490315.1 Planctomycetota bacterium
TGACCGACAACGTCAACGGTCTCGCGTCCAACCTGACGTCCCAGGTGCGCAACATCGCCGAAGTGACCACCGCCGTCGCCAAGGGCGACCTCTCGCGCAAGATCACGGTCGACGTGCAGGGAGAAATCCTCGAGCTCAAGAACACCATCAACACGATGGTGGACCAGCTCAACGGCTTCGCGGCCGAAGTGTCGCGCGTGGCGCGCGAAGTCGGTACCGAAGGCAAGCTCGGCGGTCAGGCGCAGGTGCCCGGCGTGGCCGGCACGTGGAAGGACTTGACCGACAACGTCAACGGTCTCGCGTCCAACCTGACGTCCCAGGTGCGCAACATCGCCGAAGTGACCACCGCCGTGGCGCGCGGCGACCTGTCGCGCAAGATCACGGTCGACGTCAAGGGCGAGATCCTCGAGCTCAAGAACACCATCAACACGATGGTCGACCAGCTCAACGGCTTCGCTTCCGAAGTGACGCGCGTGGCGCGCGAAGTCGGCACGGAAGGCAAGCTCGGCGGCCAGGCCCAGGTGCCCGGCGTCGCGGGAACCTGGAAGGACTTGACCGACAACGTCAACGGCCTCGCGTCGAACTTGACGTCCCAGGTGCGCAACATCGCCGAAGTGACGACCGCCGTCGCGCGCGGCGACCTGTCGCGCAAGATCACGGTCGACGTCAAGGGCGAGATTCTCGAGCTCAAGAACACCATCAACACGATGGTCGACCAGCTCAACGCCTTCGGCGCCGAAGTGACGCGCGTGGCGCGCGAAGTCGGCACGGACGGCAAGCTCGGCGGCCAGGCCCAGGTGCCCGGCGTCGCCGGTGCCTGGAAGGGTCTCACGGACTCGGTGAACTCGATGGCCTCGAACTTGACGGCCCAGGTGCGCAACATCGCCGAAGTGACCACGGCCGTGGCGCGCGGCGACCTGTCGCGCAAGATCACGGTCGACGTCAAGGGCGAGATCCTCGAGCTCAAGAACACCATCAACACGATGGTCGACCAGCTCAACGCCTTCGCTGCGGAAGTGACGCGCGTGGCGCGCGAGGTCGGTACGGAAGGCAAGCTCGGCGGCCAGGCCCAGGTCAAGGGCGTCGCCGGAACCTGGAAGGACCTGACCGACAACGTGAACGTCATGGCCGCCAACCTGACCAACCAGGTGCGCGGCATCGTGAAGGTCGTCACGGCCGTCGCCGGCGGCGATCTGCAGCAGAAGCTGACCGTTGAAGCGAAGGGCGAAGTCGCCGCGCTCGCCGAGACGATCAACAACATGACCTCGACCCTGGCGATTTTCGCCGACCAGGTGACGACGGTTGCGCGCGAAGTCGGTGTCGAAGGGCGCCTCGGCGGCCAGGCCAACGTGCCCGGCGCGGCCGGAACCTGGAAGGACCTGACGGCCAACGTCAACCTGCTCGCCGCCAATCTGACGACTCAGGTGCGCGCGATCGCCGAGGTCACGACCGCCGTGACCAAGGGCGACCTGACGCGCTCGATCCAGGTCGACGTGCGCGGCGAAGTGGCCGACCTCAAGGACTACATCAACGCGATGATCGGGAACCTGCGGGCCACCACGGACCGCAATACCGAGCAGGACTGGTTGAAGACCAACCTGGCGAACTTCAGCCGCATGATGCAGGGCCAGCGCGAGCTGATCACGGTCGGCCAGGAGCTGCTGTCCGAGATGGCGCCACTGGTCAACGCGCAACAGGGCGTCATGTACGTCATGGAAGGCGACGAGACCAAGCCGCTGCTCAAGCAGCTCGCGAGCTACGCCGACCAGTCGGCGACGCGCACGCCGCGCGAGTACTACCTCGGCGAAGGTCTGGTCGGCCAGTGCGCGGTCGAGCGCCAGCGCATCCTGCTGTCCAACGTCCGCGACGAGGAGATCATGATCGGCTCCGGTCTGGTGCAGTTCCGGCCGCGCACGGTGATCGTGCTGCCGGTGCTCTTCGAAGGCCACGTCAAGGCCGTGATCGAGCTGGCCTCGATCGCCGAGTTCACGGCGTCGCACATGAACTTCCTGGAGCAGCTGACCGG
This sequence comes from Planctomycetota bacterium, assembly GCA_035490315.1. Lineage (GTDB taxonomy): Bacteria > Planctomycetota > UBA1135 > UBA1135 > JADJQU01. Next base: position 2,027 of record DATHET010000051.1, read on the forward strand.
CTCGATCGGAATCGTGCTCAACACGATCGAGGCCACGATGCGCACCGAAGGCCTCTTGAAGCAGTCGCAGCAGCTCGCCGGCGAGCTGCAGGCGCAGAAGAAGGAGCTGCAGGACGCGAACGAGGAGCTGGCGCAAAAGGCCAAGCTGCTCGCGCAGCAGAACGCGGAAGTCGAGCGCAAGAACCAGGAAATCGAGCAGGCGCGCCGCGCCGTGGAAGAGAAGGCCGCCGAGCTGGCCTTGACCTCGCGCTACAAGTCCGAGTTCCTGGCCAACATGTCGCACGAGCTGCGCACGCCGCTCAATTCGATCCTGATCCTTGGCCAGCAGCTCTCCGAGAACGACCAGGGCAACCTCTCGCCGCGCCAGGTCGAGTTCGCGAAGACCATCCACGGCGCGGGCACCGACCTCTTGAACCTGATCAGCGACATCCTCGACCTGTCGAAGATCGAGTCGGGAACGGTGACCGTCGAGAGCGAGGAGCTCGGCTTCTCGCAGCTGCGCGACATGGTCGAGCGCAACTTCCGCCACGAGGCGGAGAACCGCGGCCTGACCTTCACCAGCGATTTCGGGCCCGACCTCGGGCGCGCGATCAGCACCGACCCCAAGCGCCTGTTGCAGGTGCTCAAGAACCTGCTCTCCAACGCGTTCAAGTTCACGGAACGCGGTGGAATCCGCCTGGAAGTCGGCGTGGGCAAGAGCGGATGGAGCACCGACCACCCCGTGCTCGGCGCCGCGCCGACCGTGGTCTACTTCGCGGTCAGCGACACCGGCATCGGCATCCCGATCGAGAAGCAGCGGATCATCTTCGAGGCTTTCCAGCAGGCCGACGCGGGCACCGCGCGCAAATACGGCGGCACGGGTCTGGGACTCGCGATCAGCCGCGAGCTCGCCAATCTGCTCGGCGGCGAGATCCGTCTGCACAGCGTTCCGGGCACGGGCAGCACCTTCACGCTGTACCTGCCGCTGCGCTACGAAGGACCGGCGACCGCGCGGGCGAATCCGAACACGCTGCGCGCGGCTCCCGGCTTCGTGGTCGCGCTGCCTGCACCGCCGCTCGAGACGGTGACCGACGACCGCCACGAGATCGAGAAGGGCGACGAAGTGCTGCTGATCGTCGAGGACGATCCGCACTACGCGCGCGTGCTGCTCGACATGGCGCGCGAGCGCGGCTTCAAGGGCCTGGTCGCGATGCGCGGCAACGACGCGCTCTCGCTCGCGCGCCAGTACCTGCCGTCGGCGATCTCGCTCGACATCTTCCTGCCGGACATGCACGGCTGGACAGTTCTTAGCCAGCTCAAGCAGAACGCGGAGACGCGCCACATCCCGGTGCAGATCGTCACGGTCGAGGAGGAGCGCCAGCACGGACTCGAGCGCGGCGCCTTCGCCTACCTCAACAAGCCGCTGACCACCGACGGTCTCGAGAACGCGCTCGATCGGATCAAGCGCTTCACCAAGCAGGAGATGCGCCAGCTGCTGGTGGTCGAGGACGACCCGGCCGAGCAGATGAGCATCGCTGAGCTGATCGGCAACGGCGACGTGCAGATCACGGCGGTCGGAAACGGTCAGGACGCGTTGACCGCGATGCGCAGCCAGCCCTTCGACTGCGTCGTGCTCGACCTGCGCCTGCCGGACGTCTCGGGCTTCGACCTGTTGACGACGATCAACAGCGAACCCGCGCTGCGCGACACGCCGATCGTGGTCTTCACGGGCAAAGAATTGACCGACGACGAGGAGAGCCAGCTGCGGCGAATGGCCAAGAGCATCGTGCTCAAGGGCGTGCAGTCGCCCGAGCGCCTGCTCGACGAGACGGCGCTGTTCCTGCACCGCGAGATCGCCAAGCTGCCGCCTTCCAAGCAGCGCATGCTCGAGCGCTTGCACCAGACCGACGAAGGCCTGGTCGGCAAGCGCGTCCTGGTCGTCGACGACGACGTCCGCAACATCTTCGCCCTCTCCAGCCTGCTCGAGCGGCATAAGATGACCGTGATCAGCGCCACCACCGGCCAGGAAGCGATCGACATGATCGAGTCCACCGAGGACCTGTCGCTGGTCCTGATGGACATCATGATGCCCGAGATGGACGGCTACGAAACCATGCGGCGCATCCGCAGCGAAAACCACCTGCGCCTGCTGCCGATCATCGCCTTGACCGCGAAGGCGATGAAGGGCGACCGCGAGAAGTGCCTCGAAGCCGGAGCCTCGGATTACATTGCCAAGCCTGTCAACACGGAACAGCTCTTGTCGCTGTTGCGCATGTGGCTGCACCGCTGAACTTACGAATCATGCAAAAAAATGGTCAACTTCCCGACCGCGCCCTCGGCAATCGACCGATGACCAACGGTGAGAAGGTCAATATCCTGATCGTCGACGATCAGCCATCTCGTCTCCTGAGCTACGAGGTGATCCTCGGAGAGCTGAACCAGAACATCGTTCGCGCCGGCTCGGGCGCCGAGGCGCTGCAGGAGCTGATGCGCCGCGAGTACGCCGTGATCCTGCTCGACGTCAATATGCCCGGCATGGACGGTTTCGAGACGGCGCAGATGATCCACCAGCACCCGCGCTACGAGAACACGCCGCTGGTGTTCGTCACCGCCTTCAACGTCACCGACATGGACCGGCTCAAGGGCTACGAGCTCGGCGCGGTCGATTACGTCTACATCCCAGTCATCCCGGCGATCCTGCGCAGCAAGGTCTCCGTGCTGGTCGAGCTCTTCCTCCAGAAGCAGGAGCTGCGGCGACTCAACCAGAACCTGGCCCAGGCCAACGCCGAGCTGGCCGTCACCAATAGCACGCTAGAGGCCGAGAAGGGGCGCGACCTCGAGCGCATGAACCGCGATCTCGAGTTCGCAAACGCCGAGCTCGAGCGCACCAACCAGATCCTGACCGAGGAGATCGCGGTGCGCCGCCGCGCCGAGGAGGCCCAGCAGCGCAGCGACCAGCACCTGCACGCGATCCTCCAGAACACCTCGGCCCTGATCAATCTGATCGACCTCGAAGGCCGCTTCGTGCACCTCAACCGTTCCTGGGAGGTGCTCCTGCCATGCAGCAGCCAGGATGCCCGCGGCAAATCGATCTACGAGCTGCTGCCCGAGCCCGTGGCCAGGGCTTTCGACGAGCACACCAAACGCGTGCTGACCGAGCGCCGGCCCCAGGAGTTCGAGTGGAACGTGCTGCTCGCCGACGGCCGCAGCGCCGTCTTCAACTCGATCAAGGCTCCGCTGTTGGACGCGGCCGGCGAACCCTATGGCATCGTCGGCGTCTCGACCGACATCACCGAGCGCAAGATGCTGGAGAACGCCCTGCGCGACGCCGACCGCCGCAAGGACGAGTTCATCGCCATGCTGGCCCACGAGCTGCGCAATCCGCTGGCGCCGATCGTCAACGGGCTCGAGATGATGCGGCTCAAGAACCTGAACGACCCGCAGCTCGTGTGGTGCCGCGACGTGATCACCCGCCAGGTGGCCCATCTGAGCCGCCTGGTCGAGGATCTGCTCGACGTCTCGCGCATCACCCAGGGCAAGATCAAGCTGCAGACGGCCGAAGTCGAGCTCACCAAGGTGATCGAGCGTGCGATCGAGACCGTCCGGCCTCTGATCGATTCGCACCACCACGCCTTGACCGTGCACATGCCCGAGGACCCGGTCGTGATCCACGGCGACGCGATGCGTCTGGCCCAGATCCTGAGCAACCTGCTCAGCAACGCCGCCAAGTACACCCAAGACAGCGGAAAGATCCAGTTGCACGTCAGTTGCACTGACTCCGACGTCCAGATACGCGTCAAGGACAGCGGCGTCGGCATCCCCGCCGAGATGATGCCCAAGATGTTCGAGCTGTTCGTGCAGTTCGAGCGCACCCTCGATCGCTCCCAGGGAGGACTCGGGATCGGCCTCGCCCTGGTCAAGCGCCTGGTCGAGCTTCACGGCGGCGACGTGAGCGTGCACAGCGAGGGCTCCGGCCGCGGTAGCGAGTTCGTCGTCCACCTTCCGCTGATCCCGGCGCGAAGTGTCAGCGTCCCCAAGCCGTCCGAAGAAGACTCGCCCATGAACTCGCCCGTCCCCGGCCGCAAGATCCTGGTAGTCGACGACAACGTCGACGCCGCCGACGCCCTGACGATGCTCCTGCGGCATACGGGCCACCGTGTCCAGACCGCCCATTCGGGACTCGAAGCAGTCAGCCAGGCGCAGCGCTTCCAACCCCAGGTGATCTTCCTCGATCTCGGCATGCCCGGGATGAACGGCTACGAGGCGGCGCAGCTGATCCGCAAGCTGCCCCGTGGCGGCGAGATCATGCTGGTCGCGCTCACCGGTTGGAGCCAGTCCGACGCCCGCGAAGCGACCCGCCGCGCCGGCTTCGACCTGCACCTGGTCAAGCCGGTCGACCACTTGGCTCTGCAGAAGCTGCTCGACGCGCTGCCGAGCGATCCCAACATCCCTGTCGCCTTGTGAGCGCGCCGGCAGTCCCGCGCTCCTGATCAGCTGGCACGGCAAGGATTTATGGGAAGAGCGTGCATCTTCATCGACTGCGGGGGTTGACGGCTCGGCGCATCGCGTAGAGAGTCTCCCGGCCCCTGCACCATGCTCGACTTCCCTCGCCTCGATTTTCTGCGCCGCGCCGGCCTGGTGCGCACACCCCAGACGCCAGCCGCGGTGGTTACCGCGCGCGTGGTTTGCGTCGCGAGCGGCAAGGGCGGCACGGGAAAGAGCATCACGTCGACCAACCTGGCGACCCTGCGCGCGGGCCGCGGCGAGCGGGTGCTGCTGATCGATTTCGACGCCGGTCTCGCCAATGCCCATCTGCTGCTCGGCCTGGCGCCGCAGTACGACCTCGGGCACGTGATGGAGGGCTCGATCGATCCCTTCGACGCCCTGGTCGAGGGCCCGAACGGATTGAAGCTGCTCTCCGGAGGCGTCGGACGTCACACCCTGACCAACCCGACGCGGCGCGAGCTCGAGCGGCTGTTCAAGAGCCTGCGCGCCCTGGAAGACGCCTTCGACCTGATCGTGATCGACCACGGCGCGGGACTGGGCTACGGCACGGTGGCGCACCTGGCGGCGACCAGCACGTTGCTCTTGGTCACCAGTCACGAGGTCACCGGACTCTCCGACGGCTACGCGCTCTACAAGCGCGCCCTCTCGGTCAATCCCTACATCCGGGTCGGCATGCTGATCAATCGCGTGCCCGAGCCCTCCTCGGCCGAATCGGCCTGGGCGCGCTTCCGCAACGCATCCCAGAAGTTCCTCGGCAGCCAGCCCGAGCTGCTCGGCTGGGTGCCCGCGGATCCGGCGGTCGGCCGCTCGGTCGAGGTGCGCTCGCCGGTGGTCCTCTCGAGTCCCGATTGCGAGGCCGCCAGAGCCTTCGGCCGACTGGCGGAATGGCCGGCCCTTGACCTCGCTCGAACCGCAAGCGCATTCTACGAGCGCGCTCAGCGAGCCCTGCGGTAGTCCGCCCGGCCGCGGTGCGCACCCGATGCGCGTACTCAGTCTCGTCAACCAGAAGGGCGGGTGCGGCAAGACGACCACGGCGATCCATCTCGCCGCTGCCTTGTCACTGGCGCAGCAGCGCGTGCTCGTGGTCGATCTCGATCCCCAGGCCCACGCGACCATGGGACTGTCGGCCCACGCGGAGAGCGGGCCGTCGATCGCCGACGTGCTCTGCGATCGGGTCACGACGCGCGAAGCCCTGCGCAGCGCGCCTTGCGGCTTGAGCCTGCTCGCCGCTTGCCAGCGACTCGCCGAGTTCGAGGAGGAGAGCGCGCGCATGGTCTCGCCCGAGCATCGCCTGCGCAACGCGCTGGCGGAGGTCGCCGATCAGTTCGATTTCGCGCTGATCGACTGTCCCGCGCGCGCCGACGGCGTGCTGACCGCCAATGCCCTGTGCGCTTCGACCAGCGCCCTGCTCGTGATCGAGACCGGAGCCTTCGCCCTCCAGGGCGCGGTGCGCGCGCGCGCCTTGTTCGAGGTGGTTGCCGAGCAACAGGGCTCGTCGTTCGATCGGCGCGTCGTCGGCACGCTGTTCGACAAGCGCACGCGTTTCGCCCGCGAAATGCTCGTCGCCCTGCACGCGCGTTTCGGCGAGGAGATGTACGACACCGTGGTGCGCTCGAGCGTGCGCCTGCGCGAAGCCGCCGCCTGCGGAAGACCGGTGTTCGACATCGCGCCGCACTGCGGAGGCGCGGACGATTTCCACGCCCTGGCCGCGGAAGTCCTCGCGGATCGCCCCGAGATCGGCCGCCCGCTGCAGGGGCCAGCCCGCGCCCAGGCGCCTGGCCTCACCGGCGCCACCCTCGCTCCGGGCGCCTTGAAAAAAGCGCGTCCCATCGTTTCGCCAATCCCGGGCTGAAGCCAAGGCACACAGGAACAGAGTCATGGACGCACTCGCATTGCTGTGCAATCTCTACGGCGACGGCCCCGCGACCCTGAAGCGCTTGCGCGTGAACGGCGTGCTCCGCATCGAGGATCTGAGCGCGCGCCCGATCGCCGAGCTGGTCAAGATCCTGGCGCTCCCGCCGGCGACCGCGCGGCGTTTCCAGAAGGAAGCTCTGGCCCTGGGCAAGCGCGTGCTCGATCCGGAAGAGCCTGTCCTGGCCCAGCCCGCGCCGCGGGTAGCGCGCCGCGCGGTGCACCAGGTGGTGCACGGCCGCGAGGCGATCCTCGACGCGGCCTCGCGACGCTGGGACGAGCTCGAGCGGGCCAGCCTGGCGCCGGAGCGAAACCCGCCGCGCAAGCTCGATGAATCACCCGCCCTCGAGCTCGCCACGCCGCTGGAAGCAGCTGAGCTCGATCGCGCGACGCACCGCGCGCTCGAAGCGGCCGGCGTCGACTCGCTCGAGCAGCTGGTGGCCTTCGACAGCGAGCTGCTCGCCCACACCGCGGCGCTCGGAATCAGCCAGGTGCTCTACGCCCAGGGCCTCGCGCGGCGGCGGATGCGCGGATCGGATGTTCCTGCACCGGCCGCGAGCGATTTTTCCGAGAGCGAAGACCTCGCCGTGCACATCCTGCAGCCGCCGTTGCGCCATCAGGCGCGCTTCTCGCCCAGCGAGCGCCCGCCGGCCGAATTCCTGTCGGACGCCGCGGCCGTCATGCCTCACGGTGACGCGCGAGCTCCCGACGAGGGCGCCGGACCCTTCGCCTAGGAAGCCGTCTCAAGAGCGACTGCTCGGCTTCGCGCTCCACGGCCGCTCCGCGGCGCTAGGAATGTCCCGCTCGGCGGTCTAGGACCGAGAAACACGGCCTGCGCGTCGGGCAGGGCCGTCGGGTAACCTCGCCAGCCCCGCGGTTCAGTTCCACTGGCCTCCTGCTCTTCTTCGAGATGAAATCCAAGGCTTTGCTGGTCCTGCTCGCTCTCGCAGCCGTCGCTCCGCCCGCCGCCGCGAAGTCGACCGCGTTCTCGCAAGTGCATGCCGCTGACGATGGCCTGGCGCCCGATGGCAAGCGCGGCTTCGGCCTGGCCTTGAAGCAGAAGGGCGTCAGCGAGCTGTTCCGTTCCAAGGACCCGGAGGATCGCGCGTTCTTCGACGAGTTGACCGAGGTCTCCAACGCGACCCGAGCCCTGCTCCTGAGCCTGCGCCAGCACTACGTCGACCGCGGCTATTTCCAGTTCCTCCCGGGAAGCGCCGGCGACGACATGGCCGCGCTGCACGCCGCCTACGCGAAGTCCTACGACATGCCGGCGCGCGAGCTGGCTGCCGGCGACGCGCGCTCCAGGGCCCTGGCCTCGATGCTGGTCGACACGCGTTTCAACACGCGGCGCGAGCTCGTGTCGCGCGCCGAAGTCGCGGTGCTCGATCTCGAGCGCGCGCGCGCGGTGTTCAGCGGCACGGTCAACGGCTTCGTGATCCTCAGCGAAGCCGAGATCGAGCACATCGCCGCCCGCGCGGACCTCGCCTCCGCCGAATTGCGCGCCCTGCGTTCCGATCTCGAAGTGCTCAAGCCCGGCCCGGACGACAAAGTGGCCGGCGCGGAGGAGACCCAGCTGGCCAGGAAGCTGCTCGAGATCGGCCGCATCGCCGACGAGAAGACGCGCGCGACCGAGCTGGTAGCCCTGCTCGATCCTCGCCGAGCTCTCGAATCGCGCATGCAGCTGCTGCTCTTCTCGGCGCGCGTAGAGCCCAAGCTCGCGCCCCTGCGCCAGTGGCGCGACCGCGTGCTCAAGACCGCGGCCGACATCCGCGCCAAAGTGCTCGAGCTGATTCCCGGCACGACCGAGGGCGAAGCCGCGCAACCGGAAATCGCGCGCATGAAGAAGACCGATCGGCTCAACCAGGCCGCCACGCTGGCGGTCCAGGGCCTGGGCAACGACCCGCTCGACGCGGACCTCGCCTGGGCCGCAGGACACTCGCGCTACATCTTCGTGCCCGACCTGGTCGCGGTCACCTACTTCGATCGCTACCTGGTTCTGGTGGGCATCCGCACCGGCGACCCGATCCCCGGCAACGGCCGGAAGATGACTCCGCGCGAGCAGGAAGCCTTCGACGCCGTGGTTTCGTTCAAGCGCTGAGCGGATCGGGTATCCTCTCTGCCCGCTGGACCGCGGCGTCTGCCGTAAGCGGACAGCGGCACACACCGTGACCGCGACCACATCTGCCGCCTTGACGAGTTTCCTGATCGAGGACGCCCGCGAACGTCCTGGCGACGATCCGATCTTCTTCCTCAACGCCGAGGCCCAGCGCCGCGCGCGCGCCGGCGAGCGGATCATCAACGCGACCCTCGGCGCCCTGGTCGAGGACGACGGAATCCTGGCGATCCTGCCCAGCGTGGGCGAGGCGATCTCGCGGGTGAAGCTCGTCGACGCGGCGAGCTACGCGCCGATCGCGGGCGAGCCCGGTTTCCTCTCGGCGGTGATCCGCGACCTCTACCACGGCCGCGCCCAGGGCGAGCGCTCCGTCGCCGTCGCCACGCCCGGCGGGACGGGTGCCCTGCACCATGCGATCGTCAACTTCCTCGACCCGGGCGAGGCGCTGCTGACCACGAAGTATTACTGGGGTCCTTATAAAACGATCGCCGACCACACGCGCCGGCGAGTCGAGACCTTCGAGATGTTCGACGCGGCGGGCCGCTTCGACACGAAGAGCTTCCAGGTCGCGCTCGAGCGCCAGGTCGAGACGCAGAAGCGCGCGCTGGTGATCCTCAACACGCCCTGCCACAACCCGACCGGCTACTCGCTCGACGCGCGCGAATGGGCCGGAGTCTGCGAAGCCCTGCGCCACGCATCGCTCACCGCGCCGGTCAGTCTGTGCGTCGACTACGCCTACGCCCATTTCGGCGGCCGCTCGGAAAAGTGGCTGGAGCAGGTCGAGACCCTCGGCGAGCGCGTGCTGCTCCTGTGCGCGTGGACCGCCTCGAAGAGCTTCGCGCAGTACGGAGCGCGGATCGGCGCGCTGGTCGCGTCGCACTCCGACGCGAGTGAGCGTACGCGGATCCACAATGCATTGTCCTATTCGTGCCGCGGCACCTGGTCGAACTGCAATCACCTCGGGATGCTCGCGATCGCCGACCTGATGAACTCGCCCGAGTCCTCGCTGCGCATCGACGCCGAGCGCCAGCGCCTGGTCGACCTGCTCGGGGCGCGCGTCCAGGCCTTCAATGCAGCGGCGCGCGCGTCCGGATTGAAATACCCGCGCTACGAAGGCGGCTTCTTCGTCACGGTGTTCTCCAAGGATCCCCAGGCAGAAGCCAAGCACATGCGCGAGAACGGCGTGTACGTCGTGCCGATCGCCGGCGCCTTGCGCGTCGCCCTGTGCTCGACGCCGGTGTCGGCCGTGCCCGAGCTGGTGCGCGCACTGGCCGCGGCGCAGGCGGCGTGCGGCGGGTAAGCGGATTTCTGGCTGGCGCGAATCCCAGGTCCGCCGGACACTCCAGGTCACGGGCCCACTCCTGATGCAAACCGAGCCACGCACCGACCCGATCCTCCAGCCAGTCCACCGTTCGCGCGGTTCCGGAGCCAGCGGAGCCTGGGAGCGCGAGCATCGCTACGGCGCGCAGGTCCACATCCTCGACAACCGTTTCCTGCTGACGGCCCTCGCGCGCATCTCCAGCCCCGAAGTGCGCCATCCCGAGATGGTCGGGATCCTGCGCCAGGTCTACCAGACCATGCTGGTCAACGTCGCCGGCCGCGAGTTCCCGCCGGTGCGCGCCGAAGTCCCGACGCGCATGGCCGAATTCCACCCGCGCGAAGGCGTGTACCGCGGCACCGTGCTCGATCCGAAGACGCGCGTGGTGATCGTCGACATCATCCGCGCCGGGATCGTGCCCTCGCAGACCTGCTTCGAGATGCTGACCAGCGTGCTGCCGCCGGAGAACGTCCGCCTCGATCACTTGACCATGGCGCGCATCAGCGACGCCGCCGGCCACGTCGTCGGCGTCGACCTGCACGGCAGCAAGATCGGTGGCAGCGTCGAAGGCGCGATCCTGCTCCTGCCCGACCCGATGGGGGCGACGGGCTCGACGACCATTCGCGCCGTGCGCCACTACCTCGAGCACCACGGCCGGCCCGCGCGCATCGTCGCGATGCCGATGATCGCGACGCCGGAGTATCTGCGCGCGGTGCTCGGCGGGATCGACAACCTCGTGGTCTACACCGCGCGCCTCGACCGCGGCCTGTCGCCCGACGACGTGCACGACGCGCTGCCCGGGGCGCGCTGGAGCGAAGAGCGCGGCCTGAACGAGAAGGGCTACATCGTCCCTGGCGCCGGCGGGATGGGCGAGGTCTTGAACAACGCCTGGTGTTGAGCGCGCGGCGCCCGCACACTGCGCCCATCGTGCTCGAGCTCCTGGTCAACGCAGATGTCTATTCGCCGGAACATCTGGGCTTGCGCCATCTGCTGATCGCGGGCGAGCGCATCGTCTGGATCGGAACCGACCTTCCGCAATTCCCCAAGTCGCTCGGAATCCGCCAGCGCGATCTCGGGCGTCGGCGCGTCGTCCCCGGATTCATCGACGGGCACGCGCACATCACCGGCGGCGGCGGTGAATCGGGATATGCGAGCCGCGTGCCCGAAGTCGGCCTGTCGCGCTTCACGCGCGCGGGTGTCACGACCGTCGTCGGGCTGCTCGGCACCGACGATCTGAACCGCAGGCCGGGCGAAGTCGTGGCGCGGGCGCGCGCGCTCGAAGCCGAGGGCATGAGCGCCTTCGCCTGGACTGGCGGCTATCACCTGCCGCTCGCGACGATCACCGGCAGCGCGAAGGGCGATATCGTGCACATCGACAAGGTGCTGGGCGTCGGCGAGCTCGCGATCAGCGACCATCGCTCGAGCCAGCCGTCCTTCGAGGAGTTCACGCGCGTCGCGAGCGAGTGTCACGTCGCCGGCCTGATGACCGACAAAGCGGGCGTCCTGCACCTGCATGTCGGCGACGGTCCGCGCGGGCTCGAGCTGATCCGCGAAGCCCTGCGCACCACGGAAATCCCCGCGCGCGTCTTCCAGCCGACCCATGTCAATCGGCGCAAGGCGCTCTTCGAGGAAGCCCTGGCGCTCGCGAAGATCGGCGTCAGCGTCGACGTCACGGCATACCCTGTCGGCGACGACAGCGACGACGACGGATTGTCGGCGCGCGATGCCCTGCTCGCGGCCTTCGCGAGCGGCGTCGATCCCGCGCGCCTCACCGCGAGCTCCGATGGCGGAGGCTGCCTGCCCTGCTTCGATGCCGACGGCCGGGTCGAGCACATGGACGTCGGAGAGCCGAGCTCCCTGGCGTCGACGCTGCGCGAGCTGCTCCAGGCTGGAATTCCTCTCGAGCGCGCGATCGCTCCTTTCACGGCCAATTGGGCGCGTGTCCTGCGCCTCCCGCGCAAAGGCAGGATCGAGGTCGGCGCCGACGCGGACCTCGTCGTGCTTGACGAGGATCACCGCATCGCCGATGTTCTGTGTCTCGGACGCTGGCACGTGCTCTCCGGAGCGCTGCAGCAATACGGAACGTTCGAGGCCCGTCCCCAGGCTTGAATTTCAATCGAAGGACCACTCAGTGAGTCGCGGCTTCATCATTCCGATCGGCGGTGGAATCGACAAAGTGCAGGATCCGCAGATCCTGCGCCGCTTCGTGAAGCTCTGCGGCGGCAAGCAGGCGCGCCTGGCGGTCATCCCCACCGCGAGCACGGAAACTTCGACGGGCAAGAATTACGAGGACCTGTTCCTCGATCTCGGCGTGAAACGCGCCGTGGTCCTGCCCTTCGATTCGCGACTCGATTGCGCGCGCGACGACTGGCTCGCGATGCTCGAGGAATGCGACGGCGTGTTCCTGACTGGCGGCAATCAATTGCGCTTGTCGACGACGCTCGGCGGAACGCGCGTGGCGAAGATCCTGCGCGAGCGCAACCTCTCCGGCATGCACGTCGCGGGAACTTCCGCGGGAGCGGCTTTCCTGTGCGAGCACATGATCGCTTACGGCGACGAAGGCGCGACGCCGCGGCATTCGATGGTGACCCTGGCTCCGGGTCTCGGGCTGACCAATCGGATCATCGTCGACCAGCACTTCCGCCAGCGCGATCGCCTCGGACGCCTGCTCACCGCGCTCGCCTACAATCCCTTCGCTCTCGGCGTGGGACTCGATGAGGACACGGCCGTGTTCATCGGTCCCGACGAGAGCCTCGAGGTGGTGGGCTCGGGCGGCGTGACCATCATCGATCCCAGCGACGTGGAATTCTCCTCGATGCACCAGGTGGAGAAATCGCAACCCGTCAGCTTGATCGGCGTGCGATTGCACGTCCTCGTGCGCGGCGGCCGCTTCAACCTGCACACGCGCCAGGCCACGCCTTCCGCGGCGGCTTCCGACAAGCAGTAGCCATGAGAATTCTCGCGACGTCGGTCTATCTCGGGCCGAGTCTCTACGCGCATTTTCCCGTCATCCGCCAGACGGTCGATCTCGGTCCGCTCGAGGACTGGCCGACCGCGCGCCTGGGAGCCGAATTCGAGAAGGCTCTGCTCGAAGCTTTGCCAGGGCTAGCCGAGCACGGTTGCTCTTACGGCGAGCCCGGCGGATTCCTGCGGCGCATGCGCGAGGACCAGGGCACCTGGCTCGGCCACGTCTTCGAGCACGTGACCATCGAGTTGCAGAACGTCGCCGGGGCCCATGTGACTTTCGGCCGCACGCGCGGGACGGGCGAGGTCGGCCAGTACCACGTCGTGTTCCAGTACGAGCAGCAGGAAGTCGGCCTCGAAGCCGCGAACCTCGCGCTGCGCCTCTTGCACTCGCTGGTGCCCGTCGAGTTGCGCCCAGCCGATTCCAACGTCGCCAGCTTCGATTTCGGGGCGGAGCGCGACGCGTTCATCCGCTACGCGCAACGCCGCGCCCTCGGGCCCTCGACGGCTTCGTTGGTGCGCGCCGCGGAAGAGCGCGACATACCCTGGCTGCGGCTCAACAAGCACTCCTTGATCCAGTTCGGCCACGGCAAGTACCAGCGCCGAATCCAGGCCACGATCACCAGCGAGACGCGCCACATCGCGGTCGAGATCGCCTCCGACAAGGAAGAGACCAACCGCATCCTGGCCGATCTCGGCCTGCCCGTGCCGCGCCAGGCCCTGGTCTACTCCGAAAGCGAAGCCGCTACGGCCGCCGCGCGGCTGGGATTTCCGGTGGTGGTCAAGCCGCTCGACGCCAACCACGGCCGCGGCGTTTCCATCGGCATGCGCAGCGGCGAGGACGTGCGCGCGGCCTTCGCCGTGGCTCGCGAGCATTCGCGCGCGGTGATCGTCGAGCAGTTCATCGAAGGCTTCGACCACCGCATGCTGGTCGTCAACGGTGAATTGATCGCGGCCGCCAAGCGCATGCCCGGCCACGTGGTCGGCGACGGCCTGCACACGGTCGAGCAGCTGGTCGAGATCGCCAATCAGGATCCGCGCCGCGGAGTCGGCCACGAGAAAGTCTTGACGCGCCTGGAGTTCGACCACCAGGCCGAGCAGATCCTGACCAAGGCCGGCCTCTCGAGGACCAGCGTCCCCGAGGTGGCGCAGATCGTCTTCCTGCGCGCGACAGGCAATCTTTCGACCGGCGGAACTTCGATCGACGTCACCGACATCGTCCATCCCGACAACGTCGAGATGGCCGTGCGCGCCGCCAGGGCCGTGGGACTCGACGTCGCGGGCATCGATTTCCTCTCGACCGACATCTCGGAATCCTACAGCGCGACCCGCGGAGCGATCTGCGAAGTCAACGCGGCTCCGGGCTTCCGCATGCACGTGGCGCCGAGCGAGGGCAAGCCGCGCGACGTCGCGGGCCCGGTGATGGACATGCTCTTCCCGCCGGGCACGCCGAGCCGCATCCCGATCGCAGCGATCACCGGCACCAACGGCAAGACCACGACCACGCGCATGCTGGCGCACATCTTCAAGCTCGCCGGCCACCACGTGGGACTCGCGACCACCGACGGCGTGTACATCGACGGGCACTTGACCGTCGAAGGCGACATGACCGGGCCGACCAGCGCGCGCATGGTGCTGCGCGATCCCTCGGTCGACGTCGCCGTCCTGGAAACCGCGCGCGGAGGACTGCTGCGCAGCGGCATGGGCTACCGCAAGTGCAACGTCGGCGCGGTGATCAACGTGCAATCCGACCACCTCGGCCTGCGCGGCGTGTCGACCCTCGACGAGCTGGCGGAAGTGAAGCGCATCGTGGTCGAGGTCGCCAAGGACACGGCGGTGCTCAACGCCGACGACGAGCGCTGCCTGCGCATGGCCGACTACACCCAGGCGAAGCATCTGTGCTACGTCACGATGAATTCGCAGAACGCGCTGGTGAAGGAGCACATCATCGCCGGCGGCCGCGCCGTGGTGCTCGAGCAGGGCATCAACGGCCACATGATCACGATCTACGACCACGGCGCTCACATCCCGTTGCTGTGGACCCACCTCGTGCCCGCGACGCTCGACGGGCGCGCGCTGCACAACGTCCAGAACGCGATGTTCGCCGCGGCCATGGCCTTTTCCATGAGCGTCAAGCTCGAGGACATCCGCCACGGCCTGCGCACCTTCGACACGACCTTCTTCCAGGCGCCGGGGCGCATGAACGTGTTCGACGAGCACCCTTTCAAGGTGATCCTCGATTACGGGCACAACCCGGCGGCGGTCGAGGCGATGGTCCGCCTCGTCGAGCGACTCGAGCCCAAGGGGCGCAAGCTTTTGGTGCTCGCCGCGCCCGGCGATCGCCGCGACGAGGACATCCGCGAGATCGCGCGCATCACCGCCGGTCATTTCGACCACACGGTCTGCCGCAGAGACGACGGCCTGCGCGGCCGCGCGAGCGACGAAGTGCCCAAGATGCTCGCCGAGGCCTTGTTCGCGCACGGCGTGCAGAAGAGCAAGGTCACGCTGATCCCCGACGAGCAGGAAGCGGTCAGCGCCGTGCTCGCCATGGCTCGTCCGCGCGACCTGGTCTTGATCTTCGGCGATTCGATCAAGCGCACCTGGCGCCAGATCACGAGCTTCCGCCCCGACGTGAGCCACGCCCGCCAGGAAACGCCCCAGCCCGTGCGCATCGAGCCCGGCGAGATCCCCGAGCTGAGCTTCGGTGGCGATGCCCTGCTGCGCGACGAGCGCGGCGTGCGCCTGGCGCGCGAGATCGACGACTGAGCTGATGGAAGTTCGCGATTCGCGGCGTGTTCCCGGCCTTTCGGTGATCTGGGACGCTCCCTCGGCGGTGCTCGACGTCGCCATCGAAGCCGGGCTCGTCGGGCCGCTGGTCCAGGCCTGGGAAGCTGCCGCGCGAACGGTTCTGCGCGCCCTCGAATGGCCGGAAGACCTGGCTTCGCGCCGCCATCTTGGAGGCGTGAGCCTGGCCCTGGCCGCGCCGCTCGATTCGCTGCTCAGCGCGACCGACGTCAACGAGTGGGCTTGCGAACAGGCTCGCGCGAGCCTCGAGAGTGTGCCGGCAAGATCCCTCGCTCAGGCCTTGCCGGAATTGCGCCGCAGGATCGCGCGCGAGAAGCGCCGCCACAAGGGCCTGGTGCGCGTCGCCGACGCAGCCGCCGAGCACGGCGTCAGCCTGTTCACGGACGACGATTGCACCTCGGTCGGGATGGGCCGTCACTCGCTTTCCTTCGCCACCGCGGCCCTGCCGGCGGTGCGCTCGATCGACTGGCCGCCCGTGCGCGACATCCCAGTCGCGCTGGTCACGGGCACCAACGGAAAATCGACCAGCGTGCGGATGGTGGGGGCGATGATCGCGGCCGCGGGGCTGACGCCCGGCATGTCGACCACCGATTGGGTGCGGGTCGGCGCGGACACGCTCGATCACGGCGATTACGCCGGGTCCTCGGGCGCGCGGATGGTCTTGCGCGACCAGCGCGTCGACGCCGCGGTGCTCGAATGCGCGCGCGGCGGCATCTCGCGTCGCGGGTTGAGCGTGCGCCGCGCTCGAGCGGCCTTGATCACCAACGTCGCGGCCGATCACCTCGGTGAATGGGGCGTCCACGATCTCGAAGCGTTGACCGACGTGAAATTCGTGGTAGCGCGGGCCTTGGTTCCCGGCGGCGCGCTGGTGCTCAATGCCGACGATGCGATGCTCGTGAAGCGCGCGGCGAGCCTCCGGCCGGAGAACCTGGTGTGGTTCACGCGCGAGGCCGATCATCCGCTGGTCCGCGAGCACTTCGCCCGCGGCGGCGCTGCCGCTGTGCTCGACCAGGGCGCGCTCTGGTACCTCGCTTCGCGCGAGCGGCGGCGCCTCGCCTCGGTCGACGAGTTGCCTTTCCTGTTCGGCGGAGCCGCTCTGCACAACGTCTCGAATTCCCTGGGCGCCATCGCGACTGGCTTCGCGCTGGGTCTGGACGAGCAGGCGGTGCGCCGCGGCCTGGGCAGCTTCTCGAGCGACACCGAGGACAACCCCGGACGCCTCAACGAATTCGAATTCGGCGGAGTGCGCGCTCTGTGCGACTTTGCCCACAATCCGCACGGGATGAGCGCTCTGGTGGCGATGATCCGCGCGCTGGAGGCCAAGCGGCGCCTGGTGATCCTCGGACAGGCCGGCGATCGCGACGATGCATCGATTCGCGAGCTCGTGCGCCTGACGCTCGAGGCGCGGCCGGAGCGCATCGTGATCAAGGAAATGCCCGAGCACCTGCGCGGCCGCGCGCCGGGAGCCGTGGTCGGGGTGATCGCGGACGAGCTCGAGCGTCTGGGCTATCCGAAGAGCTGCGTGGAGATCGCGGACAACGAAATGGACGCAGTGCGCAGATCACTGCTCTGGGCCAGACCCGGCGACGTCCTGCTGCTGCTCCTGCACGCGCAGCGCAATCAAGTCCTCCAGTGGCTCGAGCGCGTCAAGCAGGCGGGATGGAAACCGGGACTGCCCTTGCCCGATTGAGACGGCGTCCCGGAACTCAGGCGGATGCAAAAAGCATCAAGGCCGGTCCCGCGGAGAATTCCGCGGAGGCCGGCCTTGCTCGTTCAGGTCGCGTCTCGAGCCCGATCGACGGCTCGAGGAAGTATCAGCGGACGTGATACTTCGTGCCGCGGCGCTGGCCGGTCGTCTTGAGCTTCTTGGACGCCATCAGTTTTCCGATCGGCAGCGTCAAGTCCTTCGATTTGAGGTTGAAGGCCTTGGCCATGCCCGTGACATTGGCGCCCGGATTCTTTTTGACGTGCTCCAAGATGCGCGCCGCCATCGAGTCGACCTGCTCGCTGGTGCGCTTGCCGCGTTTCGCGCGACCGCCCTTGGCAGCCGTCGGCGCGGCATTCTTCGAATCCACGGGACGACCGCGACGAGCTCCGGCGCTGCCGCCGAGAGCGTCGGCGACGGCTTGCATCGCGGAGGTCCGGACAAGCTCGCTCACTTCACGGACGAATGCCTGAACGCGAGCCTCGATCTGTTGCTGGATATTGTTGGCCATGTCGGGATTATGGCGTTTGCGGAGGTTTATCTGCAAGCGCCTGATTTGCTTCATCCATTCAACAAACCAGCTTGAAGCTGCATATCAGCAAAAGTGCGGATTGCAACCTTGTAACATCAGGGGATAAGCCCCACCCCGTGTAAGTGTTTTCCCCGGCGGGAATCCAATCGGGGTCAGCGCCCGCCGCCCGACCTTCTCGATCGTCCGCGGCCCGCCGAATTGGAATAGGCGTTGCCCTTGGGCTTGCGCGCGCCGTGGCCTTGTCGGGAGGGGACGGGGCTCCTCTGCGGAGCGA